>CAYJIU010000014.1:0-31917 GCA_964370305.1 uncultured Desulfovibrionaceae bacterium
CATTGTAAGCTAAGCCTTGCCCGAAGGGTGCAACGCATAGCCGTTAGATGAGCAAGTACGCAAATCGAGAGTAACACGAATCTTACGGATACAGAGAGCAAAGCGAAGCAATCCATGTATTTTGTCATTTTAAGAATTATACAGGACTCTTAAATTAAAATGGTGTTACATCTGAGGGGTGTAAAGCAAAGTCAATGCAGTTTTGCTATTTATGCTATATTACTTAAAAGCTCCTTGTATAAGTATACAAGGAGCTTGAGAGTGCTAACAAAGTTAGCACGATCGATAAATCAAGGGCAGGCGCAATTTACTTGCGCCGTAAAGCGATTGATTTTCGTGCCTTTCCGCTTGGCAGTTTCACTGACAATAGCGGCGCAAAGCCCATGAAGTGGGGTTTGTCATAAACTCAAAAACCCCGATAAATCGGGGCTTTTGAAAGTATATATAGTTATAAATTACAGCCAGTCAAACCAGCTTTTCCAAGTGCCTTCACGTTTTTGACGTTTTTCATCACTTTGTTGCTCAGTATAGAGCAAGTATGCATTAAGGCTTTTTTGCTTGGCATGTTCGGCTGCTTTTTCTACATCTGGGAAGTTATTTTGTACATAGGTATAGCGTTGCCACGCCGGCCCATACTTGCCCATATTATAAAATACATCTGCAATATACAATTCATGTTCGGCCATCAGCACGCGAATCTCTGCCATATGCTCTGGGGCTTTTTGGGCATATTCAGTATCTGGATAGCTTTGTTGCAAGCGCGCAAAATATTCATAGCCTTCTTGCAATTCATTGGTGGGTCTATCAATGGAGATAAAGCCCTTAATGCGCGCAACACCAATTTGATAAAGTACATATGGAACTTGTGCGTGGCGAGGATGCAAAGACTCAAAGTCTTTATAAGCTTCCACAGCTTCAATATATTCTTCATCTAAAAAGTATGCATCAGCTAAAGAAAGCTCTGCATCGATGGTATATGGACTAAAAGGATATGTGTCGCGCAGTTTGTTGTAACGCTCTGCTGCTGCCACATAGTCTTTTTGTGCCATAAAGTCATTGGCTGTTTCAAACAGCTCTTGGGCTGTGTCTTCAGGTGGTGGCAAATAAAAATAGTCAATCACCCCACATCCAGAGAGCCAAATTACACTAAGCAAGACTATAAAACGATGCATAATTTTTTTATCCATTTAGTTGTTCCACATATAAGAAGGCAGCTTGAGCGGCGGTTGCCCCATCACCTACAGCAGTACTAACTTGCCTGCATAGCTTGGAGCGAATATCACCCGCAGCAAATAATCCAGGGATATTGGTACGCATTTCAGTATCTGTAATCAAAAAACCAGCTGCATCACGCTGTACCAAATCAGATATAAAGTCCACACTTGGCTTTATACCAACAAAGATGAAAAAGCCCTGCACGGGGAGTTCTGTTTCATCACCATTTTGAATATTTTTTAAACTAAGCCCTGTGAGATCAGTTTCACCATGAATGGCTGTGACAACGGTACTCTTAATGATTTCAACATTTTCAGCATTATCCAATCTATCAAGATATACCTTTGCACCTCGAAACTCTTCCCTTCTGTGAATAAGATATACTTTTTTTACAATTTTGGAAAGGTATAATGACTCCTCAAGTGCGGTATTTCCACCGCCCACGACTGCCACTTCCTGCCCTCGAAAAAAGTTACCATCACAAATAGCACAATAAGAAATACCGCGCCCTGAGAGCTTTAATTCATTGTCAATACCTAAGTGCTTATGCTCAGCCCCAGAACATACTATTACCGTATGTCCATCAATGTGCGAATTGTTAAAATGCACACGGTGTACCTTATGGGCAGCTTCTTCATTATCTTGCATAAGCTCAAGCTTTGTAACTTCACTGGAGAAACGATCAAGCTCAAGTCCATTTAAATGTGCTGCAAAAACATCAGCCAATTCATACCCTTTTATACCATCTGGAAAGCCTGGGTAATTTTCAATGGATTCAGTTTTCAACACCTGACCACCCGGTGCTATTTTTTCCACAAAAGCAACAGAGCAGCCAGAGCGCACTAAATAAAGAGCCGCTGTTATACCAGCAGGCCCTCCACCAATAATAATGGCATCATATATCATGCAAGAGCCTTTTGCTCCAACTTTTCTTTAAGTGTATCCTTGGTAACGGCACCAGTAATTTGCTCAAGCACTTCGCCACCTTTAAAAATTATAAGGGTGGGAATAGCTCTAATACCGTATTTTGTAGGGGTTTGTGGGTTTTCATCCACATTCATCTTTGCCACAAAAACCTTGCCTTCATACTCAGTGGACAATTCATCCACAATGGGGCCGATGGCACGACAAGGGCCACACCATGGAGCCCAAAAATCAAGTAATACAGGTAAATCTGACTGAAGAACTGCTTCGTCAAAATTGGCATCTGTTATTTGAGTAGCCATATCTAACTCCTTCTATGGTTATAAAAATTATGTGACATATGTAAGTGAGACAGTCTAATTTTCAAATACTTTCCTGTCAAGCCACGAATAATCTACGAGGCTATTTAAAAGTCTTAAATATAGAGTAAAACTACCTTTATAAAATTTACATCAACTAAAAAATGTGTTTAAACACCCTTCAAGAGGCACCATTTCCACAATATATTACATCGCACAATGCCAATCTTCTGGTAAGGCTCTACCTCTTGGAATGGCTTCAAAATCAAGCCCGTGCATGAGGCCATCTTGAGCATAGCACCATCCGGCATAAGCCACCATGGCAGCATTATCAGTACAAAGACTAAGGGACGGTGTAATAAATGTTTTATCAAAACCTAGAGCTAAGTTTTGCATACGCTCTCTAAGTAATGAGTTACCAGCAACCCCACCGGCTAAAATAATACTCTCTACATTAACTCTTTCTAGCGCGCGGGTAACTTTAATGCACAATGTATCCACAACAGCCATATTAAAAGCAAGGCACATATCACAAAGAGCTTTTGGCGCACTATCAACATCAATAAAAGGCTGTGTTAACTCTGGGCGCGCCTGTATATACTGGCTGGCGGCTGTTTTAAGCCCACTAAAACTAAAGTCCAGGTTATCGTTGTCAATGTATGGACGAGGAAATAGCTTGCTATTTACTGCTTCACCGCGCTTAGCTAACGCGTCTATAATACGCCCTGCCGGATAAGGTAAGCCAAGCATTTTGCCTACTTTATCAAATGCCTCACCGGCAGCATCATCAAGAGTACGCCCAAGTACAGTAAATGAGCGTATGGAATCCATCATATATATATGAGTGTGCCCACCAGAAACAAGCACGCCCAAGGCCGGAAAAATTAACGGTTGCTCAATACCTGCGGCCAATAAATGAGCGTAAAGGTGATTTACCCCTACAATGGGTTTATTGCTAGCAAAGGCAAGCCCTTTAGCAAAGTTTACCCCCACAAGAAGTGCTCCAAGTAATCCTGGCCCACGCGAAACGGCATAATAATCTATATCTTGCACTTCAATGCCTGAACGCTGTAAAAGAGCATCAAACAAAGGCCCCATTAAGCGATAATGCTCACGCGATGCAAGCTCAGGCACAACACCGCCAAAAAGCGCGTGAATTTCTTCTTGCGTAGCGACAATATTACCAATAAGTAAGCCGTCGCGCACTAAAGCAAGGGCAGTTTCATCGCAAGAACTTTCAATGCCTAGGCAAATCACACTTACTTTCCAAGTTCACTATAAAATCGGTCAACATCATCCACTTCTGCCTGCGAACCAATAAATAAAGGTGTACGAGTATGTAACTCATCTGGAACAATGTCTAAAATGCGTTTATACCCATTACTGGCCTTGCCTCCGGCTTGCTCAGCAAGAAAAGCTAGTGGCGAAGCCTCACACATAAGGCGCAGTTTACCTTGAGGTTTATTTTTGTCTTCAGGATAAAGGTAAATGCCACCATTAAGCAAAGTACGGTGAAAATCTGCCACAAGGGAGCCCACATAACGCGCTGAATATTTTGTACCATGACCGCTGTTTGGATCTTTAAACCAAGCTACACTTTGCTGAGCAGCTTGGCCCCAATCATGCCAATAGCCTTCGTTTACAGAGTAAACCTTGCCACGCTCAGGCATAGTAATATTAGGGTGAGAAAGCAAAAACTCACCAACACCAGGGTCAAGGGTAAAACCATGCACACCCTGCCCGGTAGTGAAAACTAACATAGTCGATGGGCCATAAAGAATATAACCTGCAGCCACTTGTTCTGTACCGGGTTGCAAAACATCTTTAAGAGTAACCTCACCAGTGCTATCCTTGGGCCGGCGCAATATGGAAAAAATCGTCCCTACGTTAATATTTACATCAATATTGCTTGATCCATCCAAGGGGTCAAAAATCAAAATATAATCACCACGAGGAAAATCTGGAGGAATGGTTAAAAGCTCTGCTTCTTCCTCAGAACCCATGGCACATAAAGTACCACATCGCTCCATCCTATATATCATTACATTATTTGCAATATCATCAAGTTTTTGAACATCTTCACCTTGCACATTAACATATCCTGCGCCGCCTAAAATATCCAAAAGCCCAGCCTTATTTACACGCTTTGAAATAATCTTTCCAGATAAAATCAAATCATATAAAAGGCTTGTAAATTGTCCCGTAGCATGAGGGCTACGGTGCTGATGGAGTAACAAGTATTCTGTGACGGTAATTTCCGACATACTTATCCCCTTTTTCAAATTAAACTAAAGATCAAAATTAAAGAGAGGTTTTCCTCATTAACAAAACATCATTATAAAAACGCCAGAAATATTCTGGTCAGTTTGACGACAAACCCCACCCTGTGGTGTTTGTGCCGCCTAAGCAAGCAAGCTTGCTTGGCAGCAAGACACAAAAATCAGTCATTTAACGGTGCAAGTAAATTGCACCTATTTCTGATTTTTGGGTCGTGTTGATAAAGTCAACACTCTTAAAAACGCCAGAAATATTCTGGCGTTTTTATAATTTAATTATTGTGGGCCAAACGGGCTTGGCTGTCTATAGCCTGAGCCTTGGTCATCGTCTTCTTCGTCAGCTGTATCGCTTTCAACACTAGTGGCGTCAGAGGCATCAGCATCATCTGCAGAGCTTGCTTCTGTATCACTGGTACTTGCGTCTTCGCTATCATCCTCTGTGCTGGCATCAACACTTGTACTATCTGCATCACTATCTGGCGCGTCAGGATAAATGGGAGAAGGCCTTGACACAGGAGCAGGTGCTGCCCTTGGGGCTGTTTCTTCAACTGCTTCAGGAGTTTCATTCACTTCAGAATCATCAGTTGTTGAAGCATCACTGTCGCTTGTATCATCAGCAGAGTCAGGGTGAATAGGTGATGGCATAAAAGACCCATCTTGAGTTGTGCTAGCTTCCGTAGGTTCTGCGTCAGTACCCTCAGTGGTAGACTCTTCAACATCTTCTACACTTTCATCATCTTCCACTTCTGGCTCAACATAAGTTGGCTCCACAAAACCCGAGGCATCCACAGGGCCAGTGCGGGAGTTATAGGACTCATCAAAACTACCGCTAACAGCCACGCCAAAAATTAAAGGTTGGTTGCCAAGGTAGCGTAATGTCCAATAAAAAGAACCGCCTGCATTAGTGACAGTACCACTAGTTGCTTTAAGTGTAGTAATATCCCAAGGCACACCAGCCATGGGAGTTGATGCAAAGTTATACTTACCAGCCCAAAGCACAGCTTGGGGTGAAACAATTACTAACTCGTCAGGACTATCAGAATACTGTAAAAGCTCACGCATATCAAAGTAAACACTTACAATACCTAAGAAAGTATGAGCATCATACAAGGGTGTGGCCAAAAATACTTCCGGCCCCATGGGTGTATTTTGAACATTACCTCTAAGAGCACGTAAATTTTGCTTGTTATCTTCATTCAATAAGGGGAGGAAGTCTAAAGGCTTCATGGGTAGGCCAGGCACTTGACCAAGAATTGAACCATCGGCCTTTACGCCAGTAAAGCCACTAAGCCAAGGAAAACGAGTAAATAATGCCTGCACCCACTCATTGGTCGGGGGTTTATCGGCATTATTCATAATTTTTTCTAAGCTAGTTAACTGAACATCAATCCCTATCATGCTTTGAGCAAGAGTGGTTTTATATTCAGACATTTCGCCCTTTTCGTCGTAGTCAATGCTGGCTGGAACGCTTACATTGCGATACCACCAGCCTTTAGTGCCCTTCCAGACATTTTTTACATCCTGATTATAACCACAGCCTACACTACCAAACACGAGCAGAGCCAATAAAGCTCCCACCACACCATTTCGTATCAACATAATTCTCCTCAATTACCCACAAATAAGGTATGTTATCCAATAAGATATACAATATATACTAAAAATTTTATGTACTTAAATCTATTATTGTGCAATGTTAAGAGTTTGCACGATTTTCTAATCTTTCGGCTAAAGTTTCAAGCACTGAGAGTATGCGATCTTTCCCAGGAGACCTCGGAACTTCCTCTGTCACAATTTTTTCTTGGTGAGTTCCAAGGTGTGAGCTTAATGTGTTCATCCTTGATTCTAAATCTTCCTTCTCTTGCGCAGAGTCGGAATTATTAACAAGTTCTTCATATATTTCAAGGGCTCCGGCAAAGTCGCCTTGCTCGGCCAAAACTTCAGCCATGGAGCGCGTGCGCAGTGAAAAACGCTCTTCCCTCTCCTCATCTTCATCCATATAATCATCATCTAAGGTTGGTTTTTGTTCTTCTAATGAGGTTTGTGTAGGGGATATATCGCTTATGCCATGTTCAGCATTTAAATTATCATCGCTTAAATCACTGTCTATATTTTCAATATCTTTGGGTTGGTCAAGTTCTTTCTTTTGCAATTTTAATAGCGTATCAGGGCGCACAACCCCCTTAACCATAATAGGTGCAGCCGCGGCATGGCTTTGAGCTTGGCCGTCTGAACCAGAGCCGCCAGCAGTGGATTTACTATCTTCACCAAGTACCATTTGTAGGCCCTTGGCAACAATTTCTGAAAGAGACAAAGAGTTATCTTGAAATAAAGCAGCTAAAAAAGCAATGGCAAGGCCGGTATCGCCTTTTTGCGATGTAATCTGAGCACTATTCCCCCAAGCTTTCCAAAATCCTGCATAACGGGTAAATAAAGGAGTAAGTAACGCTAATTGTTGTTCGAGGATCTGTTTACAATTTTCCACATCAGAATTTTGATGCAAAAGATCAATAAAGTATAGCCGTGCTTCTATAAACTCAGGGTGACGCTCAAGCCCAAGTTGTAAGGTATCAATGGCACGCAAAACCTCATTATTTTGTGCAAGTAGCTTGGCCAAGGGAAAGAAAACTTTTGACCCTGGCTCTAAATCAAGCACTTCCTGATACCAGTCAATTTTTTCCTTCATTACTTTCTTCTCCGGTTATGGGCGGTGTATCCGTAAATAGGTATAAAATTTCATTATCACGCACATAGTGCAAACGCTGCCTAATCATTTTTTCTATATAATCTTCATCAGACTTCAACAATCTTATTTCATTACTTAAGTCAATATTTTCTTTATCTAGCGTTGCCAATTCCTGCACAAGACCTTGGTACTGATTGCGCAGTTTATTGAAGGCTAAAATCCCACTATCACCCCATATCATACGATAAAAGAGTATTACGTTGATTAAACCTAAGGCAACAAGAATACAGGTGCGCCAAAACATGTTTTAACAATCACTCATTTATTGTAAAACTATATTTTTATTGACAATTTTTGCGCCTTCAGCCAAGGGCAAATAGAGCTCACTCAAAAAGGAAGTTGTTGCCTGCTCTAAGCGCAAGACATCTTCTTCTGATAGCTCTAGATTATCAACGTCAGCCAGATATTTTTTAAGTATTTCCATATCTGACTTTAATGCATCATATAAAGGGTATTTGCCCATATCAGATTCAATTTCCAATATAGTTTGTAAACAATTTTTAAGCCGTAACTGCAAATATGTAACCATAATATCACCGTAAATACTTAGTATAATCTAAACGTCTTTTTTGACACTTGTTTTGTAAAATCCATAGACATAATTACCGCCGGAATACACAGCAAGCACCGTGGAGACATACAATAAAAACATTCCAATAGGTTGGAAATCAAATCCTAAAAAAGGATAATGAATAATCAAAGGTATTAGTGCTAAAATTTGTAGCACGGTCTTTAATTTACCGTATTCATCGGCCGCAAGCACTATGCCTTCGTCTATGGCTATGGCGCGTAAACCAGTCACCACAAGCTCTCTACAAATTATAATTATGGTTATCCACGCCTGAACCCAACCCAAATACACCAGCATAATTAACACAGAACACACAAGAACTTTATCTGCCAAGGGGTCAAGAAATTTACCCAAACTGGTAACCATATTAAAACGACGCGCAATATAGCCGTCTGCAAGATCTGTAAGCGATGCGATTATAAACATAATTGCAGCTAAAATACATATCCACGGGCCTTGAAAGTGCAGCAAAAAAACTATAAACGGCACTATAAGTATGCGTAATAAAGTAAGTTGATTAGCTAAGTGTAACATAATTATCCAAACTATCTTATTATGTTATATACACCAGAAGTAAGCTCTGGCTTATTTTACGTCATACAAAGTTTTGCTTACCAAAATTTATTTAAAGACCACTCTAAACAATAAATAGTAGTGTAGTCATAAACAGTATAAAATACTACATATATTAACAAAAACGATACATATAGCCATTTAATTGCGAGATACTAACATATCATTGGCGCACAGAAAAGAAAAATATTCACCATAAAACTTAAGGAAGAATAATATTTAATATTTTCAATAGTTATATGCTAATCATGACTACTAGCCAAAGCTTCCAAGCTAGAAGCACAAGTTTTTACAATGTTATCAGCAAGGTTTAAAAAACCTTGTTTAGCTGGAGAATCACCTTCTAAAAACACCACCGGCACGCCACGATCTGCTGAAACCACTGTGGCTGGGTCAAGAGGAATATCCCCAAGAAAGGTCAATGCATACTTTTCTGCCAAAGCCTTACCCCCGCCTTTTTTAAATAAATCAATCGCTTCATGACAGTGAGGACAAAAAAGACCGCTCATATTTTCCACAACTCCAAGCACATTACCCTTAGCATATTGTAAAAAATTTATAGCCTTACGCACGTCAGCCAAGGATATTTCTTGCGGGGTTGTAACCACTACACAAAGAGCATCCGGAATGGTTTTTAGCACAGTCATATGCTCATCACCTGTGCCCGGAGGCGAATCTATAAGTAAAAAATCAAGCTCGCCCCACTGCACGTCAGAAATAAATTGGCGAATGGCTGCAGTTTTTTTAGGGCCACGCCAAATTACAGCACTATCCTTTTCTCTAAGTAGAGAATCCATAGAAATAATGCTTAATTTATCATTATATTGAGCTGGAAGCATGAGTGATGTTAGGGGGTCTTTTTCAATACCGGCGTCTACCCCAAGTAAATTGGGTACACTTGGGCCATGAATATCCACATCTAAAATACCCACCTTAAACCCACGAGCGGCTAAGGCAGCAGCGGTATTGACAGTGACTGAGCTTTTACCAACGCCCCCCTTACCGCTCATAATAAAGAGCTTATACCGAATTTTATTTAAGGTGTTAGAAATAATATTATCTTGTAAGGCCATGGCCTCAAGCATTGCATTTTTACCACCAGAAGAACATGAAGACATATCCACCTCAAAATTTTAATTTACCACCCGTGATTACCCACAAGGTCAACGAAAACCGCTTGCCCCATGTCGGCAACGGTTACAACTTTATTTAATTTGCGCACACGCACTAAGCGTTGAGAACGTTTTTGGCTACCCACAGGAATTAACATAAGGCCAGGATCTTCCAATTGCTCCACTAAGGGTTTGGGGATTTCTGGCCCACCGGCTGTGACTAAGATACGGTCAAATGGTGCTGCTTCCTTCATGCCTAGAGTGCCATCATAGCGATGCATAAAAATATTACGCATATTAAATTTTTGTTCAAGTAAGGCCCTAGTTGCGCTATATAATTCTGGTACACGTTCAACAGTATACACACGACACCCCAATGCGGCCAAAACAGCAGCTTGGTAACCAGAACCAGTGCCAATTTCAAGCACTCGCATGCCCGCCTCAACCTCTAAAAATTGTGTCATTAAAGCCACGGTAGATGGTTGCGAAATGGTTTGACCATAACCAATGGGCAGGGGGCGATCTTCATATGCTTGCAAGCGAAAAACTTCTTGCACAAAGTCATGCCGCGGCAAGGTGTTCATTACCGCTAAGACTTTAGTATCTGTAATGCCCACTTGATTTTGTAAATATTTAACCATGGATTCACGTAGTTTTTGTGGGTCTACGGCTCTGGACGGCATAGGTCTCATAATTATCCTAACACTTTAAAATGCTTATAATATAATATATTATTACTAAACTTACTCAAGGTATAGTATTGCATAATGACAAATACATCAATAAGTAGTATATGAAATAAATCACGAAACATTAAAATAAGAATCGCAGGTTATTAGTATGAGTATAAAAACATTTTTTTCAACAGCTATCGCATTGATTTTTATAGGTTCTTTTGGATATGGGGCCTATTTATTTTTTAGCGATATGGAGGGGCCAAGCCTTATTATTTCCCCCGATAGCGGAAGAGTTGCACCAGAAACACCCATTACCATCACTTTAACTGACCCTGCTGGGGTTCGCTCCATAACCATTGCTGTGCGTGAAAATAATCGCCGCACAGAAATTTTCACCAAAAATTTTGCACCCTATCAAACAGAAGATAGCGTGACTTTTAACTTAAAAAATAGCCCTATTAAAGAAGGTGCTTTTGAGTTTGAAATTAAAACTCTTGATGCTTCACTGGCAAGCTTTGGACTTGGTAATAGCCGCACTATCACTATTCCCATGCGTCTTGATACTGACCCACCGCGCATTGATATAACTACCCTACCGCCCAATGTACGCCGCGGGGGTAGTGCTGTTGTTGCCTATACCATTAACGAGGATGTTGAGTTTAGTGGAGTTATGGTAAATGACAAATTATTTCCGGGCTTTAAACAATCTAACGGCAGTTATATTTGTTACTTTGCCTTTCCGCATACTTTAAGCCCCAGTGAATTTTTGCCTAAAATCACAGCTAAAGACCTTGCTGGGCACGTTACTACCAATAGTTTGCGCGTGCATGCCATCCAGCGTGTGTTTAAACAAGACACCATAACCATTACCGATAGCTTTTTGGAAAAATTAAATGCGCGCCTTGGTAGACTTGCTCCCAATGCTCCAAGTCATTTTGATGCATTTATCATAATTAATAAAGATATTCGCCTAGCCAATGCAGAGTTTTTAGCTCACCTTTCTAAGCAAACTGAAGCTAAAGCCATGTGGAAGGGATTATTCTTACGCTTGCCACGTGCTGCATCTCGCGCCGGATACGGTGACCATCGTACCTATGTTTACAAGGGGCAAGTGGTGGATAATCAATGGCATCTTGGCTTTGACTTAGCGTCTGTAAGGCAAGCCCCCATACCGGCTGCCAACACTGGTAAGGTTATTTTTGCTGATGAATTAGGCATTTATGGAAAATTGGTGGTTATAGATCACGGTTTAGGCTTAATGTCACTCTACTCACACTTAACGGATATTCAAACAAAAGTTGGCGATATGCTAAATAAGGGTGATGTGCTTGGTACCACTGGCGAAACCGGCATGGCCTTTGGCACTCATTTACACTTTGGTATATTGGTGGGAGGGGTGGAGGTAACCCCCCTTGAATGGCTTGACCCCAAATGGATTCGTGATAATATTACTGGTAGATTGAACCCCCAATAATTATGACCATAGCATATGTTAGTTTAGGTTCTAATATGGGCCAAAGTCTTGAGTTTTTAAGCAAAGCCAAGGAGCTCATTGCAGCTGAGCAAGGATTAAAAATTACAGCAATATCACCAGTATATAACACAGAGCCACAAGGGATAAAAGAGCAAAACTGGTTTTATAATCAAGTAATACGTATGGAATGTGCGCAAAATTGGTCTGCCTATACTTTATTAAACTGCTTGCATAACATTGAAGAAAAGCTTGGCCGAGTGCGCAGTAAAAATAAAGAAATGCAATTTGGGCCACGCTGTATCGACTTGGATTTATTACTTTTTGGCCATGAGCAACATCATGAGCCTCAGTGTATGGTACCGCATCCGCGCATGCATCAAAGAGCTTTTGTGCTCATTGCCTTGCGTGATGTGGCTCGGCAGGATATATTGCCCTTTGAGCTTGAGCACTGTTTATCGCAAATAAATTACAGTGTACAAGGGCAAAAAATTTTTCAGAAATAAAGGGTCCTGCACAGTTATTTTTTAACTTTATTTTTGTGCTTTTGCGGTAAATTTGCATTTGTTTATAAATTTATTTGTGCAGGAGTCTTAAATAATGTCATTTTGTTAATATTATAGGAGTATTATTATGTTAAAATGGGTAATATTGGCTATTGCTTGTTATTTTCTGTACAGACTTTTTGCCAATGATTTAAAAAGAAAATTCGCTAAAAAAGACGACCCCGTAGAAATGGAAACCAAGGTGGCTCAAGGGGAGATGGTTAAAGACCCTGAATGTGGTGCCTATATCGACGTAGATAGCGGCATTACTGTTAAAGACGGTGAAGTTATACATCGTTTTTGTAGCTATGATTGCAGGGATGCTTTCTTAAAAAAATTAGAAAATGGCGGACGCGTACTGCCAGAGCAAGCCATTAAAAAAGAAGAAGATTAAATACATAAAGCTTTTGGGGTAGAAAAATTACCGCATAGCACAATTGTTTTATAACTTAATTGGAATAGTGGATATGCCACATCAAGAATTTGATTCTGCCCATAGATTAGTTGAGCAATGGCTAGACCACCTCTTGGCTGAGCGTGGTCTTTCACCTCACACCACAGCATCATACGGGCATGATTTAAAAAATTTTTTGGCATATTTAGATGAAATTGGTGAGCAA
This sequence comes from uncultured Desulfovibrionaceae bacterium, assembly GCA_964370305.1. Lineage (GTDB taxonomy): Bacteria > Desulfobacterota > Desulfovibrionia > Desulfovibrionales > Desulfovibrionaceae > CAYJAD01. Next base: position 13,030 of record CAYJIU010000014.1, read on the forward strand.
AATATCTCCAAAGAACTTGGAGAGCCTGAGCTTTTTTTATATTTAGCTTGGCTACGCAAACGCGGCCATGCTGGGCGTACCCTTTCACGGCACCTTTCTAGCCTGCGTGGATTTTTTGCCTACGCGCTAGAACAAGGAATTTTATCTAAAAATCCTGCAGCATTATTAGAAAGCCCCAAACTCCCATCACTATTGCCAGACTTCTTAAGTCAAGATGAAATTCAAACATTATTTGCTAAACCCGACATGCAAGATCGCCTTGGACAGCGTGACCGCTGCATACTTGAGCTTTTATACGCATCTGGGCTTAGAGTGTCAGAATTATGTGAGCTACGCCCCACCGATATTGACCAAGAACGCCGATTAATCCGCGTGTTTGGCAAAGGTTCCAAAGAACGCCTAGTGCCAGTACATGAAAGAGCCATGCATATTTTACAAGAATATTTACGCCATTGGCGTAGTCTTTTTAATCCTCAAGATGACTTTGTTTTCTTAAACCGTTCTGGTCGAGGGTTAACAAGGCAATATATCTGGAAAATGGTTAAAAAATATGCCATACAAGCCGGGATTAGCCGCTCCATTTCTCCACATACCTTTAGACATTCTTTTGCGACACACCTTTTAGAAGGTGGAGCAGACTTACGCACGGTACAAATACTACTTGGGCATAGTGACATAGGGGCCACTGAAATTTATACTCATGTGCAAACTCGCCGCTTAATGGATGTACACAAACGCTATCATCCTAGAAATAAAGGTACTTAATATGAAGCGTTCATGCAACACACCCTTACCACCAGCAGTAGAAAATAGCGACACACTCATAACTTGTCACTCCAACGCAGATTTTGACGCCTTTGCCTCCATTATTGCAGCGCAAATACTTTACCCTGGATCCATATTACTTTTCCCCGGCACCCAAGAGAAAAGCCTTAACAATTTTTATACTGAAACCGCCGTTTTCATGTATAACTTTAAGTCACTTGAACAAATAGAATGGAATAGCATCAAACGCCTTATAATCGTGGATACTAGCCAACATTCAAGAGTTCCACATGTTAAAGTATTACTTGAAAGTAAGGATTTAGAAATTCATATATGGGATCATCATCCCCCATCACATGATGACATTATAACACCACATATGAATATTGATAAAGTGGGTGCCACCACCACTTTAATCTTGCGTGAAATAAGGGCAAAAAACCTAGAGCTTTCTTGCCAAGACGCCACCATACTTGGCCTTGGTATCTATGCTGACACTGGCTCATTTACCTATACATCCACCACTACCCATGACTATGTTGCAGCGGCTTGGCTACTGGAAAAAGGTATGGATGTTAATACCATATCAGATCTTGCAGCCTATGAGTTAACCAGTACGCACATTCAAGCCCTACATTCCTTACTTGAATCTGCCACTTCCTATACTGTGGGTGATGTTGTTGTAGTTTTGGCAGATGTTTCCATGGAGCATTATTTAGGGGATTTTGCTTTTTTAGCCCATAAACTTATGGAAATTGAACGCTTCCCCGTACTATTTGCCCTTGGACGCATGGGCGGATGTATTACCGTTGTGGCTCGTAGCCGTAGCGATGCCATTAACGTAGGCGATGTATGCGTAGCCCTTGGCGGCGGCGGGCATGCCTATGCTGCATCGGCTTCGGTACGTGATATGACCATACAACAGGTACGTGAAATAATTATTCAAAAGTTGCATCATCAAGTGCAGTCAGAAAAGTGTGCTCGAGATTATATGAGCGCACCAGCCCTAGGCATTGAAGAAGATAAGAGTATGCAAGATGCCTATATGCTTATGACTCAGCTTGGCATTAAATCTATACCGATTTTTAAGAAAGGCACACATCAATGCATAGGCATTTTAGACGCTCAAACTGCCAGTCGTGCCGTGCAGCACCATCTCACTGAATTTGATACCTATATGCAGCGCAATGTACACACCCTACCCCCTGCGGCAAGCCTTGCTAATTTGATTGATATTATAGTTGGTGCAAGGCAAGGACTTGTTCCTATTGTAGAAAATGATGAAGTTATAGGCGTTGTTACCCGTACCGATCTTATTCACATTTTTGCAGAAAAGCCCGATGAGGTACCCATTACCTTGCGTGAAGGCAGAAAAGAACGCTCTCTTGTAAAAATTATGCGCGATAGATTGCCAAAAAATATTTATAACTTGCTTACAACCATGGGTAATCTTGGAGATAAGTTACACATGCCAGCTTATGCCGTGGGTGGTTTTGTGCGTGATCTTTTACTAGAACAACCCAATTATGATATTGATATTGTTGTGGAGGGCAACGGCATTGCCTTTGCGCGTGAGCTTGCCAAGCTATTTAAAGGACGTATTCGAGAGCATGAGAAATTTTTAACAGCGGTGGTTATTTTTCAAGACGAAGCTGGTAAAACATGGCATATTGACGTGGCCACAGCCCGCCTTGAATATTACGAATATCCTGCGGCCATGCCTACGGTGGAATTATCATCCCTTAAGCTTGACCTTATCAGGCGAGATTTTACCATAAATGCTTTGGCCATTCGTTTAGAAAGTTCTGTTTTTGGTCAATTGGTAGACTTTTTTGGCGGCCAGCGTGACATAAATGATCGCCGCATACGCGTACTACATACCTTAAGTTTTGTGGAAGACCCTTCACGCTGCTTGCGTGCAGTACGCTTTGAACAACGTTATAATTTTAAGCTTGGAACGGCAGTAGAAAAATTAATAAAAAACACCTTAACACTTAAATTAATGGATAAACTTTCTGGGGCGCGCCTCTTTCATGAAATGCGAATTATTTTTGACGAACCAAACCCCATATCCATCATACAACGCCTAAATAAATTAGGTCTTTTGCCGGCAATTCACGCTCAATTAGCTCTTAATCAGCAAAAATTATCCCTCCTATATTCCATTAAAGATATATTAGACTGGTATCATTTACTATATTTTGAAAAGAAGCCCCAGCACTGGATTGTATACTTTTTAGGGCTATGCCGTAAGCTTAACTATCAAGATTGCGCAAGCGTTATCCAACGCTTGGGAGTGCCCAAGGCTCAGCAACATGATTTTCTACAATTGCGTGAGCGCGTGCGCAGTGCGCGTGAGAGTATAACCAATTGGCATAAAAGCAAAAATAAAAGAGTAAGTGATTTATATTTTATATTGGAAAATATACCCATTGAAATGATTTTATTTATCATGGCAAGAACGGTTTCGGAAAAACTGCGTAAGGCACTTTCGCGCTATATTACCACTTGGCAACATGAGAAAATTTCCATCGACGGCAAAGACTTGCTGGCCATAGACCTACCACCAGGGCCTATTTATGCTCATATCATGCATGCTGTAAAAGCCGCAAAGCTTGATGGCATGACACCCACCAGAGAAAGCCAATATGAACTCGCCAAGAAGATGGCTGCTGAATTTATGAAGTAATCTTGTGTGGCTTCAACAAATTAAATTGCGTATGCAAAAAACTAGGCATTTGCAAGCAAACGCAAAGCTTGCATGCTCTGCTCAAGTGTTTGTTGGTCATCAATTTCTTGACATAAAAATGTATTAATGTGAGGCATTTTAATAATAGCTGCATCAATATCGGCATTGGCCCCTTGCGCATAAGCCCCAATATTAATCATATCTTCAACCTTACGATAGGTACTCATAAGACGAGTAACACTTTGTCCTGCCACAATGTCTTCTTTTGAGCAAATATCGGTACGCAAACGACTAATGGATTTCAAAACATCAATGGCCGGAAAATGCCCCTGATCCGCAAGATCACGGGTAAGTACTATATGCCCATCTAAAATGGAGCGTACAGCATCGGCAATGGGTTCATTAAAGTCATCACCATCAACGAGTACAGTATAAATACCCGTAATTGTTCCATTATCAGAACGACCAGCCCTTTCCAATAGCTTGGGTAATTGAGCAAAGACTGTAGGCGTGTACCCCTTGGTGGTGGGCGGCTCACCAATGGCAAGACCCACCTCACGAGCGGCCATGGCAAAACGGGTTACTGAGTCCATCATCAAGAGCACATCCTTGCCCTTATCCCTAAAATATTCCGCTACAGCGGTGGCAGCGTAAGCTGCGCGCATGCGTACCAAGGGCGATTGGTCAGAGGTAGCAATAATTAAAACTGAGCGCGCCATGCCCTCAGGCCCAAGATCACGCTCCATAAACTCAAGAACTTCGCGCCCACGCTCACCAATTAAACCAATGACATTTACATCAGCCTTAGTATAGCGGGCCATCATCCCCATTAAGGTAGATTTACCAACGCCAGAACCAGCCATAATCCCCACGCGCTGGCCTTTACCAAGGGTAAGCAAGGTATTAATGGAGCGCACGCCCACATCTAAAATATCGGTAATACGAGGCCGCTTTAACGGGCTTGGTGGGTCGGCGTAGATGGGGGCCATACCTTGGCCCCATGAAACATTGGCCTCTTGAAGCCATGGCGGAACAAAGCTTTTTTGCTCATCCAATTTTTGAACAAAGCTTTCTTTATTTTCTTCAGTAAATTGTTGTGATGTAGAAAAAATTTCAGCACTTACGGGTGGCCCACCATCAAGAGGAGCACCAAAGGCATCAAGGGTTCGGCCTAAGATATGAGGGCCAACAGGGAAATATGGAGGCAAGCTACTATTACGAATAAGACTGCCAGGCCGAATACCACGCATATCACCATAGGGCATAAAGAGTAAGTTACCATCACGAAAGCCCACCACCTCAGCAGCGACGCCCTCTTCCTCACCCTCTGGTATCATGTGACAAACGGCTCCTAGTGGTGCTCGCAAGCCACTACCCTCAGCTATCAAACCCACAACCTTGTTCACCTTGCCAAAAATATGCAAAGGGCTGGCATTTTCAAGCAGTTGTTGGCAGGCGGCAGGGGCAAGCTTCATATATCCTTACCCTCTTCCAATGTGGTTGCAAGGCTATCTTCACTTGTGTCTTCTTCAAGCTCATTTTGAGGTAAGGGCAAGAGCTCTTCTTCTAATTCAAGCCTACTAAGCTCCTTAGTTTGCTCGCTATTTTGCGAAAGTTCTTGTGTTACTTTAACTTTCTGTTCGGGGCTTAATTCTTGGCTAGTTGCAGTATCATCAACTTGCGAAAGTTGCTCAGCCTCTGTAGCCATATCAGTCTCAATCATATCTGCTGTTTTTGTGGGGGCTATATCTTCAGGCGGGGAGTTAGTGGCCTTAGCATGCTCATGCTCCAGCCCTGCAAGCTCTGGTTCAAACGTTTGTGTTATATTTTCCACCTCTGAACCCTGCTCCGTTGTACTTTGCGCGCTATCAATCATATCTGCCTGCGCCGTATCGACTGAGGGTTCTTGCCCAGCTAGTTCGGTTGCTTCGGACGTTTCGGTAGTTTCGGTAGTTTCCACTGGTTCAGTGGTTTCTAATGGCTCAACTTGCGCGGTAGGTTCTTCAACGGGGGGAACAATTTGCTCCACATTTTCTTTTTCAAGACGTGAGATTTTCTTTACAAATTCAACTCCGGCCGCATCTGTAAGCCCTTCAGGAAGGACAAGATGCTCCAAAATATTATCCACCATCTCCCTAAAAAGCTCTAGCCTGCTATCCACAGTACCGCTGGCACTTTCAGCCACAAGCCCACCAAGCTCTAAATTTTGGTCAGGTTCAATGGCCCATTGCCCAAGGTCTGGCAATTTTTCCTTAGCGGCGGAAAATATATCTGTCATCACAGGTTCATCGTCTGGGTGAACACGCAAAGTAACATGACGCCTGTCATCTAGCTGACGCACGGCTTCAATCACTAATTGTTCCAAAATTTTATTATAGCGTTCATCAATGGCTAAAGCAGTGCTTTTTTCCACACATACTTTGAGTAAGGATACAAGCTCAGCGCGCCAAGCTGCAAATATATTTAAGGATTGATCTTCAATGGCCTTAAGCACACCAGCCACAGAAGACCCCATGGCTAAGCGAAATTTCTCAAGTTCTTCTTGAGCTTGGGTAAGCCCTGCTTGAAAGCCATCTTCCTGCGCTGTGCTTTGCATATGCAAAGCTTTATCAAGCTCAGCTTGCACATTGTGGCGCAATTCTTGGGCTTCATTGCGAATACTTTCAGCATTATTTTTAACGGCTAAGGCTTCAGCTCGAATGTTGCTGGCTTCAAGTTCAGCCTCTTCAAGTACTTTTTGCCTTTCAGTATAAGCATCACCTAAAATTTCACGAGCTTTATCAATGGCCTTAGCTCGAACTTTTTCTAAATAATCTTGTTGGGTACGCTGGTTCCATTGCTCTTGCCGCGAGGCCGCCTGCATGGCATCAAGCTGGCCTAAGGTGGACTCACGCTTAGAGTCAATAAATATGGTTCCCCACTTGTCATCTTTTTCGTCAGAAGCCATTTTTATACCCGTAAGTTTTCTTTTTTATAGCACCTTCTGAAGTAAGCTTTTGCGAATAAAAGTTTCCCCAGATCCCTTTCCAAAAACTTTAATACTTAAAACACCTTGGGATATTTTAGGAAGTATATTAAACTTCCTTCATCAAAAATCTTCTCTGACGAAGCAGACGGTGCTTTTTCAACGCCTGTTAAACAAAGACGTCGCCACCACCGCGATTGACAGTAACCTTACCCTCACCCTCTAACCTGCGTACCACCTTGACAACATTTTGTTGGGCAGCCTCAACATCAGATAGTTTAGTTGGGCCCATAAATTCAAGCTCTTCGCGAATCATGGTAGCTGCACGCTCAGACATATTGCCAAAGAATTTTTCCTTCAATTCGTCATTGGCTCCACGCAAGGCCATGGTGAGGTCTTCGTTGGAAATTTCTTTAAGAATTTCACGAACACTCTTATCATCAAGGGCGCGGCAGTCGTCAAATACGAACATGAGGTTACGAATATCTTCAGCCATTTGAGCAGAATCTTCTTCAATTTCAGCAAGTACTTCTTCTTCAGTTGCGCGGTCAACAGCATTAAGGATTTCAGCAACGGCTTGTATGCCACCAACTTTCTTGCCTTCCTTACCGCCCATGGCAATAAGTTGACTTTGTAACACCTTATCCACCTCTAACAACATTTCCTCCGGCACAGCCTCAAGTCTTGCAAGGCGCATAAGCACTTCAGGGCGCACACCGGCTGGTAAATTAACAAGCAAGTTTGCAGCCTGATCTGAGTGCAAATGACCAAGAATAAGGGCTAAAGTTTGGGGATGTTCATTACGAAGTATTTGTGAAAGTAAACGCGGGCTCACTTGTTCAAGCTCTCTAAATGGTGCAGGGCCAGCGTTTAAGTTGAGTGAATCCATAATATATTTAGCAGTTTCAGCATCAACATTTTTAATAAGTAGGCGTTTCAAAATATCAGAACCGCCTGAAATCATGTCCACCCCTTCCACCAAGGCGTCATGAAACTCACGCATAACTTCTTCAACGGTCTCTTTAGGTACAGGGTCAAGGTCAACAATAGTTTTAGATATAGTAGCAATTTCTTGGCGATCCATGCGTTTAAACACATCAGAAGTAAACTTATCACCCATGGCAAGTAAAATTACTGCTATTTTTTGTTGACCGTTTAACTCCATTTTTTAATCTCCTTTTGAGCTCCGTTGAAAAGTACTGTCATTTTTTTGGCAATGTGTGAGCATTATATACAACATTTTTATAAATGTCATTATTTATTCATCCAACCTTTCAGAATACTTATAGTTTGATCCCAGTGTTTTTCTGTAAGTTGTAGCAATCTTCCCCTTAGCTCCTCTGTCCTGCGTGAAGCATCCTTATGGGCTTTACGCATGGCTTTAAGAGTTGCTATAGCTTGTGCATCGCCTAGCTTAGCAGCATTTACAAGGGCATTACGCTCCGACTGGTTCGCCATCTTTTATCCATCCTCTCATTATGGAAATTACTTGATCCATATGTTGTTCGGATAAGTTAAATATGTGTATTCTAAGGGCTTCAATATCTTTGAAGAGCATAAGTTCATCATCTTCATCCATATCGGTCATGTCATCTTCTACACGGGCAGCTTCTTCTAGGGCTTCATAAAGGGCAAGTTGCTCTTCGGCAGAAGGTAAACCTTCAAGACCTTCAATAACTTCACCAGCTTCCACCTTAGGACGAATAAGGGCTAAGACCACGGGGCGTACTACCAACATGAGGAAGAGGAAAGCAAGCAAAGCATTAAGTAAGGGTTTGCCAAGGCGATCTGCATAATCAACAATGATATCAGCCATATTAGGGTCAGCAGGTGGTGTAGAGTCGGTAAATGGTACCGAGCTTACTTCCAATGCGTCACCGCGCGCCTTATCAAGTCCAACGGCATTGGCAACCAATGATTGTACTCGTGTAATTTCCTCTGCACTTCGTGGCATAAATGTCCATGCACCGTCAACCTTTTCATACGTTCCATCTAAAATTACTGCAACAGTTAAACGCTTCACATCACCCACATTGGAGATAATGTTTTGTTCTTCTTTATTAATTTCATAGTTAGTGGTGCGTGTTTCACGACTACCATTTTGAGTGGAAACAGAACCAGTTATGCCATCGCCGCGGAAGTTAACATCAGGGGATCCAGCTTCAAGATTAGCTTGGCCTTGTTGTGTTTCTTCACTGCGTTGTTCGGAGCGTACAGCACTTTGTTCAGGGTCAAAAATTTCACGACGAATGGTTTTTTGGCTAAAATCCATGTCCACATTAACTTTTGAAACCACCTTACCAGGGCCAAATACAGGTGTTAGCATGGCTTCAATGCGTCGCTCAAGGTCGCGCTGCACACGCAATTTATGCTCCATTTGTGTAGAAGACATACCGGTTAGCGAGTCTTCCTCAGGGCGATACAGCACTTTACCACTATTATCAGTAATAGCAAGATGTGCTTTATCAAGGCCCTCAACGGACATGAGCATCATATTAACCATGGCGCTAATTTCTTTAGAATCAGGTTCTTGGCTGGGATTTTTTAATTTTAATACTACTGATGCCGATGGTTGTTGTTGCTCTTCAACAAACAAACTACGCTGCGGCACCACAAGGTGTACGCGGGCACTTTCCACATTGGGGAAGGCAGAAATTGTACGTGCAAGTTCACCTTGTAATGCACGAACATAATTTACTTTTTGTACAAAATCTGTTTGTCCGACCTTGGTTTGGTCAAAAATTTCAAAGCCAATGCCTTGACCTACTAAATTACCTTCGCTGGCAACTTTTAAGCGCAAGTCATATACTTGCTCATTGGGTACCATAATGGTTGTACCATTGTTGGTTAATTCATAAGGAATATTATCCTTTTGCAAAATGGTAACTACGCGGCTGGCATCTTCTGGCGTTAAGTTTGAATATAATAATTGATAATTAGGCTGGTTTATCCATACAGTCAGTGCAATAAAACCGGCTATCGTAAGCACTGCCACACCAGCAATAATCATGCGTTGAGTCAGGGTGAATTTGCTCCAGAACACTTTAGCTTTTTCAAGGTATTGGTTGAAATCGGGCATAGGCATGATGTTTCTCCGTTAGTTTATTTGTATATCAATTATTAAAATTGTATGCGGCTTAATTCTTTGTACGCTTCAATAACCTTACCACGTACAGCCGAAGTGAGGCTCATGGCAACGCTAGCCTTTTGTAAAGTAATCATAAGTTCATGCACGTTTTGGCTACGTCCAGAAGCAAATTCGTCAATGGCATGAGCTTTAGCATGTTGCAATGATTGCAATTTATTAAATCCAGTGGCCATGGTATCACCAAAAGAATTGGGGTTGGCAGTAGGCAAGGTTGAAGCCACTTGACTTTTAATAAAGTCTGCATGGGCACCAAAGTTTTCACCCTTATCTACGCTATCGCGCACAAGAGATTGATCAAGCACGTTGGCAAACACAGTTTTATTGCTATCACCCACTGTGGATTCTTTGAAGTTAGATTCCACCTGACCAAAGTTTTGTAATGCTTTATTATAAGCTTGTATTCCTACTGCGCTAATACTCATAACTCACTCCTATCCTAACGGCCTATTTCTAAAGCCTTTTGATACATTTGCTTTACTGCATCCATGGTAGAAACGTTGGCTTCATAATTGCGCTGGGCAGTCATTAAGTTAGCCATTTCTTCAACCACGTTGATGTCGGGGTAATAAACATAGCCGTCTGCATTGGCATCGGGATGCCCTGGCTCATAAACCTGCTTTAAGGGACGACTATCAACAGATACAGCCATAACCCTAACACCTTTTAATTCGCGATCAAGGGCTGAACGCATATGTTTTGAAAAAGGATCATCCACATCGGTTGCTGCTCTAACCACTGTACGGCGTTGGTATGGGCCGCCCATGGGGGTACGCGTGGTCTTGGCATTGGCCAAGTTCATGGAGATTACATTCATCTGAGTGCGGTCTGCGGTTAAAGCAGAGGCACTAATATCGAGTGCTGTCATAAAGTCCATTATTGCTTCCCTTCCTGTATAATGGTTTTAATTCCCTCAAAGTTCTTTTGAATAACTTGAGTTAGGGCATTATAATGCAACTGATTCTTGGCAAGCTTAGTCATTTCTTTATCAAGGTTTACCCTATCCTCACCATGAATTTCCCTCGGTACAAACTTCTTGAACCACTCAGGGCTAAAGTTATCTGCACTAAAGGTAGTTGGCATGTGCGCACCTGAGGTACGCGCCAAGTTACCATTAAGATCAAGACCTAGAGCTTTTTGAAGTTCGCCTTCAAACTCAAGCTCACGCGGCTTGTATTTAGGGGTATTTACGTTGGCAAGGTTGCTATTAATAACGTTTTGGCGTTGCAACTGCATGTCCAAAACCTTACCAACTAAGTGAATTTGTGATGAATATAAACCTTTCATAATAACCTCCTGCAAAGTTTGACTTCACAGTCTATACATTTATATACACTGGTCTTAGCAAAGGTCGTTCCAAAGTTGTAACTATGGTAAATTAAAAGAAATTTTTGATGTTTTTTGTGGAAATGTCTGAAAATATAATGTGATGGTCATGTTTTTGACGAAAAACCCAATGTATACACGTATACATTGGGCTAAGAGTGTTGACCATGTGATTGAGCTTGAGCGTTGACAGAGTTCTAAATTTTATAAGTGCAATCTTTGCTTGCAATGAATCCACACTTACCATGGGCTTACCATGGGTTTGCTACGTTAAGCAGCTTCTATGACCTCTCATAGCAAATTAACAAATTCGCGGAAGCTGATCTCCTTCAAGCATAGATAGTAAACGCCTACCCCCAATATCTGTTTGCATAAGCACTTGCCCTGCACGAGTCAGGCCATTTTCGGGAGCGTGCACCCTACCCACAATGGTAGAACCTGCCCCATGCGGGCTTTTTTTCATGGCAGTGAGCACGTCTTGAGCACAGTGTTCAGGCACAATGCAAATTAATTTGCCTTCATTGGCAAGATACAAAGGGTCAAGCCCAAGAAAAGCGCAACCATTACGCACATTTTCATCAATAGGCACAAGGCTTTCATCAAGGTGAATACATACGCTAGACTGCGCTGCAATTTCATTTAAAGTGGTAGCAAGCCCACCACGGGTGGGGTCACGTAAAACGTGTATATCAGCTTGATTTGGCACAGCTCTTAAAATATTTTCCACCATGAAGTTGAGTGGTGCAGAGTCTGAGGCCACATCACTCACAAAGGATAAACCCTCACGCTGAGCCATAATGGTTAAACCATGATTGCCCATGGGCCCACTTACCAGCACCACATCCCCCACGCTAGCTCTGTGCCCTGAGGGCGGGTTTTGGCTTATTATCTCACCTATGCCGGTGGTATTTATAAATATTTTATCACAAGCCCCCTTGGGTACAACCTTGGTATCACCGGTGACAATTTGTACATTAGCCTCTTTAGCGGCCTTAGCCATATCTGCAACCACCTGTTCTAATGTGTCCATGGAAAGGCCTTCTTCTAAAATGAAAGCGCAACTTAAATATAGTGGTTTTGCCCCTAACATAGACACATCATTAACAGTACCATGCACGGCCAAGGTGCCAATGCTACCACCGGGGAAAAAAAGTGGCGTTACCGTATATGAATCTGTACTCATGGCTATGGGGCCTTGAATATCTAAGAAGGCCGCATCGTCCATTTTTTCTAAAATTTCATTGGAAAAATACTTAAAAAAACATTCACTAATGAGCCTTTGCGATGCCCTACCCCCACTGCCATAGTCTAGTAAGATGGTTTTTTTCATTATAACACCTTAATTGATTTTATATTTAAAGTACGCTGCACAAGACCCCTCGGTGGAGACCATACACGGGCCCACAGGCTTTGCTGGTGTACAAGCCTTAGCAAAGAGCGGACAGTCAGGCGGTGCCAATTTACCCTTTAATACATCACCACAGCGACAGCCGCTAATGCTTTTTACTTGAGGTAAACTCAGCCCAAGGCGCGCTACAGCGTCCATATCAGAGAAAGCCTCACTAATAGCCAAACCACTTTCAGGTATTGCCCCAATGCCACGCCACAAAGCCGTACTAGGCACAAAGACTTGCTCAAGTATTGCTCTGGCACGGGGGTTTCCGTCATTATCTACAGCTCGAATATAAGCATTTTGTACTTTATTTTCGCCACCTTGCAGCTGCTCAGCCATCATGCACAACGCGAGCAAAATATCTGCGGCATCAAAGCCTGCCACAATGCCCGGCGTTTTGTACTCTTCTAAAAATTTGTAAGGTTCAAGGCCAAGTATGGTGGAAACGTGACCGGGCAAAAGAAAGGCATCCACAGCACACTCAGCATCATCTAAAAGTACGCGCAAGGCTGGCGGTACCAATTTATGACAAGAAAAAATTAATAAATTTTTCACACCTTGCTGCCTAGCCATGAGCATGGTTCCGGCTACGGTGGGAGCTGTTGTTTCAAAGCCAACACCCAAAAAAACTACATGGTCATTGGGGTTATTCTTGGCTAAATTTATGGCATCCAAGGGTGAATACACAACCTCTACTCTAGCACCCTCTGCCATGGCATGCTTTAAGCTTGTGCCCTTGGGCCCGGGGATGCGCAATAAATCTCCAAACGTTGCAACGATGACTCCATCACGACCAGCTAAATCTAAAAATGCGGCAACCTCAGCATCATGAGTCACACAAACTGGACACCCAGGCCCTGAAAGATGCGTTATGTTGGCAGGCAAAATATCTCGCAAACCACTATGAAAAATAGCAACAGTATGGGTGCCGCAAACTTCCATAAAGCGTAGTTCTTTGTCCCCAAGGGTTTGTTTAAGTTTTTCCAAAAGGGGGCGACAAGTTTCCGGATTTTTAAAGTCACGTGTATAATCCATACTCAGCCTCTGTGTTAAAAATATTTTTATCTACATAGTAAAACCCCTGCACAATGAGCTGTACAGGTGATTTAGACTTCAAATTTGCTTTGCAAATTTATGCCGCTTGCGAAAACAAGTCTTCGAGCAACAATACACGAAAATCAATCATTTAATGTATGCCATCTCATCACTATTGTCTAGTGCTTGATGAAAATGCAAAAAACAAATCTTTTACAAAAATGAAATATTTTGATAGTAGCTACTTGTGCATTAAGCACGAATTCAATACACGAGGGAACTATGAATTTTCTTTTTGTTCACCATAATTTTCCAGCACAATTTCATAAAATAGCAGAGACATTGGCCCAAGACCCCAATAATAAAGTATATTTTCTATCTCTTTTTAAGCGTCGTAAAGATCTTTTTGCCAAAGGCGTTGAATGGCTACAAATAAGAAGCAATTCTAAAGATTTATCAAAAATTACCCAATATGAGCAATCATTAATTTTTGCCGATAGCCAGCTAAAGCTCAGACAAAATGGCCTAAATGTAGATGTAGTTCATGGTCATGCCAACTTTGGTACTATAAATTATAGCAAGGAAATATTCCCCAATGCTAGACAAACAGGTTTTTTTGAGTGGTTTTACTCCCCAGAAACAGAAAAAGAAATCCACTACACAGCACCCACCCAGCCTTTGGGGTTAAATATTCAACAAAGACAGTGTAGTATCATCAGCGTTGGGGCATTAGATATGGTGGATTTAGCCATATCTGCTACAGAGTGGCAAAAAGCCCAATTCCCCAAAGAATATCATAATAAAATAGAGTGTATACATAATGGTATTGATACAGAATATTTTAAACCGGGCCCCCCTCAAGCCTTGCCTGAAAATATAGCAAAGTTACAGGGGAAGGAGATTGTAACCTATACCGCTCGTTCATTGGAACCTCATCGTGGATTTTTATCATTTTACCGCAGTATTCCACACATTTTGGCAGAACGCCCCAATGCCCATGTAATCATTGTGGGGGATGAAAAGCAAACCTACTCAGCCCCACTGCCCAACGACAAAACATACTTACAAATGATGCAAGAAGAAGTACAAGTTGATTTATCCCGAGTGCATTTTCTGCCTCTTGTGGGTTATGATATTTATAAATCCATCCTGCAAATGTCTTCTGTTCACATATATTTAACTGTTCCTTTTACTCTTTCTTGGTCGCTATTAGAGTCCATGAGTTGTGGGTGCACCATGGTTGTATCCGACACTCCACCAGTACAAGAGGTAGTAAAGCATGAAGAAAATGCTTTGCTTACTGATTTTCATGATGAAAGAAAGATTGCAGACACCGTTTGCCGTGCGCTAAAAGACCATGCTGAGCTTGAGCATTTGCGCACCAATGCCCGTAAAACCGTGCTTGAAAATTATGATGAAAAACTATTAATACCTAAATATATAGCGGCATTAAAAGGTGAGTAATAACCTGATATTTGCATGTTAAAGTATTCCATCATCATACCCAGCCGCGGCGATAGACCAAAAGCCCTTGCCCTTGCTTTAGACTCAATACTGGCCGCGCGTGATTTTGCTAATTTGCCTGCTGAAAGCATTGAAGTTTTAATAGGTTTTGATGGCGTAAAGGGTGAGCGTGTGCGCATTGAAGCAGGGATTAAATACTATGACCTCCCTAGCAATAATGACTTTGGTAATGCCATTAGGCATGCCCTACTCAAAGCATCCAAGGGCAAGCGAATTATATTTTTAGATGATGACAATATACTTACCAAGGAAGCGTTTTGTATTTATGAAGCGCATGCAAATTCAGATATGCTTATTGCGCGTATTGATGTGTCCAATGCTCACGATATACCATATTTACCTATAGAAGACGAAAATAAACCCATTATACGTCCCACCAATATTGACCCCTTGTGCCTATGTCTTAGCCGTGAGCTGGTAGTTGTTATTTGCCAAGGCTGGCTTGGTGAAAAATACGAAGCAGACTATACAAATATTCTGCGCTACTCCCGCCGTGCAAAAAATATATGTATTATTCAAGATATAGTGGGTATATACGATGCTGGGCGTGGGCTTGATGATGCATTAAACTTTCGCCAAAAGGCCTTGCTGCAAAAGCAAGTAAAACCATAAATCCCAAGACAAATACGTGAATACATTTATTAAATATTTTATTGTAGCCGTATTGGGGCTTGGCATAGACTACATATCTGTATTGATAGCTTTAGAGTGCGGTGTTCCTTATCAAATTGCGTTATTGCTTGGCGTTATTTTGGGAGGGATTGTTATTTTCTTGCTGCAAACTTTTTGGGTATTTAAGACAGAAAAAAATCCATTTTCACTTGGGCGCATTATCAGCTCTTTAAGCGGCCCCTGCCTTGTATATGTCATTCGCTTTCTAGTTATGTATATATGGTATTCCATGGAAATTGGCACACAATGGGAATATCTAGCCCTACTTTGCGCCTATGGCATATCCTTTATATGTAATTTTGTATTTCAAAAATATTTCTATACTAAATTTTAAGCATTAGGCCGTATACCTAGCTTTAGCATGCATCTTAAAAGTATTTTCGGTAATGGCCGCATGCTGCTGAGTTGAAGCATCAAGTATAAGCCCCACCGACATTAAATTTGTTGCAATAATTTCTAAAGCAGCCGCTAAAATAGCCGTAGGTACTTTTTTTATAAATCCTGTTTGCATGAACTCAAGCACCACCGGTATACCCAAAACAAGACCAAGAATACAAAAAAATGCTGCAATAACACTAAAAAAACTCAACGGTCGATAAAAACGCATAATACGAAATATGGTCAAAAGCACACTAATACCGTCATATAGTGTTGAAAGCTTTGAAAATGAGCCCTCAGGCCTATCTTGATAACGAATGGGAATTTCCACACAGCGCAAGCGCGCTCTGGCGGCAAAAAGGCTAATATCTGTCTCAAGCTGAAAGCCTTCCACAAGCAAAGGATAGCTACGCACTAAAGGCGCGCTTAAGGCTCTATAACCAGTCATAATATCATTAAAATTAGACTTTCCGACTAAATTTACCAATCTCTGTACAAGATGATTGCCAAAGTTATGTAAGGGTCGCTTATTTTCAGATTTATAATCCCCACCGGATATTCTATCACCAATGACCATATCTGCTTCATTTTGCAAAATTGGCAAAAGCATTTCGGCTGCTTGACTGGCAGGATAGGTGCAATCAGCATCTGCCAATAAATAGGCTTTGGCATCAACCTCAATAAAAGCGCGCCTTACAGCGTTCCCCTTCCCCTTTCGTGCTTCAAACAAGACTGTACCGGGGATATTATGTTCCTGCATGGCCAGCTTAGCCTTAGCTTGAGTATCATCAGTGGAATTATTATCCACAACATAGATGCGGGCCGCAGGCAAGGCCTCATGAAAGGCAAGCAATGTTTCAACTACGGTGAGGGATTCATTATAAGCAGGGAGAATAATAGCAATATGTTTTTGCACATCAAGAGCAATATCAAATGGTGCAGTTTCATTATATATCTTAGTCATAATCTCTCCGCTTTTACGCAAATAGTTAAGCAACGAAACATATTATATACAATTTACCCCCTTGGCAAGCCTTGGGTGACAATGATTTCCACCTACGTGCAAAGCTTATTTGATTAATAACATTAAGACATTACACATAAAAACAAAATAAAACCATGTATTAAATGCGAAATTACACACTTTAATCTCATTGCATCAAGTCAATAAAAAAGCTAGAATGAGCAAAATATGAGTTAAATTTCTTATGACGCACTTACTACAACAACACCGCACCACAATATTTTTTATTTTAGGACTATTGTTACTCTCTACAGCCGTGCATTATGGTCGAATAAATGCATCCTTTGGCGGTGTTGAGCTTAGCTCTGATGTACCCACATACACAACCATTGCAGCAGCAAATACATACCCAGAAGCTTTTGTAAACGACCCCGTATACGACAAAAAAGAACGCTACAACGTACACTCCACCATAATTACATCCATCATACCATTGTTTGAAGAAGGCGGTAACTTCGGCCTTGCGTATCTATCCCTCACCGGTGTGCAATTTTTCTTACACGGCCTAGCCTTTTACCTACTGGGCATGTTTCTTATGCGTAGCCCGTGGCAAGCGGTATTTTTTGCACTTGTTATGTCCCAAGCGTACTGGATGCCCTTTGGCACTTATTGGGGCAATGGTTATACAGATTATTTGCCGCGCAGCACCTTTGAAATTTTTTATGCTTTATTTATTATGGCTGCTTTATACATTCGTAACATTCCAAAATTATGGCCTTTATTTATGATGGGCATGGGACTTTTGGCCTATGTTCACTCCATAAGTACACTACCTACAGCCTTTGGATTTTGGCTAGGCTTTGCCATATGTAGACCACAAAATACCAGTATCAAAAAGCATTGCATATGGCTTATATTTTGTGGTTTATGTTTCATGGCGGTTATTTCTCCAATTATTTTCAATTTTTTGCGTAGCAGTATTACACTTAGCAAGGAGGATGTTGACCTATTTCGTGAAGTACTATCCTTGCGCTATAACATTGAATTTACACACTATTGGACAGCCTTAAAAGAATTCTTAATTCAATATACTCTTTATTCACTCTTCCCCTTTGCTTTAGTGGTATTTTGGGGGACAATGAAGCTTGGCAGCGCAGAAGATAAAGCCTTAATGAAGCAATTCACAATGTGGATTTTTGGAGTTATTTTTTGCGTAATACTATACCTGATTGACCAAGAAACTGGCTTTCCACTAGACAGAAAACCCTTTGAATTTGACCTTGTACGAGTTATCCGGTTTTTGGTATTTATTTCTATCTGCATTTGTTGTGTAGGATTTAATGTAGTATGTAAACACTTTGAAAAAGTTTATGTACAATACAAAAAACACATACATATAACGCACGTACTATTATTTACTGTTTTATTTTTAACAGGTTACCCCCATAAGTTGCTCACAAGCATAGGATGGTATTGGAATAGCGCAAATCATACACGTTATGAAGAAGCGTATGCCCCCACCATACAAAATGCTGCAATAATTAATGCCATAAAAGAGCATACAAAAAAAGGAAGCTTAATTTTTGATCCCAATGGTGATAGAGCTATTCGTTACGTGGCTTTACGCTCCTTGGTGTATAGTTGGTTTGATTGTAGTTTATATTATTATTCCAAGGATGTGCAAAGCTTAAAAACTTGGTATAACACGCAAAAAGACTTAAAATCTTCACCTACGGCATATATGGACATTGCTAAAGAAAGTGGAGCAGACTATTTAATAAGTCATCGCCCAGAAGACAAGGAAGCCCTACAGAGCATAGGACGCATTGTATGGGAAAACCCCAAGGCTATTATTGTTCAACTCAATAAAAAATAAGTGCAATACACTGAAAGGCCACAATAATTAGACTACGCTGGAAAAAATCGCACGTGATTCCGATTAAAAAAAACTGAGAAGTTATCAAGTTTTCAAAAGCGTGGATTACCACGAAAAAACGCTACATTTTTCATTTTTTAAGTAACTCCCGAAGCG
>CAYJIU010000015.1:0-31716 GCA_964370305.1 uncultured Desulfovibrionaceae bacterium
AGCGGAAGAGAAATACTTCCAAAAACATACGCTTGACAACTTCCCAAGTATTGCTGGGGTTATCAAGCTTTGAATGTTTAATCCAAGGCAACGATTTCTGTTGTCCACCTGTGGTGGGGATACAGAACGGCACAGGCGATTTGCTCCAATAGACCATACGCCAGATAACGCCGCCGATGAAGGTAATCACAGCAACATACGGCAATACCACACCAAATAGAAAACCTAGACCAAGGCCTGTTCCTATCCATGCTATGGCGCCGATGGCAACGACTACCAGTAACGAAGTAACCATCCCTTACCTCACTGGGCTATACGTTGATTGAAATCTCGGTATTTCTAACATCTAACTATGCTAAAAATATTCCGAACACCAAATATTCCCACGGGGAATAGACTATATTTCCATGCCACTTAATTACATAAATTTAGCAGCAATGCACCCTTAACAATTACATTTTGTCTTGGATGTTTGAAACCTTGTTTCGCTGTGCCCAGCGCACCACTTGTGAATGTTGATCACGTATTTCTTTGATGCGTTGCTCGGCTAAGGTTTCCCTAGCAGCGGTGTATATATCAAGGGCCATAAGGGCCAATGTATCAATGCGTGACTCTGCTTCAATATAGGCGTCAATTTGCGAATATTTTTTGCAATCTGGTAAAACTTTTTCTCTAAAAATATGCTTAAAAATATAAAGCACGCCAATACCTTGTGAGGGTGGAAACTTTTGCACTGCGCGCAAGCGCACAAAGCGCGTGAGGGCGTCATTTAGAGCTTCTTCCTCCACCTCTATTCCTGCTGCCACATCGAAAAAATAGTTAGCAACAGTGGTGGTCATTTCACCTACGGGATTGCAAAAAACATCTTGCTTGGTGCGCAAAAAGCCTGTCGTATCTAAGGGGTATGAATTAAAAACAGCTTCAATCCACTCTGCAACAATGGCTGTTTTGTGCTCACGAAAAACATGTAATATATCCATATGTATCCATATTTTTATTAAATAAGTGCATGCTACAATGAACGCGCTCGTTTTTACAATCTATATTAAATCATGGGCATACGTCAAGACATATATCTAAGTCTTTGTTCAATTTTTCACACTATTTGCTGAGACCTCTTGCATGATGATTTATACAAGAGGCCTCCATATAGTTTAAAAGTGGTGTAGGGTATTTTATTTTGTGGCGTTTTTGGCTAAGGCTTCTAATAAACCTTGCATTTTTAATAAGATAGGATTGTCTTTTTTGACACCGTAGGGGGCAAAAATTGTGGCTAAGTCTTCATAGCTAAGGGTGACCTTACCAGTAGTATCTTGAGAGATAAGAATTTTTAAAGGTAAAACCATCCCCATTCCGGGAAATTGCTGCATAAGCTTGGTTCCCACAGCAGGGCTGCCAAAAACTATAACTGTAGTAGGGGGGAGGTCAAGGTCAACATCTTTTGCATTTTTAGCGTGGTCAAACTCTGCAAATACTGTTAAATTTTTGCTTTTAATAAAATTTACAGCTTTGGCATGCACAGTGGCAAAATCTAAGTTGGAAGCAAATGTTTTTACCACTGGATTAGCGTTGCTGGCGGCAAAGGCGTCTTGAGTGATGCTCATAAAACTTAGTGTTAAAATCAGTGCGATAATTGGCTTGTACATAAAAAATCCTTGGTTAATATGGTTGAACATCTTCGGGGCATGGTTTTTCAGCCTCACCCCCACAACTGCCAGCAATACCAGTATCTATGGGCAGAGTTGCATCTGTATTGCCCTCCACGTTAGGAGTGGTGTTCTGCTGGTGTATGGGATCCATGCTTTCTAGGGTTTCCATGGGCTCTGTTTCTACCTTGGGCGGGGGTGGGGACTTTGGTTTTGGTTTCTCTTTTGGGGGGATGAGGGCAGCTGGAAGCCCTTGGTACTCAATAAATGGTACAACGTTTGAGCCGGACATTATAACTTCAGCTTTATTGCGCGTAAGTCGAAAATATAAATAGGCATTATCAAAAAATCCCAAAGGGTTTTCTGATGCTTTTTTTGCCTTTTCCATAGCAACTAATATATTATCGCCACGGGCGATGTTGTGTAGCATACGGGCTATGGCGTCAAAATCGCCATCCTTTTCGTCTATGGGGTAGAAGGCCGCATCCTTATTGCTAACAAGTGCTTGCACGGCCGTTAAGCAATGGGGGCAGGATGGAGAGAAGAAAACGCTTATGCTTGGTTTTTCTGCACCATATACGGCCCATGTGCCAAAGCTATCGCGTATGATAATGCCCACATTGGCAATAAAAAATACCATCCAAACCGCTATTAAGATGGAGCGTGGTAGCGGGTTAAGCCCTTTGCCAGCATACCTAAATGCCATATAATTGAGCACAAATAGTAAGCCAACTATGAGGCAGCTTACGCAAGGTGAGGTGGTGAGCATTAATATAATTAGGAATAAGTCTAAAATGACACAAAAACCAGCGGCGCAAACTCCAAGCCATGGTCTGCCACTTAGGGCAAGAATGGTGAGGATACAAAAGGCAACGGCACCATACCACCAGAGCGAAATACCCCATAAAGCGGTATCACTATTGAGCTCACAACCCGCGGTGATGCAAAAATCCAAGCTATTACCAAGGGCACTCCAAGCGCAAAAGGCCACCCCCAAGATGGAGATAAGTAGGGGCCCAGGCATGATGAGCGGAGAAAATTTTCCGCCGGAAATTCCTTCAAGTCGTCCTGTCATAAAATCTTCCAAATCAAAAAATAATATTAAAAATGGTTGGGTATGTCATGTGACTGAAAGAGTATAGAATTAAACCATATAATAATCAAGGACTGTCTCACAAGAGCTTAACTGGCCCGCGTTATTGTTTTGAAAACTCATTGTTTTAAGTGTTAATTTCTAAGTGATTAACCTGTTTTTATTGTTAAAATTACTTACGCCAACCATGTTGAAAGTCAGCAGCATAAAGGCGTGAGGTTGTAGGGCTAGCATGTTCTGCAGGCAATACCAGAAAAATAGTTTGGCGGATAAGTTTATTTTTTGTAACTGCTTGTTCTAAGCTTCCTACCGTAGCCCAAATGAGTTTTTGCTCTGGCCAGCCAACGCGGTAAGCACAAAGAACTGGAGTATCTTCTGGCAACTCTTGACAAAGTTCTTCTTGTAACTCCTTGGCCTTGCTAGCAGAAAGGTATATGGCCATGGAGCAACCCAAGGCTGCAAAGTTGTGTATTTGTTCCTTAGCGGGCATGGGGGTACGCCCTTGTATGCGCGTAAGCACAAGTGATTGTGTAACTTCTGGCACGGTAAAGGAAATTCCAGCCGCCGCTGCCGCTGCACAGGCAGTAGTCACACCGGGTATGACTTCATAATTTATGTGGGCTTGTTCTAAAAGGTGTATTTGTTCCCTAATGGTACCATATAGGGCAGGATCTCCGGTGTGAACTCTGGCTACATCTTGATTATTTTGTATTGCTGTGCAAATAAGGGCATGACATTCATCAAGGGTTAGTGGGGCAGAATCCACCACTTGTGCTGAGGCCTTGGCGCAACATACCAAAGTCTTAGGCACTAAGGAGCCAGCATAGAGCACTAAATCTGCTGATTGAATAATGCGCTTGCCCTTGACGGTGATTAACTCAGGATCGCCCGGCCCTGCCCCAATAAAATAAACCTTTGCCATATTTTACCTATTTTATTTTTTAGTATGAAATCATTAATCAAGCCCACGCATTATTGTACAGTAGTCTTTAATCTACTAGTTTGCTTATTACAATTCTTGCCAAAAGCTCCACCGAATGGATGAGGGCATCTTCATCAAAGTCAAACTTTTCATTGTGGTGTCCTGCGGCAAGCTTTGTGCCCACTTGAATGTATGTGCCTTGTCCGCCGCGTTCTTGGACATCTTGTAAAAACCATGTGAAGTCTTCAGATGCCAAAAATCTTGCGCTGGGTATGATATTGGTAAAATATGGCATGGTTTTGGCCACATTATATACATCTTCGGCAATGCTTTCATCGGAAAATCCGCTTATACAAACGCCTACGCGGCGTAAATTGTGAGTGCAGTCCCACATGTCTGCGGCAGCCTTGCTAATGCGTGTAACTTCGTTAAACATCCAATCATTGACTGACGAATTGATACCACGTGTTTCGCCAGCAAGCCATGCTTCGGACGGCACAATATTAGGCGAGCCATTGACCACAAGTTGGCCTATGTTCAGTCTTGTTTCCCCCTGCCCGTGCCTTGCGATGCTGTGTATTCCTTGGATAGCGGTAACGGCAGCCATAAGGGCGTTTTGCCCCTCATGGGGTGCAAGGCCTGCATGGGCGGCTTTACCTGCGTAGGATAATTCAAAGGATGATACTGCCAAAAAGTCCGTTGTACCGCATATGATAGTGCCAGCTTCTTTTGCTTGCACGCCAAGGTGTATGCCAATAATCTCTTGTACATTTTGCATCACTCCGGCATCCAACATGGCTTTGGCTCCTTGGCCAATTTCTTCTGCTGGTTGAAAAATAAGACGTACTACACCTTTTAGCTGATGGCGTATTTCATGGAGGATAAGAGCTAGTCCAAGCCCTATGGCTATATGCCCATCATGCCCGCATGCATGCATAGTTCCTTCATTGCATGATGCAAAATTTTCGTGCATGGGTTTATGGTTTTTATCTATGCTCTCGGTGGTGCCAATGGCGTCCATATCAAAGCGCAAGGCCAAGACTGGTCCTTGCGTAGAACCATTTGATATATCAACCCAAAGACCGGTAAGTCCATCGCCCATATGTGCTACTATCTTTGGATCTGCTCCTTGATCTATGGCGCGTTGCCTTTCTTTAGCGCAAGTTTCGGCATCAGGCGGGGTGAGGCGCGAAGAGTCTTTCACAGCATCTTTGCCAAATGTTACAGTTAGTCCAAGCTTTTGTAAGAAACTTACCGCCAAGGCAGCGGTGCGGTATTCACGCCAACCTTTTTCAGGATGTTTGTGGATGTCCCTGCGGATATTACATATAGATTGGGTTATTTTTTCGATGCGCTCATGTAAATTATACACAATTTCCTCGAGTTAGCTAAAGTTAATATTAATAATTTTACTTTTTGTTCTTGCCAGCGAACAAAGTATCATGTACTAGACATTGAAATAACATTCAAACAAAAATACCATAGATTTTTTAAGTATCATGAATCAGAACGAAAAAACGTTTACATGTAGGGTGTGTGAAAAACCTGTTTCAGCTCAAACGGGCCTTTGTGAGCATTGTGGTTTTCAACATGCGCGGGACTTTAAAGCAAAATTTATTGCTATTGGTTTTTTTGTGCTTTTGTTCTTCTTTGTGCTTGTGTATGGTAGTTTTATATCTGCTGATACAGAGGTGTTTGAAGAAAAATCCATGGATATGCCAGTTGCTGAGCAACAGTTTCTTGACGTTGTCACCCAATATCGAGATGCATACTTAAACGCCAGAAAGAATGTTTCGTCAGGTGGTTATGTTGATACTATTGTGCTACGCGTGCAAAGAAGGCAAGCGGTTAGTGCTTTGAATATTGCACCCGCGGTTGATAATTGGGTGGGCAGGGTTGGTCTTCTTAAGGCCACTGATGATGGTAACTTGCTATTACGGGTGACGCTTTCTTCTAGTATTGCCATTGAAACATGGCGAGATGAAGTGGAAGACGCTGAATACAATACCCTTATAAAAAAGGACAGTCCTCTGTTTGATGTGGCGCAAAGCTTACAAGATGGTGATACAGTTACTTTTTCCGGTGATTTTTTCTTTTCACCTGAGGATGTTTTTAAAGAAACAAGCCTCACTAGCGATGCTAGTATGCAATTGCCTACCTTTTTGTTCAAGTTCAAATCTATTATTAAACAGTAAAATATAATGGTTTATGCATTATAAATAAGGTGAAAATAACCAGCATGCTGCATTGCGCAAACGCAGAGGCATTTTTAGCTGTTCATGATTCTCTATGGTATATTCGCTACTTTTCTGTTCCACTGTGTCAAAATACGCTTCCATTTGCTTAGTAAAAGCTTGATCAAAACATTCTACATTTAATTCAAAATTAAGGCGTAAGCTACGTGCATCTAAGTTGGCAGAGCCAATTTGTGCATAATGCCCGTCAACCATGAGCAATTTGGTGTGAGCAAATGGTGCCGGCTGATAAAAAATACGCACACCGGACTCAAGTAAGGTTGGTAAAAGGTGCATGCAAGCCCAGTGTACAAAGAAAAGATTATTTTTTGCCGGTAAGATAATACGAACATCAATGCCACGGGTGGCGGCAGCCTTTAATGCCCCAACCACTTCATGGGTAGGCAAAAAATAAGGAGTCATTAGGCGTATGGATTTTGACGCTGCGCCCATGACGCCATAAATAAGCTCATGCAAGGGGTCATGGCCTGAGCCTGGGCCATCCAAGACCATACGGCAAATGATATCGCCGCACATATACTCTTCTGAATGATTTATGGTATTGTAATCATTGGTACAAAAGCCCCAGTCCAGCAAAAAAGCCTCTCGTAACTGCGCCACAATGGGGCCGCGACATCTAAAATGTACGTCTTGTACATTAAATTTTGCATTCCCCTTAATGTGGTTGTCAGAAATATTCATCCCCCCTGTAAAGCCTACTCCATCAGCCACAAGCACCTTACGGTGATTTCTTAAATTAATGGCAAAGTTGGGGGGGTAAAAGCGCGGTGGTAAAAATTGAGCTACATGTACACCGTGCGCTTGTAGTTTTTTCCAAGGCCACGAAAAAGAATATAATTTTGCCCCGAGACCGTCCACAATAACTCGTACATCAACCCCACGCGCAGCCGCAGCTTGTAACTCAGTACAAAAACTTGTGGCTGCATCGCCGTCATTAAATATATATGTGGTTAGGTAGACGTGTTTTTGGGCATTGGCAATGGCTTCTAGCATTTGTGGGTAAGCTTCATCACCGTTAAAGAGGGGAGCTACGGTATTGCCCCCGCTTAGGGTGCGTTTGGTAAGTTGTAAACCAATACGGGCAAAGGGGTGAAATTTTTTATGCAGAAATTTAGTATTGACGTGCCCTGGGGGACGGTCGTGGCGGGTGCCACCATGGAGGTAGGCATGATGCTCAGCCGCAGAAAGCTTGGCTTGGCGCATGAGCTTTGCGGCTCGACTTTCAGCCCGACCAATGCCAAAGGTAAAATACAAAATTGAGCCTATTAGGGGTAAAAACAGTGCTGCCACCGTCCAGCCAAGGGCAGAGCGTGGGTTGTGCTTGTGTAAAAGGGCGTGTATTACCGTTACCCATGAAAGAATATGGATTAAAACAATGGCTATTATTTGTAAAAAATTTAACCAATCCATGCTAGATTCTTAAACAAATTCTTACATTTGTAAGGTAATACGGTTTCTTTCTATATTAATTTCAAGCTCAGGAAAAAGGTCATGTAAGGCATCCATATCTCCAGCCTTGGCTGCGGCCTCCACCGTGCGCGCAAGGCGACCTAGGGTACGTAGCCCAAAGCTTTCGGCACTATGGGCAATTTTGCCTGTGCACATGGCTATTGCTTGAGTATTTTTTAATTTAAAATGTTCTTTGGCTTCGATTAATTGCTCATCAATTTCATTTAATAAATCTTGCCAAGGGTTGGGCCCTTGGTCTGAGGTCTGTTTTTGCTCAAGCCCAGGTAGAGGCAATACGGACTGCATGGGCTGCGCCGTAGTTTTTTTGGTTTTTTGGGCTAATTTTGCATCTAGCTTTTCTGCCACACTTTTAAAGATGTTGAGCGATTTTTTGGGTGGCTGTTCTTTTATGATGGGTGTTGGTTCACCCACCCATTCGTCATAACTTGATGATGGATGAGCTTGTGCTGTCGATTGTATTGGCTTTACTCTATCGCTGGAGAAGGGGCTAAGCTCAGGCATAATATTAGAGGGTTGCGTACTTGCTGCCTTTTCATTTGGTATGGGATCCATGCTTAAAAATGGAATGTCATCCTTTACTATGGGGGTGGGCTCACCGATGACAACATCATCCATTGCTAAGGGTTGCAATGTGCTATCTTGTGTTATGGGGGCGCGTTCTATGGGTGTTGGTTCCCCTACCCACTCTAAAGGCTCATCCCATGTAGGCATAGGCTTTGGCGTGGGTGCTGGTTCTGAGGTTGCTTGTGTCTGCTGAATAGTTGGTGCAGGTGTTGATTCCGCAGGTGTATTTTTCAAGCGCGCTACAGTTTTAACGCGTGTTAATTTAGGCTGTTGTGTTGTTTCCTTCACCACTGGTGTGGGTTCGCCCACCCACTCCATAGGTTCGTCCTGTGCAGATACTTGATCTGGTGTCAAAATTGGCGCGGGAGTAGGCTTCACCATAGCGTTATTTTCTGGCGTGATATTGGCAGGGTCTGGTGCGGCAATGGGCTCGCTACTTTCTGCCTTTTTCACTGGCGCCGTTGCATCTTTTGGTGGTGCAGTTTTGATGCGTACCACTTTCATTGCGGGCTTTTTGTCAACAACTTCTTCCTTGGCCTCTGGTTTAGTGGCATCTGCACTGCTCGTATCTATCAAGGATGTCAAGTAGGCAGCATTGCTTTTATCTCTAGCGGGTAGAGTATATGGTGCGTCGCTTGACTGCTCCGCACTCTCTTCTTCTATATTATCGTACATGGCCTGTGGTCGCACCTTACTTGGGTCTATGCCCGGTAAGAGCAAGGTATCTTTAGGTAACTCTTCTTCGAATTTCTCTATTACAGGCTCCGTCAATGTTTCTGTGGATTCTGTGGGTTCTGTGGCCGTAGCTTTTTGTACTTTCTTCTTGCGCAAGGAAATAGTAGGTGTTTGGTTAATTTTTAACTTAGCCTTGGGGGCAGCTTTCACTTCTTCAGCTTCAGTTTCCGTTTCAGCTTTCGTTTCCGTTTCTGCCTCTTGCATTTCTTTTGTTGCTTGCTGCACTTCATCCATAGCAGAACTATCTTCTACAGGCTCGCTTGTGGGTTCATCTTGTGTGGTTTCGCTAGCATCATCTGTAATAATCCCTGCTTCGCGCAAGGCACGGGCAATTTCTGCGGCGTCACTTTCAGAATATTCATCACCGTAATCATCTTCATCTTCGTCAGCCCAACCCCCAGAATATATGTCATATTGTTCTATTGGTTGCACTACGGCAGAATCTTTTTCTGTAGCTGGTTTAGATTCAATCTCTGGTTCTGATGTTTGTTCTGGCTCTGTCTCTAGTTCAGGCTCTAGTGTTGACTCAAGCTCTGGCTCAGATTCAGATTCTGGCTCAGATTCCAGCTCCGCCTCTGGCTCTAGCTCTGATTCTGGTTCAGATTCTGGTTCAGATTCAGATTCAGATTCAAGCTCCGCCTCTGGCTCAGATTCAAGCTCTGGCTCTAGCTCTGATTCTGGTTCAGATTCAGAGTATGGACTTTCGTCTTGTGTAAGCTCCATTTCGTCTGGCGGTGTGGATTGTATATCCAGTGCTGGATCAAGTGTATTTTCTTGAACGGATGATGTTGTCTGCTCTGCGTGTGGGACGTGCGGCTGTGACATATCCAATAATGGCAGGCCAGTTTCAATAATTTCAAATTCATTTTCAGTTGGTGTTGCCTGCACGTGATCTTCTTCTGAGGGTATTGCTAGGGCCTCAGTAATTGCATCGCGCAAATTACTACGTGTTATGGGTACGGCTACGCAGTGGTTAAAACCTATAGATTCAAGGTCTGCCTGTTGGTATTGTTCAGTGTAAATAGCCACATATGGAGCGTGATTTAGTTGGTGTTCGGTTTCATATTGGCGCAATTCATTTATGTTTTGCTCCAAAATATGTGTAGGCTTATCTGTATTAAAAATAATTAAATCTACTGTTTGCTCTGCATATAAAGCTAAAGCTTCTTTCTTGTTGCGCGCTTCTACAATGGTGTAGGGCATATTTTCTAAGAAAAAGGCCCAGAGCTGACGGTCTGCATCATTATCAGATACAATAATAATGCGCGGATAGTCCATCTCTTTGGCTTTGCGCTCACTTTGCAAGGATGGCGGTGTGGCAATTGTACAATGCAGAGTAAAGGATATTGTTGCTCCCGAGGCATTACTTTCCACTCCAAGGAAACCATGACTACTGGCCGCAAGTTCCCATGCTCTGGCTAGTGATGTGATACTGCGCTCTTGCGGGGGTTTACCCGTACCGGTGTCAGTTACGGTAAAGAGCAAATGTCCAGGGTTTACACTTTCAGGGACTCGGCGCACTGCCAGTTGTACTGCCCCACGGTTGGTTGCACGTACTGAGCTTTCAAGTAAGAGCTGGAGCACAAAGAGTAAATGCATGGCATCACCCTTATAATGTTGGGATAGATGCGGAGGCATAAACCATGAAAGGGCAATATTTTTGCTATCGGCCAAGGGAGAAACGCTGTCATGAGCTTGGCGCAATAAACCTTGTAATTCAAAAACATCTTCATGAATAACCATAGCTTGTGCCCCGCTCCTTTCTTGTACAGGGGCACTTAGGGTATTAGATATATCGCGCGCTACGCTATTAATGGATGTGACATACTCACGCACGGCCGGTGGCAAGGCACAAGATTCAAGTGCCATAACATCGCGTAAAAGTTGATCTACTGGCCAGCGCAAACTTTCTTCAAGGCTTGAGTTTGGTGTGTGTGCGTCACCATCTGAAGCTTTATCTTGCGCCTTTTCAATGTTGATAATGCGCAAATTGGGGTCATCTAGGTTTTCTTCCGAGCTGTCATCGTGGCTATCAAGATTAAGATCTAAACTACTTTCTTGGCCTGCAGGTTTGGCTTTTTGCTTGCTGCTTTTTTTAGCCTCAGTTGTATATTCTTGTGGTGTGGTGGTGCCGGCAATAATCAATGTGCCTATGGCAACACCCCAAAGCGGTAAGGTTTCTAAGATGGATAAGGGCAAAAAGTGTGGCTCTTGCAAACCCACAAGGGCAAGGGCTGCACCAGCAGGAGGGAATAAGGTACCTAATAAAAAGCGTCTGGCGCCGGGCAAACCGCTAAGCCATGCACCTAGGGTTGTGGGCACAAATAAAAGTGTAAGTAGCGGCCAAAGTGCCAAGTAGCGCACAGTCCACGCATAACCGGGTATTAGTGGTACTAGGGCTATAATCATACCGGGCAAATTTAGGAGTATATATTGTACATCAATGATGCGCGAGGAAACATTGCTACGCATAAGATGCCGCGCCACGTGCGGGAATAAAATTAAAGCTATACCCGGGGCCAGCACCGCCGGCATGTCTTGCAAGGCAATATAACCTTTACCAGTGGGGGGGATGCCCCAAATGGCATAAAAAAGAGCCACTGCCGTGTATAGACTTGCCCAAATGCGCCATTGGCCCCTTTCTGTAAGGCCGCGCAAAAGGCATAATAACATAACTACCCCAAGGGCCACGATAATGGCTGGGCCGGCTAGCCGCTCAAGAGATGTGGCAGCATCATGTGGGGTGCGTAGTGTGGGAGAAAACCAAAGACCGGGCATGCCCTCCATGCGAATATATGCAGTGGTGGGGGTTGATCTTGCCTCTGGCATCAAAAATACCGACTGTTGCGTGGGGGTGTATTCCTGCCACTGCGCGGTGCCGGTGAGCATATTGTATTTTGGTACGTATAGGGTTGGTGTTGCCGGAATATCATTGCCCATATCAAGGAGCAAGGTTTGCGGTGGGGTGCGTGGGTCACGCTCGGCTAGGGTAAAGCGAAGCCATACAGAGCCACTTTCGCGGGGTATATCCTTTAAATTTAGCGGTTGAAACTTGCTTTGTATTTCTTCTTGTTGAATTGCCTCAATGGTTAATGTGCCGTTGGGGTTAATAATCCAGTCGAAATGCCCTAGCATGGATATGGAACTCTGGCTAATATTAGCAGGGACGCGCTCAGCGGCGAAGCTAGGAGATGATAAGGCAACACAAAGTGCTAATGATAAAAATATACTTAAATACTGTGTTGTTACAAAGTATTTTCTTGCCATTATTATCTCCTAAGCTAAATGCAGTGTTAACTAGCGCAATTCTTTCACCATATCTTTCAGCGGTTTGCCATTGGGGGCTTTGGTGTTGGGATCCATGCGCAAGAGTTGCTCCCATTTTTCTATGGCCTCAGCCTTACGTCCAAGATCATAGTATAATATAATGCCAGCATTAAAAAGTGAATTTTTATGCCTTGGGTCAACCTTGGTTGCCTTGCTGTATGACTCCAGAGCTAAATCAAATTTGCCAAGCTCCCTATACATGGTGCCGCGGTCTGTTAAAATATTAGCATCATTGGGATTTAATTCTAGTGCACGCGAATATGCTTTTACTGATTCAGCGGCATTACCAGCATCATAATATAAATTACCAAGTGTTGCCCATGCTTTGGAATTTTCGGGGTTACTTTCTGCGGCGGCCTTAGCTTTTGCAATATCATCATTTAAATTAGTAGCTTGTGCGCCTGCACCAGCATCAGCTGGAGTAGAAAATGTACCAAAGCTTGGAATCAATGTACCCATATATAAGCCAAAAATCAATGCTGCCACTATGGATACAATTAAAGTAGAGCGACGTACATATTGGGTCTTATCATTATTATTTTTATTTTTTGTGGCCATGGTTACTCCTGTATTTAAATTTGTGGTAAATCCCTTACCGTTTTTATTTTTAATTGCTCTTAGCTGCTTTTGCTTTGTCAAGCTCAGCTTGGATAGCATTTTTTAATTCGTCATGGATATTAGGATTACTTAGGCCAATTTCAAATTGTTCTATACCTTTGTTAAGGTCTTCAAAATGATAAACCTGTAAGATACCAAGGCTATAACGTGCGGATGCATCTTCTTTAATTTTAACAACGCTTTCAAACGCTGTGTAGGCTTCATCATGCTTGCCTGAATTATATAAAATAATTCCATGTAAATAATGGGCTTGAGCATTTTGCGGCTCAAGTTCGAGAGCTCGATGGATAAAGTTTTCCGCTGCTGACCATTCGGCACTTTCAATCAAGCTTTCGGTTAAGCGAAAAATAGTTGGTATATCGTTGGGATTTTCTTGGATAGCTTGCATAAGTTCACCCACTTGCGGTGACATGGGGGTGTCATTGGCACTCATTGATTCTGCTTGCATGGGGGCAGAGCCGCGAGCTTGCATTACAAGGTCAGGATTATTAATACGTTGCATAAATGATGCGCCAAGCATAACCACAATGCCCAAAGCCATAAAAGCTAAAACTACATTTTTTGCATTACTCATGTTCAAGAGTCTCCTTTAAGTGTAGGCGTTGCTCAACATTTTTTTGTACGCGCGCCAAAAAAAATACATATGCACCTATGCCAAGCCACACGGCTATATTGGCACTCATAACCCAGTAGATGCTATCCATGTAAACTCCTTTATTTTTAAAAATATCTTATTAATATTGCTGCTCTGAGAGTATATTTTCTATTTTTTGCACTTGTTCCAATTGTTTTTTGCGCAAAATTACTAAACTTGACCATAGAAAAGCAAAACCAAAAAGGCATACAAAAACTGTTGTCTTCATGGCATCATCAAGCCCGCCGCTCTTGGATGCAAAAACAGCCGGGTGGATGGAACGCCAAAGCCTTGCCGATAAAAATACCAGCGGCACGTCAATAAAGGCGATGATGCCTACAACAGCGCGTATGGTGGCATTGCGTTCAGCTGGCATATCCAGTCCACGTAAAATTAAATAACCCATATATACAAACCACATAATCAAAGCCGTAGTTAGGCGTGGATCCCACGTCCACCACACACCCCAAGAATGTCTAGCCCAGATGGAGCCAGTAACAATGGCAAGGCCGCTACATAAAACACCCACCTCTGCTGCGGCCAAAGCCAACGCATCCCACGTGTTTTTGCGTGTGCGCAAATAGGCGATGGAGGCCACAAAGGTCACAAAAAAACTTACAAAAGCCCACCAAGCCAAGGGTAGATGGATATAAAAAATCTTTTGCACAAGGCCCATTACGGCTTCTGTGGGGGCATACACAAAGATAAACCATTGGCATATTGCCATAGCTAATCCGGATAAAAGTGCTATTATTTTCAGCGGTTTTGCCATTTAGTCCTCACTTGCATAAATATAGCCAAATAGAAAAAGCCCCGCACCTAAAAAAAGTGCATCAAAGGCAAGGGCTATTCCAAACCATGAGCCTAGGCCCTCTGGTAAACTATCGCTAAAAGCTCCTGCCCCCACTCTAATACCTGCTAGCAATAAGGGGATTAAAAGTGGGAAAAGTACAATGCTTAATAAAGATTCACGAGCGGCTTGACCTTGCGCTAAAGCCCCTAAGAGAGAGCCAAGGGCCGCCATGCCAAGGTTTACAAGCACAATCATTAATAATGCTTCTGGCCAGAGTGGTGAAATGCTTTGCCCAAGAAATACAATGGTTGCAGGCAAAAATATTATTTGAGCCGATAGTATAAGCAATAGGCCAGCAATGCCTTTGCTAATCCAGACCACTTGGATGGGGTGGGGTATTAATAAAAGCCCTTGGCGGGCATTATTAATCTCTTCTAACCCATAAAGCATATTAAAAACCAGCACTTGGCAAAAAGCAGATGCTAGCCAAAATACAGCCGCAGCCCCTTGTGGGGGCATAATACTCCCAATTTCTTGGGAAAGGCTAAAAACAAAAAGCAGTAAAAGCCCAAGCAATAGAGCTTGCACAAGACCACTGCCACGGGCAAGGGTTAGGCAAATATCTTTGCGAACCAGTGCAATTATTGCTCTTAGCATGAGCCCTCCGCGCAGCTTGGCGGCCCATCGTAAATGAGGCTACCTTTTTCCAGTTGCAAGAGCCTGTCAGCCAAGGGGGCATCGGCGGCCAAGTCATGGCTTATCCAGACAATTCCTGCACCACGGTCGCGAGCTTTACTGACCTCAGTGCGCAAAAGGCTAGCTGAAGATACATCAAGGCCGGTGCAGGGTTCATCCAAAAGCCAGAGCTTTGGCTCTAAAAGTAGGACTCGGGCAAGGTTTAACCTTTGAGCCATACCGCGCGAAAATACTCCGGCTTTTTCATGGGTAAATGGGGCTAAATCCACACGTTCAAGAATATGAGTAAGCTTTGGGTCATTGGTATCTAAACCATAGAGCTCACCCCAAAAGCGTAAGTTTTCAATGGCAGTTAGGCCAGCATACAAAAATGTACTATGTCCAAGGTAGCCTATGTCATGTTCATGTACGTGGCAGTGCAATTGCCCCACACTGGGCCTTGCAAGGCCAGCCAAGATGCTAAGTAAGGTAGACTTACCAGCACCATTGGCACCCATGAGCAGACTTAGGCTATTTTCGGCAATATCAAAGCTTACATTTTTAAAAATGCAACGATTGCCAAAAAATTTTGCGACATTTTGTACTTGTAACAGCATATTTTGAGTTTAAAACCTTAGTAATAACTTTATTCTTCTTCTTTTTCTATCAACTTTTTGCGTCTTAAGCCCAAAAATGGGAATACACACATAAGCACGCCGCCTACCCACATCCAATTAACTAACGGGTTTACGCTAACCCGCAAAGTCACATTGGAGTCTCTATCAATGCCTAAGAAGGAAGCATAAATTTCATCCCCAAGGCTAAATATGGTTGCAGCTTCATAAAAATGCTGATTGCCAAACTTAGTATATAAGCGCAGTTGTGGCGTGATATAACCCACTAATTTATCATTCTTAGTTACTTTTACGTTGGACATTAAGTATTCAAAGCCCGGTTGTTCGCCATCGCTAATTTTTTCAAGCGTTAGGGTGTATTGCCCTAGGGTTGCGCTTTGACCTTCAGCCAGTTGCATATCATCCTCAAGTTTATATGGGCCAGAGAAGGCAACACCAATGACCACCAAAATTAGACCAATGTGAACACCAAAAGCAGCCACGGTATTGCGCTGAGCTCTTATGGATTTTTCAAGGAATAATAGTATGATGGATACTATAGCCGCCGCTGAGGCACAAGTGGCAATAAAGGCTGTGGGTACGCGGTAATCAGCAAACCATAAGGCTATACCAGAAAGTACAAAGGTGGCGGCTACTATCATAATTTTTTTAGTATCGCGCACCCCGCCATTCCAACCAAGCCACGGGCAAAATGCTAACACCACACTAATTAAAGCAAAGAGTGGTAAGCAAACGCGATTATAAAATGCTGCCTCTAAGCCTTGGGATTGCTCAGAAAATAGCAAGCTAATCAAAGGCCAAAGTGTCGCAATACAAATGATGACTGAAAGCATAAGCAACACCCAAGCCGTGACTACAAGCATGCCTTCACGGCTATCAATACCGGCAAGGCTTTTGCGTGTATTTGGCCCAAAAAATGCTATCCACGCACACAGTATGGTGGAAGATATTATAAATATTAGTAGGGGTTGCCCAACACCGCCATCGCCAAAGGCATGTACGGAGTTAATAACTCCACTGCGCACAAGGTAGGTGGCAAAGAATGCTGAAACTGTGGTCAAAGCCATGAGAAAAACATTGGTACGGCCAAGTTTCTTGCGTCTGCTTTCAATAATCATGGTATGGATGGCCGCAGTGCCTATGAGCCATGGAATAAGTGAAGCATTTTCCACAGGATCCCAAGCCCAATAACCGCCCCAGCCAAGCTCCATATAGGCCCACCAAGCACCAAGAATAATGCCGGCGGTTAAAAAGAGCCATGCAAGTAAGGTAAATGGCCTTGCCACTTCAATCCAAGAGCCTTCTTCTTCACCCTTTTCAGAAAGACATTGCGCAAGGGCCAAACAGCCGGGGATAACAAAGCCACCATAGCCCAAGAAAAGTAATGGTGGATGAAAAATCATCCCTGGATTTTGTAACAGTGGGTTTAGGCCGTTACCATCGGCTGGGACTGGCGTTTGCATGATAAATGGATTGCTCCACGCTGTAAGCAAGAGCGAGAAAAATCCCATAATACCAAGGAAAAATAACCAAAACCAAATGCGCGTTGTTTCACTTAAGGCACGGTAAGCAGGGGTAAAGAGGAAGAATACACCGCAAAGGGCTACAGATAAAGCCCAAAAAAGTAAGGAACCAGCTTGTCCGGCCCAAAAGGCTGTTAAGCGGTAGAAAATTGGCAAGATGCGGTCGGTATAACTAGCTACATAAACTAGGGAAAAATCATTCCAATACAGGGCATGCAAGAGTAAAGCAGAGGCTACCACCAAGGCTGCGGTCATAACCGTTTGTGCGCCTTCAATGATTTTTAGGCCTGACGTGCGCCCTTGGTATAGTTGTAAAACAGCAAAAGCAGCTCCGCCAAGACAGCAAAAAAGTGCTAGCATGAGCATGCCATAAGCAAAAAAGTACATGGCTACTCCTTTGAGTTCAACTCAAAAGTTAGTGTTTTTGGGGTGGCAAGAAGGGCAGTCCTAACTTTGCCTATTTTCCTTTTCATACTTGGACGGACACTTGGTCATTAAGGTCTTGGCTGCAAAAACACCCTCACCATTAATACCGCCCTCCACAATAACCTCAGCTCCGGCTTTGAAGGTATCCGGCACGGCCCCCTGATAGCGCACAACTAAGGTTTGGGAAGTGTTATCCTTATCCATTAGGCGGAAAATGACACCGGGGCCTTGCTCCATACGTTGCAAATCCTCGGAGGCGACAGTACCAAAAAGCCGTGCAGCTTTGAGTTTTTCATTCTCAACAGCTAAGGCTTCCGATACATTTAGGAAGTATACACTATTTTCTGTGAGCCCAGAATACACAAGATAGCCCGCACCGCTTAAAAATAAGAGCAGGGCTACAACGTACATGGGCGTGGAATTTTTCTTCTTCATAAAAATCTCACTACTGTTTCCATAGGTGTGCGCAATTATCATTTTAGGCAAATTAATATTGATAAATTACCTAAATTTTATGCATTATTTCCTGTTGCGGCCTGACGTCTACTTCTTGCCAGATCGCGTAAATCAGCCACTGCGTCGCTTTCATCAACAATCTCGCGACCCAATATCTCCTCTAGCACATCCTCAAGGGAAACCACACCCGCCAGTCCGCCGTATTCATCCAATACGACAAAAAGATGAGTGCGCGAGTTCAAAAACTCTTGTAACAATTTGTCCAAGGTCTTACTTTCTTGAACAAAATGTAC
The DNA here is from genome assembly GCA_964370305.1 of uncultured Desulfovibrionaceae bacterium. Classification (GTDB taxonomy): domain Bacteria; phylum Desulfobacterota; class Desulfovibrionia; order Desulfovibrionales; family Desulfovibrionaceae; genus CAYJAD01. Next base: position 18,066 of record CAYJIU010000015.1, read on the forward strand.
CGGCACCATGATTGAACCAAGCGTACATTTTTCACCATCCGCCATACGTTTAGCCAATGTTCGCCGCTCTACTATGCCAACAATATCCTCATTATGTTCAGCATAAATAGGTATACGGCTAAAGTGCCAAACTTCATGTACTTTACAAGCATCATGCATGTCAAGCTCTGCGGATAAAGAAAATACAACTGTCCTTGGGGTCATAATGTCCCATACTCTTTTTTTATCCAGCGAAAGTACGTTGCGTATGGTGCGCTCTTCGTAGGGTTCGATGCGCCCAGCTTGGCGTGAAAGGCTTGCCGCTGCACGTATATCTTCTTCTGATACTTGCGGCCCCTTACCCGAAGGTGAAATAAGCCTAGTTAAAAATGTAGAAAACCAAATAACGGGCATAAATAATTTTGTAAGTAAAAAAAGTGGCCTAGCTATGAAGCCTGATACGGGGTTAGCATAAATAACCCCAATGGTTTTGGGAATGATTTCTCCAAAAATTAAAATGAGGCAGGTGAAAATAGCTGCAAAAACTCCCATGTAGGCAGAGTCAAAGGCCGCAGTAAAGGCAGCACCAGCAACGGCAGAACCTGCAGTATTGGCGATGGTATTAAGGGTGAGTACTGCGGCAATGGGCCGCTCCACCTGCGTGCGCATGGTATAGAGTAATTCACCAGAAAGTTTACCTTTTTTGCGTAATTTTTCGATATGCCCCCAAGTTACAGAATAGAGCATGGTTTCTGTAAGGGAGCAGGCGGCAGAAATAACAAGGGCAAGGGCTATGGCAAGGCTTAGCGTAAACATGGTTATAGTCCTTAATTAAGTTGTGTAATTTTTAGTATATTTTTATAAAAGTCCTGCATGATGTGCAATATACACCATCCACAAAATGAGGGCAATAAGCAATTTTGCCAGTTTTTAGTAATGTCAACTTAAAATACTATAAAGCTGTTTACCATCCAGGGCATTTTAATTTAAAAAATATTTATTATTATAATTATTATGGCAAAGTATAAGTTTTTTGTATTATACTTACCTTGTTTTTTAGTACATCTTTCATATTAAATTGGGCCTGCTCCGCAGAGGGCAAAGGGGATGGGGGTGCGCTGCGCTACCCCCGTTCCCCTTTTGCAATCCCCCTCCCCCCTGCCTTGCATTCGGCTATGGCCTTTCCCTGCGTGGCAAATAGCCACGCAGGGATAAAACACCGCATGAGCGATTTGTGCTACCCGTGACAAAAGCTTATAATCCTTTACTTTTCTTCATTTAATAATCATCCTTTAAATTAGATTGCCGTGGTTTACCATCGCCTTCTGTTGCGCAACCAATAATAACTCAAGGTCAAGCCACCAGCCAGAGCAGTAATACTTGCTGTGCCGCCAATGAGTAGTAGTGCTAGCATCCAATCGGCTAAAAGCTCTTGAATGGAAAAATCCATAAGCAGCATGGATGCTACAACCACCGCATGCACCAAGGCAGCCGGCCAAGTGTGCCCAGTGATTTTTACCCCAATAAAGCCAAGTAGTGTTGCAAAGGCCACGCTAAAAATTATGCGCAAAAGCATAACCTTGCGTAAGACGGGGAGGGTTTTTGCAAGCTCTAGGGCATTATTTGAATAATAATCCATGGCTGCGTAAAAAATAATGCACAGCAAGAAAAGAATTATAAATTCAAAATAATTTATGCTTCTAAACATTTTAAACTATCAAGTCCTTGGGGCATGGGTAAGAAAATCATTATAGGCATGGGCTAAGCCTTGTTCTAGGGGGATTTTTGGCTTCCAGCCAAGGGATAATATTTTAGAAATATCAAGAACTTTTTGCATGGTGCCATCGGGCTTGCTGGTGTCGGTGGTGATTCTTCCTTCAAAGCAAACCACTTTGGCAATGAGCTTAGCTAGCTCAATTATGGGTATATCCTTGCCAAATCCAATGTTGATATGCCCAATTTCATTATATGTTTGCATTAAAAATAGGCAGGCATCAGCTAAATCATGTGCGTGCAAAAATTCGCGCCGCGGGGTGCCTGTGCCCCAGATGCTGACTTCCTTAGCTTGATTAACTTTTGCTTCATGAAAGCGACGTAGCAAAGCCGGTATTACGTGTGAGTTTTCAGGGTGATAGTTATCTCCTGGGCCATAGAGGTTGGTCGGCATAACGCTTATGGCATTAAATCCATATTGTTTACGGTAGCTTTTGCACATTTCAATGCCGGCAATCTTGGCTAGGGCATAGGCTTGATTGGTGGGTTCTAGGCTTGAGCTAAGTAAATATTCTTCACGTATGGGCTGCGGGCATTGCTTTGGATAAATGCATGAAGACCCAAGAAAAAGTAATTTTTTTACTCCATACTTCCACGCAAAGTGAATACAATTATTTTGAATTTGCAAATTTTCATAAATAAAATCTGCTGAAAAAGTATCATTGGCATATATGCCGCCAACCTTTGCCGCACAGAGGAACACATATTCCGGCCTTTTAGTGGCAAAAAAATCTTCTACTTGAGCTTGATTGCATAGATTAAGCTCATCCCTACTGCAAGTAATTAAATTATTAAAACCGGCTAGCTTTAGGGTATGATGAATACTTGAACCCACCATGCCCCTATGACCAGCTATGAATATAGATGAATCATTGTGCATTTTTATACGCGCCCGTAGTTATCGTCAAAGCGTTCAATATCATCTTCACCTAAATATGCGCCCGATTGTATTTCAATAAGTACAAGGGGCATTATGCTAGGGTTTTTAAGCCTATGTTTGCAAGTGGGGGGGATGTATGTTGACTGATTTTCCGATAGGAAGAATGTTTCTTCACCCACAGTAATTTCAGCCGTGCCGCTTACAATAATCCAATGTTCCGCGCGGTGGTAGTGCATTTGCAAAGATAGTGATGCACCTGGTTTAACCTCAATACGCTTTACTTGAAAACGCTCCGCAAGAACTAGGCTTTCATAATACCCCCAAGGGCGATAAACTTTTTGATGCCAAGTGGCTTCTTTGCGCTCTTGGGCCTCCATGGCTTTAACAAGGGTTTTTATATCTTGAGCATGGCGTTTTTTGGTCACAAGTACTGCGTCGGCAGTTTCTACAACGACTAAATCTTCAATGCCAAGTGTTGCTACTAAGCGTTTACTTGCATGGATGTAAGAGTTACGCGTCTTATGAGCTATTACATCACCATGGCACACATTACCCTTGGAATCATATTCAGAAGATTGGTATAAGGAATTCCACGAGCCAAGGTCATTCCAATATACATCTAAGGGTAAAACAGCTGCTTTTTTAGTGTGCTCCATAACTGCATAGTCTATGGATTGATCTGGACAGGCAGCAAGTACCGCTGCATCGGGTCTAATAAAATCATTATCCTGTTTAGATTGTTCCCAAGCATGGCGACAAATATCCACTATATCCGGTGCATATTTTTCCATTTCTACTATAAGTGTATCGGCCCTAAATAAGAACATGCCGCTATTCCAATAATATCCGCCCTCTTTAAGCATTTTATTGGCATTGTCCTTGGTGGGTTTTTCTATGAAATTTGTTACATAGCTTGTAGAATTTTTTAATATACCTTGCGGATTTTCTGCCTTGTCTATGGGCTCGCCCATCTTTATATAACCGTAGCCAGTTTCGGCTTTATCTGGTGTAATACCAAAGGTAACTAAAAAATCTTGATCAACAGCTGGCATGGCTTCTTTTACGGCGTTAACTAAAGTGTTTTCTGGTCTTAAGATATGATCTGATGGTAATATGAGCAAGGTGGCATCTGGATCATCGGCAAGGGCAGAAATAGCAACAAGTGCTATGGCAGGTGCGGTATTTCTAGAGTGTGGTTCAAGGATTATGTGGGGGTAACGGCTACCAGGTACGTGCATTTGCTGCACGGTGGCCGCTACAAAAAAACGGTGCTCCTCATTACAAATAATAATGGGGGCACCTATGGCACGTTCCTGGTTACGCTGAAGGTGTTGTACTCTCTGTAGGGTTTGGGTAAAGAGTGATGGTAAGTTTTCATCATATTCCATAAATTGTTTGGGATATAATGTTCGAGAAAGCGGCCATAAACGTGAACCACTACCACCACAAAGTATAACAGGGTAAAGCATAAGTTCTCCCAATCTATAGTATTAATGTTCAAGATATTAAGTAGTCACGTATGATATGTAAATAATATATTATGAAAACAGTTTATGCAAGGCTTAGCTGTTTATGTTGCCGACTTTGCTGGAATCTGTTAATATATAGCCATGGAAAAACAAAAGTTTAGAAAATATAAGCGTATAAAAAACTCCTTGGGGCGTCCCGAAGAAATACAAGCTGTACTTGATCGTTGTTTGCAGGGTTTGGGTAAGCCTGAACATGCATTGCTTACAAAGTTGTGGCAGCATTGGGATATGGTCATGGGGGATGAAATATCCGCTTTGGCTTGGCCTCTTGGCTACAAAGACGGAGTATTGCACGTAGGCGGGGAAGATGCCATAAGCGTGCAGGAATTATCGTTTATGAGTACTGAAATGCTTGAACGCGCCAATGCTTTTATGGAAAAAAACTTTTTTACCGCGGTGCGGGTGCGTTTAAGTCTTGATAAAACTCCCTTGCACGAAGTGGTGAAGCGTGCCGGGCCAAAACATGAACCGCTGGTATTGCGCGAGGCAGGCTTAAGCGGTAAATATCTTGAAGATATGGATAATAGCTCACCGGTTGCCCGCTGTTATGCGCGTTTTGTGCAAGTATCAAAGCAGGGCAAATAATGGATTTAAGCGTAAATTGCATGATGTTTTTGTATAAAATGACAATTTGAGGCTTCTGCGCAATTTTATATGAGTTTTGCATAATCAATTGCTTGGGGCTTAATTTTAAAAAGTGAGGTGTGGTATGGAAGGTTCAAGGGCGCAGTCTTTTGATATTAATAATGAAGTGCTTCGCAAATTGCAGCAAGAAGGATTGCATCAAAGCAATGGTGCAGTTTATATTGATTATTTTGGACATTCTTCTTTTCGTATTACCAGTCCAAGTGGCGTTACAATTTTAATTGACCCTTGGCGCAATGATAGTGCTTGGGGTTTATGGTTTTTTGAAACTTTTCCTGAGGTAACTGTTGATATAGCCTTATCTACCCATGCCCATTTTGATCATGATGCCTTGCATTTACCCAAAGCCAGAATAACAATGGAAAGGCTGATTGGTGAATATAATTTTGCCGATGTAAAAATTATTGGGCTTGGGGATAAACACCTTAGTCATTGCACTGGTAAGACTCGCTGGACAGAAGTTCAGCATGATATTGGCGAAAATTTTGCCCCGCCGAATAATAATTTACACATGGATAATAGCATCCTAGTTGTGGAATGTGGTGGGCTTAGAATTGTACATTGGGGAGATAATCGCAAGCAGCCTGACGCATTTGTACATAATTATTTGAAAAATAATGATATTGACGTGCTCTTCTTGCCCATTGATGAAAGCGAACATATTTTGAGATATGCAGAAGCCAATGAAATCATGAAAGAATATTTACCAGCACTGACTATTCCCATGCATTACTACCTAAGAGGCGTAAATACCGTATTAAGTACATTGCAGCCAGCAGAAGAATGGGTACGTGCCCAAGAAAATGTGCTTGATATTAAGTCACATAGACTAAGCATTGTGCAAAATCAATTTGAAAGAAGTGGCTCACAAGTAGCTTATTTTGGTAACTTTTTTACTAAGGAATAAGTGCATAATTTGCGCTTTCTATTAAAGCAATTAAATCTTATTCCTTAGGGGTTAAGAATTTTTCTGCATATTGGAGGAGCTTTTTTGCCTCTTCAAAATTTGGATCAAGCTTTAAGGCTGCCAATGCGGCTGAGCGGGCTTTAGTCCATTTTTGCCAATCCACATAAAGTCTACCAATATTAAAGTAAAGATTGGGGTCATGGCGCAAGTATTTTGAAGCTCGTAGATAGTATGTTTCGGCCACACTGTATTGTTCAAGCTTGCGCAAGGCCATGCCAATGACATTATAAAAGGGGAGCATGTCTGGTTTTAAGTCAAGGGCTTCGGTTAGATAGCGTATGGCCTCTTCATAAAGTTTTGCTTTAAGCAATGCTTCGCCTATATCGCCTAAGAGTTGAGCATCCCTTGGAAATTCGCGCGCAAGGCTTGCAAAAGCGGCCTGAGCCTTTGTGGGATTTTCGTCAAGTAGCTCAACTGCACGGGCAAAATTTGTGCGCTTTCTTTCTTCGCGTTCTTCAAATGCTCTTTGTGCTTCTTGTTGCACATGCTCAGTAAGGGCATTGTGTAAATCGCGTAAATTAGCAAGCAACTCGCGCTCTTGCTCCGGTATGTAGGATAATTGCAGGGGAAATAAACTACGTACAAGAGGGTCGTTGCTTATATGAGCTAAGGAATTCTCAATAAGGGCAACAAACTCAAGGCGTTCAGCCTTCATAAGTGGGGTACCAAGCAGCAAGTTTATACCGTCCTGTGCAGCCAATACCGCCACAACAGGTTTGCCTTGCTTGATATTGCTTGACACTTGAGTAAGTGCTTTGCGCACCTTGGTAATATCAGCAGACATTTATTCTCCAAAAAATTTTACTATACGCTTAAAGGCCTCTGCGCGATTCATTGTGCAGAGCTTTCGATTAAGATGCATATAAAACATGAGGCATATTATGACAAGAAAATAATTATGTAAAGACTTAATGAGTTTAATTGAATTTTACAGTAATATATTTGCCCCTCATATTGACAAAGAGGCCTTGCCCGTGCTAGTATTTCTTAGCGTTGCTGATATTATGTATCAGTTTGAAAATACACATTATTAATGTACGCATGGTTTGGTTTTAACCATGCAACGACCGTCGAGCTTTTTATACAATTGGCTTGGCATTGGAGAATTGCTATGCATGCAGATAGTGCAAATCTTTCCATGGAAAATGTCTGCCTTAAACATGACAATGGCCCTGATATTGTTTTTCATGGACGACTCTTTGCAGAATCTTCATGGTTTGATGAGGAAAGCTCTACCCTAACCCGCCAAAAGCTATATATTACTGATAATAATGAGCAAGTCTATTATATCGTGTGTGGTAATGGGCCAGAGCGCACTCGCAGGGCATATAGATTGTCAGTAATGGGTGACCATTGTGTAATCCATAATGGCTCCTCAGAAATGACTCTACAATTTGACATGCTTATGTTGGCTGTGCGCCAATTATGTGGGCTTAGTGAAGAAGACACACCATCTCTTGATATGGTGGAGGAAATGCTTAAAGCTGCCAATTCTTAGTTTTTTTACCATACAGACTATTGAAAAGGGCGGTGATTCGCCCTTTTTTTGTGTTTTTTCTCATATATTGAAACCTGCAAATTTATTATGTAGGGTTTCATAGAACGTTGACGAAAGTCATATTATAAAATGTAAATAAATAAAGGAAATACATATGTTACATGAAGATTTTGAGCTCTTGTTTGAACAAAATGTACAAGAAGTGTCGGGCATGGCTAGGCTTTGGCAGCATAAGGTTACGGGTGCGCAAATACTATCTATAAGCAATATGGATGAGAATAAATGCTTTGGCGTAACTTTACGCACTCCACCGCCTGACTCTTCAGGTGTTGCCCATATTTTGGAGCATTCAGTATTATGCGGGTCAGAAAAATTTAAAGTTCGTGAACCGTTTGTGGAATTATTAAAAGGGTCTTTGCAGACATTTTTAAATGCTTTTACCTTTCCTGATAAGACTTGTTATCCGGTAGCTAGCACAAATATTCAAGATTTTTATAATTTAATTGACGTATATATTGATGCGGTGTTTCACCCACTCATTACCCACGATACTTTTTTGCAAGAGGGTTGGCATGTGGAAGCTGAAAGTGCCGATGAGCCTTGGACATTTAAAGGCGTTGTGTATAATGAGATGAAGGGTGTATACTCAACCCCAGAATCTGTACTGGCTGAGCAGTCGCAGCAATCGCTATTTCCAGATATGCTTTATAGTCTTGATTCTGGTGGTGCTCCTCAGTCTATTTTAACTTTGACTTATGAGGGCTTCAAAGATTTTCATAAAAAATATTATCACCCAAGCAATGCAAGGTTTTTCTTTTGGGGGGATGATAGTGAAGCTAAACGCTTACAAATTGTGAGTGAAGCTTTAAAAGACTATGAGGCTATGCCCGCAAATTCAGATATTCCCTTGCAAAAAGCATATGATATGCCAAGGCATATTGAGGTGCCTTATGCCATAAGTGAAGATGAAGACAGGGCGATGTTTACAGTTAACTGGCTTTTGTGCGAAACTAGAGAAAGTGAAAATGCCCTTATTTTTGAAATGCTTGAGCATATTTTAGAAGGGCTACCGGGGTCGCCTTTGCGTAAGGCTTTAATTGAGTCCGGCCTTGGGGAAGATATTGTAGGCATTGGTCTTGAGGGCGATTTGCGTCAAATGTATTATTCCATCGGCTTAAAAGGTGTTGCCCCACAAAATGTCCAAAAGGCAGAAATGCTTATTTTTGATACCTTGGCAGGTATCGTTGAAGCTGGTATTGAAGCGGAAGTTATTGACGCTGCGGTAAATAGTGTGGAATTTGCCCTACGTGAAAATAATTCTGGGCGTTTTCCTCGTGGGCTTTCGGCCATGGTGCAAAGCCTTTCCACATGGCTTTATGGTACTGACCCAAAGCTTGCTCTCACAGCTCTTATGTGGGAAAAGCCTTTGGCGAATATTAAAAAACGTTTGGCCGCTAAGGAAAGAATTTTTGAACAATTTATCGAGCAATGGTTTTTAAATAATAATCATCGTAGCACTGTGGTACTGCTACCCGATGCCAACTTGGGGCCAAGGCGTGAAGAAGAAGAGCGCGCAAAGCTTGCACGTATTCAAGAAGCTTGTACTAAGGATGAGCGTGAAGCCTTGGTGCAAGAAACGCTTCGCCTGCAAAAAGCGCAAGAGAAAAAAGATAGCCCCGAAGCCCTTGCCACTATTCCAAGCCTTACCGTGGCTGATTTGCCCTTGAAAAACCAGCCCTTGCCCTCAAAAGAACATGGCTTTAATGCTGCGCGTGTGTTGGTGCATGATCTTGATACATCGGGTGTGGCCTATGTGAATTTGCTCCTACCATTAAATGCCGTGCCCAAGCATCTTATGCCCTTGGTGCCACTCTTGGGGCGCGCTCTTACTGAGATGGGCACAGCAAAAAATGACTTTGTGCGCATGGGTATGCACATTGCCGCTAAGACTGGTGGGGTGTGGGCAGCTCCATTTTTAGCCACGCATAGGGTGGATAGGGAGCCTAGAGCTTATTTTTCCATAGGCAGTAAGGTGGTTCGCGATAAAGTGTCTGATGCTTTTGAGATTATGCATGAATTGCTTTTTGAACCAAATTTTGACCAAAAAGATCGCTTTTATCAAATGTTGCTTGAAGCCAAAGCCCGCCTTGAGCATGGTCTTTTATCTGCTGGGCACGCACTAGTATCTTCACGTATTAGGGCCCGTTATAGTCAAACGGGTTGGCTTGAAGAGCTTACCGGTAGTGTTAGTTATTATGAATATATTCTTACACTTATTGTCAAGGTTCAGTCAGATTGGGCAAGTGTTCTTAGTGACTTACAAGAATTATATACGTTAATTCTTGCCCAAGACGGTTGCATTATGGATTGCACTGCCGATGCCACCACCTTGGGGTTGGTGGAAGCAAAGGCCCAACAGTTTGTACAAAGTTTACCGCATAGGGATGTACAACCAGCCTCTTGGGGTAGTGCGAACTTGCCTAGTGCCCAAGTGTTTACAGCACCGTTGCAGATTAATTTTGTCGGTAAGGGGGCCAATGTTTATGATTTGGGTTATAAGTACCATGGTTCAGCGCAAGTAATTTCTCGTTATTTGCGCATGGGATATTTGTGGGAGAAGGTGCGCGTACAAGGTGGAGCCTATGGTGTTTTTTGTGCTCTTGACCGCCTAAGTGGGGTTTTGGTGCAGGCTTCATACCGTGACCCATCGGTACTTGAAACCATTAAAAAATATGATGGAACTGTGGAATTTTTGCGTAATTTTAATCCTGACAGTCGGGAATTATCTTCAGCCATTGTGGGAGCCATTGGGGATCTTGATACCTATATGCTACCCGATGCCAAGGGGGCAGCGGCCTTGAGCCGTTATCTTTGCGCTGATAGCGATGACGCGCGTCAGCAAATGCGTGATGAAATTTTATCCACCACAGCCAAGGACTTCAAAGCATTTGCCGATGTAATGGAGCAAGTGGCCAAAGAGGGTAGTATTTGCATCCTAGGTGGTTCGGCTGCTGAGGAGGCAGGCAAGGCACAAGGCTTTGTTGTAAGTAAACTTTTATAGAATTTTTACCTGCTCATTCCATGGGGCAGGGCAATCTATGCGCACATGGGGCAATACCAAGGCCCCATGATGCAGTAAAAAACATTCATTGCTATAGCTTGGGTTTTCTGTGTTGTAGCGATGATCATTAAAAAGGGCAAAGCCAGCATGAGCAGCATGGGCACGTATTTGATGACGTGATCCCTTATAAATGGTGCAAGCCACAAAATATAGCTCAGCGGGCGCATGCTCTGGAAAGCTCTGAAAATATTCACGTAATTTAGCGTAAGTTAGTGTGTCTACCCTATTAAGCACCTGAAAGTGAGTATGGCGCAAAGGTGGTGCGTTGTCTTTTAATATACGACTTTTTTTGCGCTTGTCCGTTTGGAGAGCCAAGGTCATGGTGCAGGATTTCGCCTCACCTTGCACAAGAGCTATGTAGTGTTTTTGGCAATGCCCTGCATTTTCAAGCTCTTGCCATTTTTGCCTTGCTTCATCTTGTTTTGCCACCACCACAATGCCCGAAGTTTGGGCATCAAGCCTGTTGCATAGTATAGCGTTTTCTGTACCCATCAACGTGGGTAGAAGAGCCTCAAGGCTTGGCCCGCCATGTGCAAGGTGCTGGCTATGTAAACCCCGCGGCTTATATATAAATATCAGTCCATTATCCTTTGCTAAAATGCGGGGCTGGTCTGTTTTGTCGGCATTATTAATGCTCTGGTCGCAAGTTATGGTGTTTTTTGGCTCAATGCGAATGATTTGCCCGGCATGCACCATATGCCCCGGCCCTTGATGTTTATTGTCTACCAAAATATGCCAATTGTCCCATAAGCGTCGTCTTGCACGTAGGCTTAGCCCTGAAAAAATTTGCGCCAAGGTGTAATCTAGCCTTTGCCCAGTTTGATTTTTGTTGATGATGAGTTTGGCGGGTAGCATATTTTAACGCTCTCTCTTAATTTTTGCCCAAAGTGGGCGGATGAATTCCGGGCTGGTTTTCCATGCAAGAGGTATATAAACTACCACAAAGCCCATAAAACTAAGAATAAGGGCAACAACATAGGGCCAGACTGAGGGTAAAAAATTGGCCCATGCAAGGCTCCACTGCGTAATGGCAAAAGCCACAAGACCCGCAAGGGTAGAAATAACAGCACCACAAATTATAATACGCCCAAGTCCTGCAAAGGCTTCTGTTCCGTATCTTTTGCGCCAAATGATGGCAATCACGATAATATATGCCACAACTCCGCCAATACTCACCAATGCAATGCCCATGGCCCCCCAACTTACGGATAGATAGAATAATGGTAAGCTTAGAATGGTGATAATTGTGCCATAAAGGGCTGTTGTTATGGTATCTCCATGGGCATAAAAACCGCGCCCAAGCACCATTTGTACAGCCCAGAGGGGTACGGCAAGTAGCATAACTTGTAATAGGGGGGTGGAGTTCAAGGTATCTGTTTGTGAAAAGTCACCACCTTCAAAAATAAAGCCCATGGTGGGTAAGGCTGCGGCAATCATCCAAGCACTTATGGGTAGTAGTAGGGCAATGCTTGAAGTCATGGCCGTGCGTAGGGTTTGGTTGAAGGTATGCAAATCTTTTTTGGCCGCAAGGCTTGCCAAAAATGGATATGAGGCAACGGCTATGGCCGCGCCAATCATGCCCACCGGTACCTGAGAAATGCGCCTTGCATAGCTTAAAAGACTGACTACGCCTTCGCCAGCTAATGAGCCAAAAACACGCAAAAATTGCTCGTTTAGCATGACTACCGATTGCCCAATCATAAGCGGTAAGGCAATGAGCAAAAAACGCTTCATATATCTATGCCGCCAAGATATCTTTATATATAGGCCATGTTGCTTGGCGGCCAGAGCTGGTAAAACCCACGCACCAAGGCCTGCCCCAAGTGTTACGCCATAGCAAAAACCTTCCATGCCTGTGGCAAGGTTCATGAAGGGTAAGCTAACCCCCAACAGGATGATGCATCCATTATATATGAGTGGGGTTAGGGCCGGCACAAAAAATTGCTTGCGCAAATATAATAGGGCTGAAAAGCAAGCTCCGCTAACAAAAAACACTTGGGCTGGTAGAATAATTCTTAAAAAAAAGGCTAGTCTTTCCACTTGCTCTTGACTAAATCCGGGGGCCACCAGCTCGGCCAGTGGCTTTGCCAAAATCCACGCACCAAGGGTGAGGATGCCAACGGCCAAAATAGCCCAGCAAAAAACTGTGGAAAAAAATTGCCATGCGTCTTTGCTATCTTCTTCAAAGCTCTTGGAGAGCAAGGGGATAAGCGTAATGGAAACATAACCGCCAGCTAGTAAATAATTAATAAAATCAGGTACTACAAAAGCCGCAAAGTAGAGGTCAGCTTCACTTGTGGCCCCAAATTGCCATGAGATTACCTTGTCGCGCAAAAGCCCCATAATACGTGAAAGCATAATGCTTACCGCCATGATGAAGGCCGCAAGGCTCATGTGCTGGGCTTTAGTTAGTAGGTTCATGTGATGCTTGTACCTTGGGTAGCTCTAAAGAGCTAGAATTTTTTTGTAGTTGCCAGCGGGTGAGGGCGTTGAAGATGCAACGCCTTGCATCTTTATAACTTGCGTACATATGTTCAAGTGTGTCTTCCATCTGGGCCCGCTTGGTTAGGCCGGCAGATGGGCAGGGGTTAGTCCAAATGGGCAGTTGCCATTGTTTTGCCGCGCGCCTAATGTGGATTTTTTCTACCAAGAGCAAGGGGCGTATGACTTGTAGCTTACCTTTAAAAAAGGATTCATTCATGCTCATGCCATCTACGCGTCCATTTTGACATAAATTCATAAAAAAAGTGTGTACCAGGTCATCGGCATTGTGCCCAAAGGCTAAATGGCTAAGCTTATACTTGGCACATAGCTCAAAGAGGTGTTTACGTCTAAGCCATGCACAACGAAAGCATGCGGAATTACGTTTATTTTCTTCAGAATGAGCATGGGGGCCGTCGTTGGTCACTTCAATATGAGAGGCTATGCCATGCTCATGTAGCCACGGTATGAGCGGGGCGTGACTTTGGGCATCAAAGCCAGGGTTAATGTGCAAGGCAATGATTTCAAAAGGAAATGGAACAATACCTTGACGTATTTTTAGGGTTTTTAAAAGTACGAAGCTATCCATCCCGCCAGATACAGCCACTCCAATGCGTGCGTGGGGCACAAGCATGTGGGTTTGTTGCATGGCTTTTCCTGCAGCCTTAACGCAAACTTGCTGGGCGAAAGTTCTTTTTTGTTTCATGTATTGTCTCCGCTTGGGCACGGCAATCTAATTTGCCAGAGGGGATTTCCTCTTAATGACGCTTTTAAAGGC
>CAYJIU010000016.1:0-28601 GCA_964370305.1 uncultured Desulfovibrionaceae bacterium
AAGGCGGCGAAGCCGTTTGCGTTTGCGAAGTATGAGCAAGTACGCAAATCGAGAGCAACGCGGAAATGCCGAGCCGCGAAAAAACTTTACCGAACTTCACACAGACGTATAAATTTACAAAATTAGAATGCCGTGTACCCCTCACACCGTACAAAAATTTAAACAGAAAAAGCCCTCAGAAAGTTTTCCTAAAGGCTTTATCAGCATACACCCCTAATCAAGTCAGGGGTTAATATATCTAACTCGTACTATGCCGGGCTAAATTGATCCTTACCAGCACCACATACTGGACACACCCAATCTTCTGGGAGTTTATCAAATTCAGTACCTGCTGGAGCATTGGGCTCATCACCTACTGCTGGATCATACTCATAACCACACAAATCACAAACGTATTTCATAATAATTTCCTTTAGGCCTTCCAAAGACCATGTAAGTTACAATATTCACGGACAGTTACACTGTCAGCCTTAACACAAAACTCCGCTTCGGGAGCATCATTGGGCTTTAAGAACTTAGTATAGCTAACGCCATCAGCAATAAGCTCTATCCATTCAACATAATGGCTATCTTCCATAGGATGAGCTACGCTACCTACACTTACTTTATATCCATTGTCAGTCTTTTCTACCACTGGCACATGCTTTTCTTTAGCACCATCAGTAGTGCCTTCGCGCATTAGCTTCATGGGCTGTCCACAGCAAGAAAGCTCACCCTTGGCAGTACAAAGTGCTTCCACAATGCTGCCACACAACTCACATTTATAAATTTCTAAAAATTGAGGCATGTCTTTTCCCCATACGTTAAAGTGAATAAATAATACTTGCACATCAAATACAAGCATGTGCATAATATCAACGGACATGCAATTCGTCTATAAAAAAATTATTCTACCGAAATCAACATAATAGTAATTATTTTATCAATTATTTATCCCACTTTGCTTGCGCAATACTCCTATTACATTGGGTAAAGCAACACTAACACTGCCCATAAAAATATCTGATGGATGCCGCCCCCCCCAAAGGATATCTTCTTGCGTTGTGCGCAACACAAGACCGGCCTGCACCCCTCCTTCTACATACATCACTGCACGCACATCCAAGGGCAAATCCAAAAGAGCAGAGGCAAATGTATGCGCCATGATGGGTTCACGACAATGCAAAAATAAAATATTACCAGCACCATCTTCAGCCACAGCAGCGATGGAATGTTTTTGCCCTCCGGCAGACCACAACACTTCACGCTTTGAATTTATTAAGCGATAATTTTGTATTACAATGTCATAATGCTCTAGCATTGCTTCCCAGTCTGCTGTATCGCGATCAATCACTCGAGCTTGTGCTAAGCCCTGACTACGCGGCCTTGATAAAAAAAATGCCCCAAATTTCTTTGCTATGCGCTTATTATTGATATGCTCGCCCATGCGCATATAGCCAGTACTCGTTTTACCATCTGGCAAATACATACTGGCATTGATTGCCGCTACAAGATCATGACTTTGAGCCCACTGCATAAGCGTTTGTGGTGCATCATTACCACTACTTATGGTAAGAAGCGGGAATTCAAACAAAGACGCATCAAAACGCAAGGCCACGATATGTATATTGACACCACTAGCAACACTAAAGCTTGCTTTATCAAGACCGGGTTCAATATTTTCCCATACTTGCTCAGCCCTAAGCCAAGTAGGTATGGAAAAAAGTAGCAAGAATACTACAGTAGCACACGAATATTTATATAGTTTAAACATGGCAAAACCTTTATGAAAGCATTATAAAACATAATCAACCATAACTCAATACCAACTCCAAACCACATTTACGTCCTTTGTTGACACGTGTGAGCATATCAGTATAGCCTATAAAAATAAATCATAATGAGGTTTAAATAATGAAGATTGCCAAACTAATTGAAAACACTAAAAGACCTTTCTTTTCACTTGAGTTTTTCCCTCCAAAGGACGTGGCGCAATGGCCTAAGTTTTTTACTTGTGTTGAGCAATTACAAGATATTCAGCCATTATTTACATCGGTTACCTATGGGGCAGGCGGGTCTTCGCAAGATAACACCTTAGAAATAGCCATTCGTTTACAAAAAATGGGCCTTGAACCTATGGCTCACCTAACTTGTGTGGGGTCTACCCCTGACCACATAAGCGATTTTTTAATGAAACTACGTACAGCTGGCATTGACAATATTCTTGCTTTACGCGGCGACCCACCCAAGAATATTGAATTTGACTGGAATACAAGTGAATTTAAATATGCCGAGGACTTAGTACGCTATGTACGTAGAGTTGAACCGCATATGGGCATAGGGGTTGCCGGTTATCCCGCCCCACACCCTGAGTCACCTTCATTTGAATCTGACAGAGCCTACACTCTGGCAAAAGTTAAAGCTGGGGCCGAATTTGTTATAACTCAAGTTTTTTTTGATGTGCGCGAATACTTTGAACTTGTGGACAGCCTACGCAGAAATAATATTAACATTCCTGTAATTCCAGGTATTTTACCCGTACAAAGCCTTGAGTCCATCAAAACTGTACTTGGCATGTGCGGTGCCAACATACCAGGCAAGCTTTTTTTACAGCTGGAACAAGCCCACATTGATGGTGGAGAGGATGCCGTACGCAAGGTAGGGCTTGATTTTGCGGTGCAGCAAATCCGGCAATTATTGGAAGGCGGAGCCCCCGGCATACATTTATATACACTCAATAGGTCTGCCCTGTGCCTGCGTCTAGTTGAAGCTGTGAAAGATTATATTTAACCAATGCTGAAAAACGCATTGCTATGCACTTTTCAGCATCAACTACTATAATTTTTCACGTGAAACTAAGCACTTAGACCATGCACGACCTAAGTGCTAAAAACATTTATTATTTTAGCGCATTACATACAACAACGAGTGATAATAAAGACTTATAGTTGCTCTTCAATATATATACGAGCATTGAAGTAACGAGTTAAAATATCACGAGCATAAGTCTTATGCTCACCGCCTACGTAAGCCTGCATAGCTCTAAAAATATTACGCTCGTATCTATCAAAATATTCGCGCAAAATCTCCACTCCTATGCGAATACCTGTATCAATATCATGTAAATCATTTTCTGTTTTGTTTATGCGATCTAACTTTTCTTTGTGATAGGTATAAATAACTTGCATGGGGCCTCTGGCGTTGGCCGAAGATATGGTAGAAGCATCAAAAAAGCTCTCACGCCAGATAATACTTAAAACCAAAAGAGGGGGCATGGAATAGTGGGCAGACCACTTTGCCACAGAGTCAAGGTAGATTTGCTCAACATCAGGCTCCAATTTAACCTTGGGGAATACCTGATTAAACACCTCTTTTAATTCATAAATAGCTAAAACATACTCTCTAGAATTAAGTGTTTTTTCAAGAGTGCTAGCAAAGGTCTTTTCCACATCCTGCAAATGGGCATATTCCTTTTTAGACACAACAACACTATCCACTGGCAAAGCAAATTGCTTTTGAGCATAGGAGTAAGCACCATAGCCACTACCCACAGCTAATAAAATAGTCAATAAATATGGGAATATAGATTTTTTATCAAGGTTAAAGCTAACCAGCTTTCCGTCTTTTATGGCATAATATTGCTTCATGGGAACTTCCTTAATACTCTTCCTAACGGCAAGCAAGAAAAATTTTTAAGGTTTTGCAGGTAATTTTGCGATATTTTTTTGAATAATTGCTAGGGCAATGCCTATAACCATTAGCCCCCCACCAATAATATGTACTCTTGTTACTTCTTCACCCAAAATAAGTACACCCTCCAAGGCTGTGAAAAGAGGTATGGTATAATAAACCATACCTGCAGCCACAGGGCCAAGTGCATCAATGGCTTTTGTCCATAAGGCGTAAGCTATAAAGGAACAACCAACGCCAGCATAAAGCACGGCCATCCAAATGGACATATCCCAAGTAGGGCTTGGCACATAATGCATCTCTAGTAAAAGCATGGGCAGTGCCAATAACAGCCCAAAGCCAAAGGTACTTAAGTGAAAGCCGGTCGAGCTTAAATCCTTGGGCCTGTACCTAGTGAAAAACGAATATAAGCCAAAGCACATTACTCCGCCAATACTCCACAAGTCGCCCATGGAGAAATTAACCCCCACAATATTGCTCCACTTACCTCGTGAAACAAGCACACCCAAACCCACGAGTATAAACACAAGCCCCAAAAGACGACGTGGGGTTATGGGTTCGGCACAAAAAATACGTGAAAGTAATATAATTACTATGGGTGCTGTGGGCACAAAAAGCACCATGTTAATACTACTTGTGCTTTGTCCGGCCTTATAGACAAGGGCATTGAGTGAGGTAACACCAATAAAACCAAGCAACATCAAGTATGGAAAATTGCCCTTAATCACTGGCCAATCATCACGAAAACTACGCACGGCCAGGGGAGCTATGCAAATAAATGCCACCACCCACCGCCAAAAATTAAGCTGGATTGGCGGAATAGACATGGCCATAGCTCGTGCCAGTACAAAGTTACCAGCCCAAAGCATCACAGCCAAAAATGCTGCAGTATACCCTATTGCTTTAGTGTTCATTAAGTTTACTTCAACATCGCTTGATTATACAAATATTACTTGCACTGCCCTTGCTCTTGCACAAATTGAAGGCCATAGCACTGGCCCTGCTTACAGGCAACATCAAGTGAAGAGCAAGCCATGCTCATGTCCTTTTCAGAAAAAGAAATCAGACCTTGTACCATGGTTGCAAGGGGTATATTTTTCTGCTTAAGCATAGCATATTCTGTATCGCGCATAGCTCCACGCAACTTACCCCCACGCCAAAGCACAAAGGCGCGCAAGGCATAAAGCTCTGCCTCGGGTTTGGCCTGTATGGCCTTGGTCATATCATCAAAGGCTTCATCCTTGCGCCCCAATTGACTTAAAGCCAGACTACGAAACACTAAAAGTGCCGTAGTATCATCTTGCTCTGCCTCTGCATTGGCAAGGCGTTCATCTACGTCCGACAAAGCTTGTTCAGGGTTGGACAAAGCTAAAACATCACCATAGCTTGCGGCAAACTCAAGCTCAGGGTGCTCTAAAATACTTGACCTTGCTACACTTAATTGAACCATCGAATCAGATTGAGAATCATCTTGCTTAGATGCACAGGCACAAAGCAACAGCGTTAAGACCACGAACAATATACCTCTAAATTTCATATCCTTACCTCTTATTTGAAAAAATTATGCAGAGCTCTCAATGAATTAATGCTGAAAAACGCATCTTCATGCGCTTTTCAAAAAAGAACCTTGCCTCTCTAAACAATTAGAAGACCCTTGACAAACGTAAAATCTATATTTATAAATTTTTATCAGCATTATAATATAGTTATTCTTATTAGGAGTCCATATGTTATTTGAAACACACATTCCAATCATTGAGCAGTACCATCAACTACTGGAAAGCTCAAAACCAAGTAGCCTTGTACAGATATATGTACTTAGCATATTAGAACAAATCAAAGACAATCCCAATTCCTTCAACCTTGCAATTTGTAAAGACACACCATTTTTTAGTGAGTTTTTAGCTACCATACAAAGGGCATCTGTACATGAAGAAGATTGTTTCGCACTGTTAGAGTGTCTTATTATTTTTTGTCGGGAAAAACAATTGCGCTTAGGCTCAAAGGATGACATGCCCTTAGTCGAAAGAAATATATTAACTTTTTATGAAGAAAGTGAGCTATGGCACATAAACGACGGCACTCTTTTAAATGAGTGGTACTGGCATCATCTACCAAAATCGTGCACAAATGATTAACTATAATAAAGCTAATAGGCCCCGTGTCCGCGTAAAACCACCGGTATAGTACGGGCCATAATCCATAAGTCCATCCACAACGACCAGTTGGTGACATAGTAATTTACGTACCATACCCGCTGTTCGTAAGTTGTAAGGTTGCGACCAGATATTTGCCACAAACCAGTTATACCGGGCTTTACTTCAGTATAATTTAAAAATACCTCGCCATAGCTTTGCATTTCCTCTTCCAAAATAGGACGCGGGCCCACGAGGCTCATATTACCTTGTATAACATTAATAATCTGTGGCAATTCATCAAGGCTTGTTTTACGCAAAAATCGCCCCACCGTAGTGATGCGAGGATCATCAACTAATTTAAGATTTGCATCCCACTCTTTACGGGCTTCTGGATTGTCATTGAGATATTTTTGCAAAACTGCATCGGCATTGGGTACCATGGTACGAAATTTATAAACGCGTATTTTTTTACCGCCTTGCCCCCAACGATCTTGAGTATAAATGGCACTGCTGCCTGTGCTTATGCGAACCCAAAGAATAATCACACCTGCAAGCGGAACCACCACGACCAAGGATAACAATGAAAACAAAATATCAATGCACCTTTTAATGCATAAACGTCTAGCATCAGTAAGATTTTGACGCACCAAAAATCCCATAGACGTACCAAGCACACGCGGGGCTAGCCAAAACTTTTTTTTCTTTACTTTATCACATGGAATAAACAACACATTACTGCAAAAACGCGTTATTTTTTCAAAAATTTCGGAATTTTCCGCCACCTCACCATCTGATCCGCACCAAATAAAAATCGGATTAACATATGTATTTTGTATATTTACAATCTTTTGCTGCCAATTTTTATCGTGAGTATCAATATTTAAATAAGCCACAGGCCTAAGTCCACGCTCCGGGTAGTTAACCAGCTCCTGCCACAATTCACTGCAACCCTCTTCATCTTGCAAAAATATTGTGGGGCATCCCCACCAGGCTTTACGGCAAAGCCGTCTGCGCATAACCCCACGCACCATGGGTACGGCAAAGATGCTTCCTATCCACGCAAGCAAAAGCACAGCCCTAGAAACCCCAACACTAGATTGAGTCATAAAAAGAAACAACAGTACAACAAGATAGGTCAAAGAAACCATCAGAAAAATGTGCTTGACCTCACGATGTGGGGGCGGCATAGGGATCTGACAAGCACCAAACAATATGCTAAATATGGGCGCGCACCACAAAATTGAACTCATGGTGACATAAAGCGAGAGTGTTATATCACCCCAAACAAGGCGCAGAGCAACAACCAGCAATAACATAAGCTGCATGGTTAATACATCACCAAGCAACATCATAAATTGTGCTGGGCGCAAAATAATATATTTCGTAAACTTATTTTCCCACACGAGTAAACTACCTTCACACTTTATATGCCCTGATTGTGGCAAAACAATATCTACCACCAAGCCAATACTTTAAATTTTACAATCATTACTTTAACTTTCAGCCAGAGCATAAAGCAGTTTAATTTTCTAGAAAAAAGCTAGATTTTTACATGCAATACGGCACTTTAACGTGCCAATAAATATTCTATACTTTTTGTGCTACCTATTGCAAGTAAATTTAATATGTTTTTTTCTCACGTTATCACAGTCGCAATTCCTCACGTTCCTACCATATCAGCACTTGCGTCATCACGCATAGTTTGATAATTTGAAAAATTGGTTTAGAAATACAAAACTAACCCTTTAAGGAGAACAGGATTTATGAAAAAGTTTCTACTTTTTAGTGTGTTGACTTTATTGCTTGCTGGATTTGCAAGTCCAGCCCTTGCCAAAAACTATGTAAATGGCATTGATGCCAACTACCCACCCTTTGGCTACATGGATGAAAAAGGTCAACCAGCAGGATTCGACGTGGAGTCCATGAACTGGATTGCCAAAAAAATGGGTTTTACTGTCGAGCACAAACCTATTGCTTGGGATGGCATCATCCCCGCCCTACTTGCCCGTCAAATTGACATGGTCTGTTCTGGCATGAGCATTACTGACAAACGCCGCCAAATGGTTGATTTTTCAAACCCTTACTGGACAGTGTCTCGTGTGTTCATTGCTCCTAAATCTTCAAGTCTAACTCCTGCTGAAATACTTTCTCAACCCATTAAGCTTGGCGTTCAGCGCGGCACCTCAGAAGCTGAAGCCATGCAAACTGAGAAGAAAGAAAAAGGCTATCCATTAGAATTACGCTTTTATGAGTCTGCACCACTTATAGTAGAAGACTTACTAAACGGCCGCATTGACGCTGGCCTTATGGACGCTTTACCAGCTGAAGACTCCATAGCTAAGGGTAAAGCCGTTATGAAGGTCGGAACCCACGGAGCCCCAGACAATTTTGGCGTTGCTATTCGCAAAGATGACAAAGAGCTACGCAACTTAATCGACGAGGGCTACAAACTTCTTATGGCCGATCCGCATTGGAACGAGCTTAAAGAAAAGTATTTACGTAAAAAATAATTTAATCACCCCCTGCAAAAATTTTTTGTGGGGGGTCTTTTATATATAAAAACTATTGCACAATTCGTTGTGCAGAGTCAGACCGAGCTTTGCTTGACCATTACATTATTGATTTATGATTTTTGTCTTGCACAGCTAAGTTTTCAAAAAAATAAAAATTTAATACGACAGCACAAAAGTAACACCAAACATTGTGCAGGACTTATATATGGATGCATTGCGTGTAGTTTTTGACGCCCTACCCTATGTATTAGGTGGCAGCCTAGTAACCATTGCCAACGTTAGTATAGCTCTTTGCATGGGGCTAGTTTTTGGTGTGCCCTTGGCTGTGGCCCAAGTTTATGGGAATAAAGCTGTACGCAGGCTTGTTGCAACCTATGTATGGCTTTTTCGTGGCATCCCCATCTTAGTCCTTTTATTTTTATTTTTTGGGCTCTTTGTTTCCTTAGGGCTTGCAGCTGAACCCTTTATTATAGCATGTGTCGTGCTTGGCTGTACTAGTACCGCCTATCAATCACAAATTTTCCGCGGAGCCATTCAAGCCATATCACATGGGCAATTAAAGGCAGCGCGCGCCCTTGGCATGACTGATTTTCAAGCCATACGCCATATAATTTTACCCCAAGCCATGCGTATGTCAATTCCCGGCTTTGCCAATGAATTTTCTATTTTACTTAAAGATTCAGCCATTTGTTATGTGCTTGGCACCCAAGAAATAATGGCCAGAGCAAACTTTGTAGCCTCAAGGACGCATGAACACCTTGCGCTTTTTGCCACTGCAGGGCTTTTATATTTTGTGATTACCTTGATTGGTGTGCGCTTATTACGTATGCTTGAACAAAAAATTTATGTTCCAGGCTATGCCATTAGCTAGGTAATACTAAAAAAGCATTGGCCATGTGAAGCAAGCAAAATCTACAGCTGGTTTTCCCAAATAAGTGTTAGGAGCGGTAGTTTAATTTTGAGAAACATAAAAAAATGTTTTTAGATCGATCAACCAAGATGTTATGAGAAAATTATGCAAACAAACGTACTTAACATTGAAAATATTTCCTTAAACCTCGGTGGTAAAGCAATTTTGCAAGATTGCTCCCTAAGCATTAAACGAGGCGAGTTAAAAGTACTTATTGGCCCATCCGGTGCTGGAAAAAGTACTCTTTTGCAGTGCATAAATTGCCTAATTACTCCTGATAATGGTAAAATATCTCTAGAAGGGCAAGAGCTTGATATGCACCATAAGGATAAATTGTGTGCATTTAGAGCACAAGTTGGCATGATTTTTCAAGATTTTAACCTGTTTGACCACCTTAACGCCGAAGAAAACGTTACCATTGCTTTGCGTAAGGTGCGCAATTTTTCAAAGCAAGAGGCCCAAAAACGTGCTCTTGAAGAGCTTACACGCGTGGGTCTTGCAAATCGTACTAAGCTCTACCCTGCTCAATTGTCGGGCGGTCAAAAACAAAGAGTTGCCATAGCCCGCGCTCTGGCTATGGATCCAAAGGTTATACTATTGGATGAACCAACCTCAGCCCTTGATCCAGAGCTGGTAGGGGAAGTGTTGTCAGTAATTAGAGACCTTGCGCGCGGCGGCATGACCATGCTTATGGCCACCCATCAAATGGATTTTGCAAGAGCCCTTGCCAATGAAATTTTATTTATGGAAAAGGGAATTATTATTGAACGTGGCACACCGCAAGAGCTTTTGGCAGCTGATGCAAACACTAGAACTCAAGCCTTTTGCACAAAACTACTAGATATGGATGCAAGCAAATAATGTTTGATGCTCAATTTCTTTCGCAAGAGCTCTTCCCTGCCTTGAATAAAGGTTTAATGGTGTCCATAGCACTCATTGTGCCATCTACCATATTAGGTTTTTTAGGCGGTATTTTAGTTGGTGTGCAAAGAGTTTATGGGGCAGCACTACTTCGCAAAATTGGCGACTGGTTTGTTGCTTTATTCCGCGGCGTTCCACTGGCGGTACAGCTTATGATGATTTATTATGCCTTGCCCAAGCTAGGCTTATATTTTGAACCCTACTTTGCAGCCCTAATAAGCTTTACCCTTTGCAGTGCAGCCTATCACTCTGAATATATTAGAGGGGCACTCTTTTCCATCCGCCAAGGGCAAATCAAAGCGGCCCAAGCCCTGGGAATGACTAAACTACAAACTATTTTTTGGATTATCATCCCCCAAGCAGCACGTCGTGCCTTGCCAGGTTGTGGCAATGAAGTAATCTACCTGATTAAATATTCTTCCTTGGCTTATCTAGTTACCTGTATGGAGCTCATGGGAGAGGGCAAAGTAGTTGCATCTAATACTTTTCGCTTTACTGAAGTTTTTATAGTTGTGGGGGCTTACTATTTAGCCATGGTTAGCATTGCCACTTGGATTTTGCATAAGCTGGAAAAACACTACTATATTCCCGGCTTTGGGGCAAAATGATGCCTTCAAACAGTTTTTTTGCCCAGTGGCAAGAATTTGTGCCCGCCTTGCGTCAAAACAAACATATAGATATTTTGCAAAACATTACGCAATTACGCAATGCCGGACATACGATTTATCCAGAAAATAATAATATTTTTTCAGCACTTATGTATACTGCGCCGCAAAAAATTTCCGTAATCATCTTGGGTCAAGACCCATATCACCAAGCCGGCCAAGCCCACGGCCTTGCCTTTTCAGTACAAGAACATGTCAAGCCACCCCCATCACTAAAAAATATTTTCAAAGAAATACAATCGGATGTTTATGGCAATCTTTCATCCACTCCATTTTGTCCAAACCTTTCCCGCCTTGCAAGACAAGGGGTGCTACTCTTAAATACAATTCTAACAGTCGAAGAAAGCAAGCCCCTTTCCCATGCGCACATGGGCTGGCAAGAAATTACCACAAGCATTTTGCAAGCACTTGCTGGCAATGCTCATCCCCTTATTGCATTACTGTGGGGTAAACCCGCAGGTGCATACGCTCATTACTTTACCTTACCTCAACACCTTGTTTTAAAAGCCCCACATCCCTCACCCCTTTCTGCTCATCGTGGTTTTTTAGGCTGCAAGCATTTTTCTAAAGCTAATGCATGGCTTAAAAAGCATAACTCACAGCCAATTGTATGGTAATAATGATTGAAGGGTTTGTGTATATTGCCCTGCCTGCATACGCCATGCAATAGCCACCGTTTCACATCTACATTCTAAAAAGGCTCATCCAAAAACATCTGTCAAGCCCGTAAGCATATTGCGGAAAAATTTTCCATCTGCATATTTATTATACATATTTCAGTATGCAAATTTTACAAGAAACAAGTTCCTTCAATAAAGCCACTTTACAAGCAAAAACTACAAACAATTGATTTTACGTAAAAAAATTCTTTTTAAAGATTTTCTAGAAAAAATTCAATATTTTCAGGCATCAATATTGCATTGATCTTGTAACTAGCTATTTTACTTTACTTGTATTTTGGCGAACTAGAGTTAGTTTTGATTATTTTGAACGTTTCAATTTTAGTTTATTTTTATTGTTTTTTAGCACTGAGGTTACTAAACATGCTTAAAAATATTTATATTAACGACACCTTGCGCTTTTTTGTTGCGATATTGCTATCATGCACCCTGTTTTTAAGTGCATGCGGAACAAAGCATCCGCGCAGTGGAAAACATACTACCGGACAAAAAGTTGCTAAAACTGCTCATACTCAAATTGGTAAAAAGTACGTTTTTGGTGGCGAATCACCACACAAAGGCTTTGATTGTTCTGGCCTTATCTGGTGGGCTTATAAAAAGCACGGTATTGCTGTACCGCGTGTAACTACTGATCAAGCCAAAGCAGGACAATCTGTAAAATCTAGCAAGGCAAAGCCGGGTGATATTGTTGTCTTTAAGACTTCTAGCGGTGGCAGAGGGCTGCACACCGGTATATACCTTGGTGATAATAAGTTTATCCATAGTCCAAGAACTGGTGCCAATGTTCGCATCGAAAGCATCAATAATTCTTATTGGAAACCAAAGCTCAGAACAGTGAGGCGTGTTGTAGATTAATATCGTTAACAACGCAAATGCTTGGATTTTCAAGAGTTTGATGCACACAAAAAATTATAACCTATACAATTAAAACCTTACATACATTAAACCTGCTCAGCGCATTTTAGTTGACTTAATTTAGCATTGCGGTATTGTGGTCTCATTCCAAACATGGGAGTTTATATGTCGCACCAAACAAATCGTACAAGCGGGTTACTCACACTTGCCGATATTTCACGGCATTTTAATTTACCGGAATCTACTACCAGATATTATTGTAAACGATTTGCAGCATATTTGCCCATCCATGGTGAAGGCCGTAGACGACGCTATGGCGAAGGAAGCCTTGACGTTGTTGCAGCTATCCTTAAGCATATGAAATCTGGTAAAAATGCTAATGCGGTTGAAAAAGAATTAGCCCAAAACTATGCCAGAACCACCGATGTATACGTGCCCGCTGTACAAAATAATCCCATTGCTCAAACCTCAGAAACAGCAAACCCCTTAGATGCAAATATTGCTCTAAAATTACTTGAGCAACAAAGCACTGCCATGCAAAGTATCGCACAGTCTTTGAGTATTCTTGCTAATCAACAAGAATATATTAACGATTTAACCACTGCGGCCAAGGAAGCGACCGAAGAAAATACGCAACTACGCAATGAGGTAATGAGACTTAAAACTGTGATTAGCTCAGCTGAAGCTGTCCATCAAGACGACCTCAATCAAGTACGGACTTGGATGAGCCGCCTTGCCAAAAGCCACAATGAAAAAACTTTGCTTGATACGCAAGCACCGCAAAAAAATAAAATTTAAAATTACTGCGCCTTACACTAATTCAGCAAACGCAACAACCATACCGCAAGTACTTTTGGCACACAAAGCTCTCCCTTATTTTTTCACAATAGAGAGCTTTGCAGAATTGTATCTACCCAGTTGACCTCTAAGAATACATTTTTAAGTTCTTAAAAAGGCACACTGACTTTGAATACCCATTGAGGATACCAAAAGTGCGACCCAACAGACACGAAATCTTCATGCTAGGGGCCGTAAAAGAACGAGCATTACGTTATTAGTTGATGCTGCAAATGTCCACGTATTTTCAGCAAGGCACACTGCCCTAAATACCCCTGCGGATAGCCAGAAATTCGCCCCAATGGGCACGAAGTGTTCACGTTATGCGAAGAATGAGCCTTACGTAAATCGCACGCAAAGCAATTCTGGCTTATTTTACGCTGTGCAAGATTTTTCATAACAAAATTTTTTAGTGATGATGAACAATACTTTCTCACGAATTGTTCTATGAAAAAATAGCTTGTAGCTACTTTGCCTCAAGTGCCAGCTCAACGGCAGACTTAAACAATTCCAACGGCAAAGCACCACGTACTACAATATCATTCACAAGAAAGTACGGCGTACCTTCAATATTTAATTTTTTAGCATCTGCTAGATCTTCTTCCATTATCTCTTTTGTTTGCTTGCTTTTAATATCCTTTGCTAATTTTTTCAAATCAAGATCGAGTTTTTTAGCTTGCTCTTTTAAAAAAACCTCTCCTTTTTCTAACAACTCACCACGCCCCTCAAAGCAAGCATCATACAGCTTCCACGCCTTTTCTTCAGACTGAAAACCAGCTGCAATTACATATTCAGAAGCTAAAATTGATGTAGGGCCATCGCTTAATGGGGTATGCTTAAATATTAAGCGGACATCCTTTGCATGTGCCTTCATAATCTTTTTTAAATTTGCTGCAGCCTGAGCACAATAAGGGCAGGTAAAATCTGAAAATTCTACAATCGTGACCGCTGCATCTTTTGGCCCAAGGACGGGGCGTCCATCAAGCTCCACATTTTTTTCAATCTTCATATCACTGCGCCACTGCGCTTCTAAGCTGCGTTTGCGCCTTTTTGTTGAACCTTCTTGGGCTATGTCAAGCACCAGTTCACTATTTTCACGCAAGACATTTATTATTAAATCAGGACGTTCTGAAAAAATGCGTTGTAGAGTTTTAACCAACTCAGCATCACTCATAGACTTGGCCGCATAAGCCTTTGGCACAATCAATACTAATGATAGGGTCAACAAAAATATAATTTTTTTCATCATTAATCCTTTTATCTTTCGCTGCATAGTAAATTATACAGCTATATCAATGTTAATTTTCCCTAGGAGTAGGGTAAATATTATTTTTAGTACATAAATTTTTTTTTGTTTATTGTAAACATTTTTTACGCATTATTACCCCTGCTTACTTTAACTTTAATTTTTTTTATGCCCTACTTAAAGTTTTGCATATTGACGAATTTAGCGCAATAACATATTTTTCAAACACGCCAGACATATAATTAGTTTCATGTGAAACATTAAGTCCTTGGGCGGAAGGAGTTTTTTGTGGCCAGAATTATTGCAATTGCCAATCAAAAAGGTGGGGTTGGAAAAACAACAACTGCCATTAACCTTGCAGCATCATTAGCTGTTATGGAAAAAAAGGTTTTGCTTATCGATTGTGACCCCCAAGCTAACTGCACAAGCGGCCTTGGTATTACTCAAGATATGCTTAAGGGTAGTATTTATACAGCCATTTATGAACCACAAAATGCTATGAATTATGTACTTCCTACAGTTTCAAGCTTTTTGCACATTCTGCCTGCAACCACCGACTTAGTGGCCATTGAGCTTGAACTTGTGGATAAAATGGGCCGCGAATATTATTTGAGTGAGTGTATTCAAAACCTAAACGAACACTTTGAGTATATTATTATTGATTGCCCGCCTTCCCTTGGGCTAATTACGCTTAATGCCCTTTGTGCTGCCAGAGAAATTCTTATTCCATTACAGTGTGAATTTTTTGCCCTTGAGGGCATTGTAAAGCTTTTGCAAACATATGAGCAAGTTAAAAAGAGGCTTAACCCTCAATTAAACTTGCTTGGCGTAGTGCTGACCATGCATGATAAACGCAATCGCCTTGCACGTGAAGTCAAACACGAGGTGCGCAGATGCTTCCCCGACCAGCTTTTTGAGACAGTAATTCCACGTAATGTTAGACTTTCCGAAGCTCCAAGCCACGGCAAATCAATTATTCACTATGATATAAAATCCATGGGTGCGGATGCCTACCTTGGCCTAGCTAAAGAAGTTGTACTGCGCCGAGGTCATAAATAAAATTTTGTTACTAATAGCAGCTTATGGCCAACGCATTATAAAGTGCTCTAGCTAACAGTCATGAGATACAACGAGCCTAGGTGCACAAAATGTTATATGAACTCAATGCTATTTAAGTTTATAAATCTATGTATTTTTAGGTGAACATTCAAAAACAACTTTGCGGTGAAAATGCTTCTTACGAACTGTAGCACCGCATCGGCAAAGAAAGACTAATAAACCGCCAATATTTGCATTGGTTAGATGGAAGGGATGGGTAGAATCATTTTCCCAATCATCAGTGGTGGCACCACACGTGTCACAATGGACATGCGGTTCATAGGGATATGTAAAATCCCAATATGTTTTTAGCTCTTCAAGAGCGTTTAAGGGTTGGGGTAGGTCAAAAGGATCATCTTGTTTGGTTAATTTTTTTACTGCATTTTCAACGTGATCTTGTACCATTTCCCAAAGTTCATTTGAAAGCTGTACAGCCCTACAATGACCTTTAATATTAACAAGATATAATATATGCTCTTGGTTTTTATCAGACATAATAACTCCTTTAAAGGGTAAAGCGAGGCTATATGAGCACAACGCAAAGAATGGGACGCGGTTTAGACGCTTTATGGGGTGGAGCAGAGCCCATGGCAGAAATTGCTACCACACCTAAGCCGAATTTCCTCGAGCTTAGTACTATTTTTCCAAACCCAAAGCAACCCCGCAAACACTTCGCCACAGAAAGCTTGGAAGAGCTTGCCAACTCTATAGCACAGCAGGGAATTATACAACCATTATTAGTTCGCCCTATGTCTAGCGGCGATGGTTATGAGTTAATTGCAGGGGAGCGTCGCTATCGCGCTGCAAAGCTAGCTGGCCTTACAGAAGTGCCTGTTTTTATAAATGACCTTGATGATGCCGCAGTGATGGCTGCAGCCCTCATTGAAAACATTCAACGTGAAGACCTCTCTCCAATGGAAGAGGCAAGTGCTCTTAACAGTCTGCGTGAAGAATGTGGCATCACCCAGGAAGAATTGGCAACACGGCTTGGCAAAAGTCGTTCAGCCATTGCAAACGCTTTGCGTCTTTTACAGCTTCCTCCTGCCGCACAAGAAGATGTACAAAATGGCCATATTTCTGCAGGTCATGCCAGAGCATTATTAAGCCTTGCACCTGACCATGAAGCACAAGAAAAACTACGCCAAGCCATTTCTAGTTTAGCACTTTCAGTACGTGATACAGAAGCTGCAGCACAGAGCTACAAAAACAATGCACTCTTTCCTTGGGATGCTGTAACTAGTGACACCGTTGATACAAGTAAAGCAACGCTCAACAACAGCACACCCAAGACCAACAAATCTAGAATGAAGCCTGAATACTTGCAGGAACTGCAAAGCAAAATTAACGAAAACCTTGCCATTAAAGCGTCAGTAAGCGGTACTGAGGAGCGCGGACGCATTACTTTAACTTACACCAACGAAGCTGAACTGAAATTAATTTTACAAAGCTTAGGCATTGCTTAGTAGACATTATCTCCAGCTTTATTTAAATCGCACCTTAGCAGCGTATATTAATGCATTGTTAAGGTGCGATTTTTTAGTGATTGACAACTTAATGTTTCACGCGAAACATTAAGTTAGTCGGATGCTGAATACGCAAACATTAAGTGGATTTTTTTTGAATTACCGCAACGTACATACCTTCGCAGCAAGAATGATCATGGGCAGTTTGCCAAGAAAACAACAACTTGCCATCGGAATTATTTTTTAGAAAGGCACTCACTTGCCCGTCATTTTCACTAGGGCTTAAAGTACAGGTCATATAGATTAAAAAAGAATCTTTGCGCAAGAAAGTCCAAGTTTTTTTGCAAATATCATGCTGTAGTTTTAGCATGTACCTAATGTCATTTTCGCTTCGATTCAAACGAATGTCAGGCCTTTTAGCAAGAGTTCCAAGGCCAGAGCATGGCACATCAAGCAAAATACTACCACGCCACTGATTTAAGGCAGCACATTCAGCAGACATTAAAGCTAATGGTGGAGGGCTAAGCTTAAGGCGTGAAGCAGTACGTTTTAATTGCATCAAACGTTGCATGGAAATATCACTTGCTAGGCCAACGCGAATACCTTGCTCCATAAGGGCAAAAGTCTTGCCCCCTTGGCCAGCACATGCATCCCACCATAGTTCTTCTTTAAGACTTGGTACAGCCTCAAAACATTGGCTTAAAATCTCTTGCGAACCGACAGACTGCCAAGAAATGGCACCTTGCTCATGCAAGTCATTAAAATTTACTTGCGTAACATCCTTAGGAGAATTGGTAGCCCGAAACACAAAACCATTAAAACCAATAGGCTCAAAAAAATTATGTCCAGAAAAAAAATCGTCAAGCTCAGCATAATTGGTATGCAATTTATTGAGTCTAAATGATGTCCTTGGCCTTTGCAAAGACCTAGCTAAAAGCTTGATAGTATTTTCATGCCCATAAGCATTTTGCCACAAATCGTACAACCAAGAGGGGACGGAATAAAAATCATATATATTTTTATAAAACTCAACATGCAAAGGTGCATCTTCAAGGCGAAGTAAAGAGCGCAAAACCCCATTACAAAGTTTAGCAAGACCTTGACCAAAATTTTTCTTGGTAAAATCAACAGCCCAATTTACAGTTGCATAGTGTGGAATTCGCGTCAAAAAAAGCAAGGAATATGTGGAAATTCCGAGGGTATACTGCAAGACATGGGGCAGGCCTTTACGATTTTTAAGTAGGGTATCAAGGATGAACTCAATACGCAGGCAATAGCGTGTATAGCCATATACAAGTTCAGTACAAAGAGCAGATTCATTTTGCTCTAAAGGATATTTTGACAAGGCATCATCAAGGGCAAATTGCAACGGAACATTCTTTTTACTGTGTTGCAACACATAAACCGCAAGGCTTCTGGCATTATACTTATGAGACATATTGGCTTTTATTTTCACTTAAATCATCACGTACAAAAAGCTCTAGAGCCGCTTTAAGCAAGGAAATATTCAAGGTTGTATCAATGCAGGGCCCGCATGGTCGTTCATTAATGATACCAAAAACTGGCAAGGGATAGGTATCTTGAATACCAGAGGTAAGATCACGCTCGCAGGCAACAGCAAGAATTAAACGCGCCTTGGTTTCAACAACAATTCGCCTTGCAATGGTGCCTCCAGTGGCAATAACTAACACAAAACCCCATTCATCACGCAAATCAAGCAACTGCGCCAATGGGCAAAGCCCGCAACGCTGGCAATGATTTATATTATAAGTAAGCCTGTGTACACAGTGGGAATTTTGAATACAATGCGGCAAAAGCACCAAGATATCCTTGCCGGTCACTCTTGGTTTTGCACCAAGCACCATTTCATTATTAACTTTTACAAAGGATAGTCGAATATCTTCACGGGCAATACCCAAGGCACGACCCAATAGCTCCATAAGCGGGAAAATTAATTTAATAACTAAACGGCGTAGAATATGAATACCATGAGTAAACTTACCAGTATAAACATGATAGGCTAGGGCAATGCAAGTCCAAAAGACCATCAAAATTAATAAAAAACTTATGAAGCCCAAAACGTAGGGTAGAGCAGGGTGAATGGCTGAAAGACCAAAAAAAGGAATAAGCCAAGCCACAAGAATGAACAGTGCAAGCAAGGAACAAGAACCGAACATAAGACCAATAAACAGGCGTTTGCCAATGCCGCCATAATTGCTACGGGGTAATGAGTCAGGATTTTTTTGCCAAAAGAGCATAATTTGTTATCCTTGTAAAATACCTACCTGACCAATAACCCCTTGAGGTAAGTACCCACGAGCAAAGTCTGCCGCGTGCATTTCACCTTTGTTTGTGGGTCGAACTTTATGCAAAATATAAAAATTATCAGCAGTGCAAACTCCCAAAACATTTTTCTCTAAAAGCCACAATTGCCCTGACTGCATGTTTTTAGGGTCACACCCCAAAATTTCGGCATAATGGGCCTTAGGAGCTGCAATGCTTCCGGACGTGACACGTAGCAAGAGATTTTCATTTTGAGGGCGCAAAAGCGTTGCTTGAGCACCGGGCCATGGGGTTACACCTCTAATCTGCGCATCAACAAGCTTTGCAGGCTTGTTCCAATCAACTATGCCATCTTGCTTGCTTAGCTTTGCTGCATAAGTTGCTAAAGTATTGTTTTGCACCTCGGGCACAAGCTTACTTACTTGCATATCTTTAAGCACAGAAATCAAAAGCTCAGCACCAATTTTTGCCAATTCATCATGCAAAGATCCGGCAGTGTGATTCAAAATATCAACACTTTGCATAGAGTACACTGGCCCTGTATCTAGCCCTAACTCCATATGCATAATGCTCACACCGCTTTGCTCACAACCATCCATAATAGCGCGCTGAATGGGAGCTGCACCACGGTAAAAAGGCAATAGCGAAGCATGCACATTGAGCGGAGCAATGCTGGGTATATCTAAAACTGCTTGCGGTAGTATGAGGCCATATGCAGCCACAGCTAAAATATCAGGCTTCAGAGCCAGCAAGGTTTCAACATCATTGCTATTATGAAAATTTAAGGGTTGGTATACTGGTAGATTAAGCTCTTGGGCTTTAACCTTAACGGGCGGAGGCAAGATATTTTTTCCACGTCCGGCAGGGCGGTCAGGCTGACAATATACACCAACAATTTCACAACCGTCAAAAGTATAAAGCCTTGATAAAATGTATGCCGCAAAATCTGGCGTGCCCATGAAAACAATTTTTAGCGGATTTATCATAAACTATACTGGCCGTTTAAGAGACTTCTTAACTTTACTTTCAAAAAAAGTTCGGCGCAAGCGGCTTAAATGATCAATAAAAAGAGTTCCTTCAAGGTGATCATATTCATGCTGTAAAACTATGGCCAAAAAACCGTCCCATTCTTCGTCTAAAACATTACCCTCAAGGTCAGTGGCCTTAACGTGGACACGCTCATATCTTTTCACATCGGCGCGATAATCAAATGGCACTGAAAGGCAACCCTCCATAGGGCTAACCACACTTTCACCCAAAAAAGTCAGTTGCGGATTTACTAAAATCCGCAAGTCGTTTTTTTCATCTGGGCCACTGGGGTCAATTACAATTAACCTTACAAAGTGCCCTACTTGCGGTGCAGCTAAACCAACACCACGAGAGGCATACATGGTTTCTGCCATGTTTTGAGCAAGGTCTTTAATGTCTTGCGTAATTTCCGCAATGGGTTCAGACTTGTTGGCCAAAAGCGGATTAGGATATTGTAATATTTCAAGTAAAGCCATAAATTAACTTGACGAGCTTTGCTCTCGTAAACGCAAGCCCAAGTCACGAAGTTGACGCGAAGACACAGCACCGGGTGCGTTAGTTAATAAACAAGTAGCCTTTTGTGTCTTAGGAAAGGCAATAACATCACGTATGCTTGGCACATTGCAAAGCAACATTACAAGCCTATCAAGGCCAAAAGCAATGCCACCATGAGGCGGTGCACCATTCTCTAAAGCATTAATTAAAAAGCCAAACTGCTCTTCAGCGTCTTCTTCGCTAAAGCCAAGTGCCTTAAACATGGCTCTTTGTACTTCTCCGGAATGGATGCGAATGGAACCACCACCAACCTCACTACCATTTAAGACCATATCATAAGCTCTGGCTCTGGCCTTGGCTGGCTCGGTGGACATAAGTTCCATATGCCCCTCAGCAGGTGATGTAAATGGATGGTGGCAAGCCACATAGCGTTTTTCATCGCTATCATACTCATAAAGAGGAAAGTCAGTTACCCACAAGAAGTTGTAGGTATCTTCCTTAACCAACCCAAGATATTCACCTAAATGTACACGCAAATTGCCAAGAGCTGCATTGACCATTGCACTTTCACCAGCTTGGAAAAACACAATGTCGCCTACTTGCAAGCCTAAAGTTTCCGCAATGCCCTTGCGCTCCTCATCAGACAAAAACTTTGCAATGGGTGATTGCCACTCATTTTCACGAATTTTAATCCATGCAAGCCCTTGAGCCCCGTAAATTTTAACAAATTCTGTAAAGTCATCAATTTCTTTTCTGCTCATGCTTTCGCCGCCAGGCACACGCATACCCTTTACCAATTCCGCAGCGGAAAAAAGCTTAAATCCAGAACCACGCACAATGGATGTGATATCCATAAGCTCAAGGCCAAAACGTGTATCTGGCTTATCAACACCATAACGCAACATGGCGTCATCATATAACATGCGTGGAAAGGGTAGAGGGATATCAATATTTTTTACATCTTTGAAAACTCTTGCCATCAAGCCCTCAGCCATGCTCATAACTTGATCTTCGTCCACAAAGCTCATTTCAATATCAATTTGCGTAAATTCAGGCTGACGGTCTGCGCGTAAATCTTCATCTCTAAAGCAACGCACAATTTGAAAATAACGATCCATGCCAGCAATCATAAGTAGCTGTTTAAATAATTGGGGTGACTGTGGCAAAGCAAAGCACTGGCCTTGATTAACGCGGCTTGGTACAAGAAAATCCCTAGCACCCTCTGGTGTGGAGCGAGTAAGCACAGGGGTTTCAATTTCTAAAAACTGTAACTCATCAAGGTAGTTGCGCACAGATTTTGCCACTTGATGACGAATTTGAAAGTTTTTTGCCATGCGCGGACGACGCAAGTCTAAGTAACGCCATTGTAGGCGCAAATTTTCACCTGCTTCGCAACGATCTTCAATGGGGAAGGCAGGAGTCTTGGATGTATTGAGCAGTTTCCACTCATGTACAACAACTTCAATTTCACCGGTTTTCATATGTGGGTTCGTCATACCTTCGGGGCGCGGACGCACAATACCTTTAATGGCAAAAACATATTCAGCGCGCAAAATGTGGGCATTTTCATGAGCTTTTGGTGCAATTTCAGGGCTAAAAACCACTTGGGTTAGACCATAGCGATCACGCATATCCACAAAAATCAAGCCACCGTGGTCACGCCGATATTGTGCCCAGCCCATAATGCATACTTCTTGGCCATTGTTTTCCATGGTCAAAGATGCGCAATTATGACTGCGCCGCCACTCTCCAAGGCTTTCAATAAAACCTTGATGTTCTAATTGTACATTTAAATTCTGCTCGCCACTTTGCTGAGTCATGTTAATCCTGCTTTGTAAATTCGTTATTTTGTAAGTAATATCTGAACAAGCTCAGCCATTTTATAACTTTCTTGCTTGCCAGTATCCATATCTTTTACTGTTACACTTTCATTTTTACATTCATCTTCACCCAAAATAAGTACAAAACGGGCTTTTGATTTATCCGCCTGACGCATTTGGCTCTTAAAACTCCCACCATTATGGCACAAATCACCACTTAGGCCTTGCTTGCGCAAATGTAAACCAAGCTCAAAAGCGGCTTGCAAGGCCACCTCGCCCATATGAATTATATAAAATAAAGGACGATAATCTTGCACGTCTGGCATAAGCATGGCAACACGCTCCATGCCGCAAGCAAAACCGAGCCCCGGCACATCCGGCCCACCCAATTGCTTAACTAAGCCATCATAACGCCCGCCACCGGCAATGGAAGATTGTGCCCCCACAGCCTTTGAAACCACTTCAAATGTAGTACGTGAATAATAGTCAAGCCCGCGTACTAAGCGTGAATTGCGTACATAATCAAGACCTGACTTGGTCAATAAATTAAGAACTACGTCATAATGCTTGGCACACTCAGGGCAAACATTTTCATCAATTTGTGGAGAGTTTTCGGTTAAAGCCTTACATGTTGGAACTTTACAATCAAGAACCCTCAATGGATTTGTATCAATTCGCCTTTGGCAATCAGCACATAGACTAGCCACATCCAACTTGTGCAAATACTGAGACAGCAACTTGCGGTATTGCGGTCTACATTGAGCACACCCTAGAGTGTTTATTTGCAATTCTGTAGCATTAATTTGTAGCTCTGCAAAAAATTGCATAAGCATAACAATTAGTTCTGCATCTGTATGCGCGGAGCTTGAGCCAAGACACTCACAATTTAATTGGTGAAATTGACGCATGCGGCCCTTTTGCGGACGCTCATAACGGAACATGGGCCCATAGGTAAAGTACTTACTTACGCTATCGGGGTTAACCTTAGCCTGAATATATGAGCGCATAACTCCAGCTGTAGCCTCAGGACGCAAGGTTAAAGAACGATCCTTGCGGTCAGCAAAGGTATACATTTCTTTTTGTACAACATCGGTTTCTGTACCAATGGAGCGGCAAAAAAGTTCAGTATGCTCCATAATGGGGGTGCGTAACTCCGCATAGCCAAAACGGGCAAAAACATCTCTAGCTGTATTTTCCATGCGTGTATACACATGGCTTTGTGGGGGAAAAATATCAGCAAAACCCTTAATACTTTGAATACTCATCATTACATCCGAAAACAAAAATTAGCCTAACAACCACAACCAGCTGCTGTTGCCGCCGCACAAGGTACAGGGTAGTCGCCAGTAAAGCAAGCAGTACAGTAATGATTTTCGTGATTAACCGAACGCAACAGGCCTTCAATGGACAAATAATGTAAGGAGTCCACATCCAATATACGCTTAATTTCTTCTAAACTATGTTGGGTTGCAATAAGCTCACCCCTAGATGAAAAATTAATTCCATAAAAACAAGGAAAGCGCACCGGGGGTGATGCAATGCGTATATGCACTTCCTTTGCTCCAAGCTCCCGTAATTTCTTAACCCTTGTCATCATGGTGGTACCGCGCACTATGGAGTCATCTACAATACAAATGCGCTTGCCCTTAATCATGGGTAAAACAGGATTAATTTTCATCCTCACCCCAAAATTACGCATACTTTGAGTAGGTTGAATAAATGTTCGGCCTACATAGTGGTTACGAATCATAGCATGCTCATACGGCAACTCCGCGCACTGGGCAAAACCCACCGCCGGATATACTCCAGAGTCAGGAAAAGGCATTACAAAATCAACATCAGGAGTGGACTCATAAGCAAGCTGCCACCCCATACGCTTGCGACAAAGATAAACTTGTTCATCAAATATAAAAGAATCCGGACGGGCAAAATACACCAGTTCAAAAATGCATTGTTTTGGGTGCTTAGGCTTAGGTTGATTATCTCCCATAATGCTTTGACTTGTAACCTGCCCACTATGCACTATAACCATTTCTCCTGGCTCAACAGAACGAATATAATCAGCCTCCAGCAAGTCAAGGGCACAGGTTTCAGAAGCAAAAATAATGCTATCGTCAAGCTTTCCCATACACAAAGGGTGAAAACCGTGTGGATCGCGAATGGCTATCATTTTGTCACCCACAAGCACAAGCAAGCAATATGCCCCACGCACTTCAGCACAAACGCTTTTTAAGGCATCCTCTAGGCTCATGCTTCGCATAGCCCGTACCAATAAATGTACAAAAACTTCAGAGTCAATACTCGTATGGAAAATAGCTCCACGATCCTCTAAATTTGAGCGTAACTCCTTGGTATTTACAAGATTACCATTATGCGCAAGGGCAATCTCAAGGTCGCGAAAACGGGCCACAAAAGGCTGTGAATTGCGCAAGTGCGAAGCTCCGGTGGTAGAATAGCGCACATGCCCTATGGCTATATCACCCTTAAGGTGCATAAAGCTTTCTTCGGAAAAAATATCCGGCACAAGCCCCATGCCACGGTGCTCATGCAACTGCTCACCACACCAAGTTACTATGCCGGCACTTTCTTGCCCACGGTGCTGTTGCGCATATAACCCAAAATAAGCCATGCGCGCAGCTTCTTCATGCTTGGTAATTCCCAAAAGACCACATTCGTGACGAATCATTGCTGCACCTATTTATTTTTCATTAAGTTATCTAAAAATGCAATACGATTTTCTACTGCCAATACATTGGGATAAAGCTCTTTTGCTTGCTCAAAAAACTTATGAGCTTCTTCAAATTTTTCTTGTTGCTCAGCTATATCACCAAGCAAAAATGCAGCCTTACCCCGCGTGTCCGCGTATGTTTCCAAATCAAGCACCTGCAAAGCAAGGTCAGAAGCTTCTTGCAAGGCTCCGCGTCCAGCCTTAAGGTCTGCGAGCTCATAAAGGCAAATGGCACTATCCTCAGCAGAAATTTCCAAACCAAGACAGTTATATAGAGAGTTTTCAGCAGATTCAAACTGCCCGGTGTGTAAATATATTTCAACCACCCTACGCGTAGCAGCAAAAACCTCTTCTGTGCTTAAGTTGTCAATGCTAAGGTAAACATTCCACATATCTGTAGCGGCGTCATAGTCATTGCCATCTTCTAGCAATTGGGTCAAGCCAAGCAGCACTACCTTTTTCTTGGCATTATCATCTAAAAACTCTTGCAACATGTTATCATAGTAAAGACGCATAACACTATAGTGTGTCCCTGCGTGTTCACCAGTAATTATAAGTGCTTGCCAAGCTTCCCAGCGTTTTTCAATATCATCTACATTATTTAAATATCTCTCAAGTAGACGCTCAGCATAAAACCATTCTCTGGACTCCATGGCTTCCTTGGCTAAGCTTAGGTCATCCTGCGCTGTGGGCTCATTACTACATGCAAGGCCAGAAAATAATAAGGTGAATACAATTAAGCACCTTAAAAACATGCCATTTTTCATTAACATCTTAATCTTCGCCGTCGTCATCATGTATCTGCGCACTTTGTCCGCCTTCATCTACGCGGTCAAAGCCCACAACCCTTGCACCTTCATCAAGGCGTACCAGCATAACTCCCATGGTGGCCCGCCCCTTACTGCGCACATCCTCAACACCTATGCGTACGATTTTATTAGCAGAAGTAAGCAAGACCAAGCCATCTTCATCATGCACCGGCATAGCACCCACCACATGACCAGTCTTTGGCGAAACCTTAAAGTTAATAATACCCTTTCCGCCACGCGATTGTAGACGGTAGAGCTCAACACTGGTGCGCTTGCCATATCCATTAGTGGAAATTGACATAATTTCGGTGGTTTGATCATCGGGCTTGAGGATTACACATGCCACAACCACGTCCTCGCGGCGCAAAGCAACACCCTTAACACCGGTGGCTGTACGCCCCATGGGCCGCACATCCATGCATGAAAAACGAATGGCAAAACCATGCGCAGTGGCTAAGGCAATATGGCTATCTTCACGCACCGGCCGTACCACAACTAACTCATCATCATCACGCAGACCAACCGCCATAAGGCCAGTCTTACGACACTTTGCATAAAGCGATGCCGAAGAACGCTTGACCATACCCCTACGAGTAACAAATAAGAAATATTTATCCTCAGAAAACTCACGCACTGCAAGTACTGTGGTTACCCACTCATTTTCTTCAAGCGGTAAAAGGTTTGCTATATGCATACCCTTGGCCGTGCGACTGCCCTCCGGTATTTGATGTACCTTAAGTTGATGCATGCGCCCCTTGTTGGTAAACAACAATAAATATTGATGATTTGTCGTGGTCAAAAACTCTTGTACATAATCATCCTCAGACGTATTTAGTGCTGCAATACCCTTACCCCCCCTGCGCTGCTGTTGGTAGTTATCAAGGGTAGTACGCTTCATATAACCACGCCGCGAAAGGGTAATAACCACCTCTTCATCCGGTATTAAATCTTCAATATCAATACCTACGAGTTCATCGGTTAAAACTTCTGTACGACGCTTGGTGGCAAAGGTGTCACGAATGTGGACAATTTCATCATGCATAACCCCGCGCAACACTTCAATATTACCTAAAATAGACTTATAATATTCTATTTTTTCAAGTATTTCCTTATATTCAGCCAAGAGTTCTTCGCGCTGTAAACCAGTAAGCCTTTGCAGGCGCATATCCAAGATAGCTTTAGCTTGAGCTTCACTTAGGCTAAAACGCTCCATCAAGCGGTTACGAGCTTCTTCTGGTGTATTAGAAGCACGAATCAAAGCTACAATTTCATCAATATTATCAAGGGCTATGCGTAAACCTTCTAAAATATGCGCCCTAGCTTCAGCCTTACCCAAATCAAAGCGGGTACGCCTTATGATTACATCTCTTCTATGCTCAAGAAAGCAACGCAAAGCGGTTTTTAGGTTGAGGAGTTGCGGTCTATTATCCACAACCGCAAGCATATTTATACCAAAACTACTTTCAAGAGGGGTAAATTTATAAAGAGAATTAATAACAATATCAGGGATTATGCCGCGTTTTAACTCCACAACGATGCGTATGCCCTTACGGTCGGACTCATCGCGCAAGTCCGCAATGCCATCAATTTTACGCTCATGTACAAGGGCGGCAATTTTCTCTACCAAGCTCGATTTATTCAAACCATAGGGAATTTCTTTTATTATGATGGATTGTAAGCCTTTTTTGCGCTCTTCAATCTCCACTCGCCCACGCATTTTTACAGTGCCGCGGCCAGTATGATATGCATCATAAAGCCCTTGACCAGCATATACAAAACCAAAAGTTGGAAAGTCAGGCCCTTTCACAAATTCCATTAAGTCCTGCACACTGCAATCACTATTAGCTAGCAAATGCAAAAGTGCTTCACAAAGTTCACCTAAGTTGTGCGGGGGAATGTTGGTTGCCATACCTACAGCAATACCAGAGGAGCCATTTAACAATAAGTTTGGCACCTTTGTAGGCAAAACAGAAGGTTCTTCCAATGTATTGTCATAGTTGGGGCGAAAATCAACAGTTTCTTTATCAAGATCTGCCAAAAATTCACCAGCAAGACGCGACATACGCGCTTCGGTGTAACGCATGGCCGCTGCGGCATCACCATCAATAGAGCCAAAGTTACCTTGCCCATCAATGAGCGGATTACGCATAGAAAACTCTTGCGCCATACGCACTAGGGCATCATACACGGCTGAATCACCATGCGGGTGGTATTTACCAATTACATCACCGACAATACGCGCGCTCTTTTTATGCGGACGATTGTAAGTATTGCTTAGCTCCGACTGGGCAAACAAAATACGCCTGTGTACAGGCTTTAAACCATCCCTAGCATCAGGTATGGCACGCCCGATTATTACTGATAAAGAATATTCAAGATACGATTTACGCATCTCCTGCTCAATACTAATTTTTGCTTGCTCAGACACTTAGGCCTCACTTT
>CAYJIU010000017.1:0-28389 GCA_964370305.1 uncultured Desulfovibrionaceae bacterium
GTATTTAAAAAACGTCATCAAGAGGAAATGTCATTTTGCAAATCGGAATCACGTACTGCTTAAGCCATTACTAAAGACATGCTTTTACGGAGCTTTTGGCCATGCGCTATGCAAAGTTCCCTCTCAAAATAAAATTTTCCAAAATGAAACTTGTGAATTGCCTGTAACATAATCATAAATTTTTCTAGAAAACATCAATATACCCTAAAGCAAAGTGTTTATTTGCCGATGAGTATATTCAAGGTACAGCCTATGTATTGTGCATGTTTAAAAGCTTGCACAGCCGGCCACTCCCGCGCCGTGTCATAAACCCCTCAAACTACAAAATTTGAGGGGTTTTGCTATAACTAATGATTTTGCCATGATTACTGGTTTTCTCTTGCTACTAGACAGAAGTAAGAAAAAAATATAACATCTTCGTATGAGCGTGAAAAAAATTTCTCATCCAATAATACCATACCTTGATTTATCATCTTCGCATGAAGGTATCATCCCTGATGACGAAGCATGCTTTAAGCTTTGGGATTTTTATGGTATGCTAGAGAACGTACGAGTACATTCATTACTTGTGGCTGATTTTGCCACTGTTTTAGCCAAAATTGCTGTAGATAATGACTGTAATGTTTGTGTTGACTCTGTACGGGCCAGTGCCCTTTTGCACGATATTGCCAAAACTTATACCATTAACCACGGCGGCAGCCATGCCCAGATGGGAGCGTCATGGGTTATAACTACAACCGGTAATCGAAAAATAGCTCAAGGCGTTGCTATGCATGTGCATTGGCCTTGGGACATTCCTAAAAATATATGTCAGCTACCTTTTTTTGTAATGTATGCAGATAAACGTGTGATGCATGAAACATGTGTTTCATTAACTGCACGCTATGAGGATTTGCTTGTGCGATACGGGTTGACAGAAGCTCATCGTGCTTCAATTAATGCATCATATATGCAAGGTAAAGAAATAGAACGTGCACTGTCTGCACGGTTGGGGGTGGATTTAGATGCGCATACTTTTGATAGCGGGCGGTTGGTCCAACGAGCGTGAGGTATCCTTAAATGGGGCTAAAAACATAGCCACAGCCTTGGAAGAGCTTGGGCACCATGTAACATTTTTTGATTTAAGCTCCGGATTTGACACTCTTATCCATACAGCAAGACAGCATGATTTTGCCTTTATCAACCTACACGGTGTGCCTGGTGAAGATGGCCTCGTGCAGACTATGCTTGATTCTGCCCATGTGCCATATCAAGGTAGCGGTGCTGCCGGTTCATTTCTAGCATTACACAAAGCGGCAACAAAGCAAGTATATCGCGTAGCTGGTATACCAACCCCTGATTGGGAATTTTTGCCTGCTCCCCCTGCTGATGACTGGCAACCAAGCTTTGATTATCCAATTTTTGCAAAGAGCAATACCGGTGGATCTTCCCTTTTATTATTTTGTGCACAAAATAAACAAGAATTAGATACAGCCATGGAAAAAATCTTTGCAGCAGGCTGTGATGTTTTACTTGAACCTTGTGTATACGGGGCAGACACAACTTGTGGCGTACTTGACGATATTGCCCTGCCACCCATATTGATTCGTCCACGTGGAGCTTTTTTTGACTACGCCAGCAAGTACGAAAGTGGCGGGGCAGAAGAAATATGCCCAGCACCATTACCCCCTAACATCAACGCTAAAATGCAAGAATTGGCCCTAAAAGCACATAAAGCCCTAGGACTTTATGGTTATAGCCGTACAGACTTTGTTTTGCAAAAAAATGG
Source organism: uncultured Desulfovibrionaceae bacterium (assembly GCA_964370305.1). Taxonomy (GTDB): domain Bacteria; phylum Desulfobacterota; class Desulfovibrionia; order Desulfovibrionales; family Desulfovibrionaceae; genus CAYJAD01. Next base: position 1,769 of record CAYJIU010000017.1, read on the forward strand.
TGACATTTTTGTCATTGAAACCAATACATTGCCCGGAATGACCAGTACAAGCCTCATTCCTCAAGAGGCCGCAGCCATTGGCATAAGCTTTGGCGGACTATTAGAAAAGCTCATCGAACTTGGTATGAAAAAAAAATAATATTTTAGTATACATTGTTTCAAGTTTAGTATACTTTCTTATCAGGAACAATTACTATTAATTTTTAACTTTGTGAAATTTTAATCTTTTACCAAGGAGTGAAACATGGCTAATAATAAAAAACTCACTTTTAACAACGGAGCACCAGTTCCTAACAATCAAAACTCTTTAACAGCAGGGCCACGCGGGCCTATGTTTTTGCAAGACACATGGTTTTTAGAAAAGTTAGCCCACTTTGACCGTGAAGTGATTCCAGAAAGACGTATGCATGCCAAGGGTTCCGGTGCCTATGGACATTTTACCGTAACCCACGATATCACAAAATATACTCGAGCTAAATTATTTTCTAGCATTGGCAACAAGACAGATTTATTTGTACGTTTTTCTACTGTTGCTGGTGAGCGTGGTGCAGCCGATGCTGAGCGTGATATCCGCGGATTTGCTGTTAAGTTTTATACGGATGAAGGCAATTGGGATATGGTTGGCAACAATACGCCTGTATTCTTTTTGCGCGACCCACTAAAATTTCCCGATTTAAATCATGCTGTTAAGCGTGATCCGCGCACCAACATGCGTAGTGCCCAAAATAACTGGGATTTTTGGACTGGCCTTCCAGAAGCCTTACATCAGGTGACCGTTGTTATGAGTGATCGTGGTATCCCTTATTCTTATCGGCACATGCATGGTTTTGGTAGCCATACCTTTAGCTTTATCAATGCTAAAAACGAGCGTTTTTGGGTAAAATTCCATTTCAAAACGCAACAAGGCATTAAAAATTTAAGTGATGCAGAAGCTGCCAACATTGTTGCTAATGATCGCGAAAGCTTCCAAAAAGACCTTTTGGAGAGCATTGATAAGGGGGATTTCCCTCGTTGGACTATGTATATCCAAGTGATGGAAGAAGACAAAGCTGAAAGTCTTGGTTATCATCCATTTGATTTAACAAAAGTTTGGTACACAAAAGACGCTCCACTCATTGAAGTTGGTGTTTTAGAACTAAACCGCAACCCTGAAAATTATTTTGCAGAAGTTGAACAAGCAGCTTTTAACCCTGCCAACGTGGTGCCTGGTATTAGTTTTTCTCCTGATAAAATGCTGCAAGGTAGGCTTTTCTCTTATGGCGATGCACAGCGTTATCGTTTGGGCGTAAATCACCATTTAATTCCGGTAAATGCATCTCGTTGCCCCTTCCATAGCTATCATAGAGATGGACAAATGCGCGTGGATGGAAACTATGGTGCAACTATCGGTTATGAGCCAAACACAGCTGGTGCGTGGCAAGAGCAGCCAGACTTTTCAGAACCCCCATTAAAGATTTCTGGAGACGCTGACCGCTGGAATTATGATTGCGATGACGCAGATTATTTTGAACAACCCGGAAAGCTTTTTAGACTTATGAGCAATGAACAAAAAGAAAGCCTTTTTGGCAATACAGCAAGAGCCATTGCTGGAGTATCCTTGGATGTACAACAGCGTCATGTTTATCATTGCCACAAAGCTGACCCTGAATATGGTATGGGCGTTGCCAAAGCCATTGGCATAAGCCTTGAAGATGCAGTTAAAAAATACTCTTAACTGACTTAAGTGTTTATAATTTTATAAAAAGGATATGAGATGAAACGCTTATTATTTTCAGCTTTGCTTTGTGCTGTAATGTTTTATGCCCACGCATCGTATGCCATTAGCGTTGGTGGTAGCATAAGTGGTAGTGGTTTTGGAGTGGGAGTTTCTTCTGACGGCTCAGCAACTGTTAGGGGAGGCAAAGGGCCAGCAAGTGGCTCTGCAAGAATTGAGGCGGATAAAAAATCATCACAGCCAAGCAGTTCTAGCGCTTCATCTTCATCATCCTCAACTACACAGGCTGCCAAGCCTATTTTTGAAATATCCCCCAGTGAGTTACCAAAGTATAAGGGTAAAACCCCTAAGGTATACGCAAGAGCAAACGGTGCTCTAATCTATGCCGATACAATTTACCTATACTATAATAAAGAAAACAAACTCATTGAAATTAAAGTAATAGATCCAGATGGCAGTGTACGGCATAGTGCTATGCGCCACGCTGACATGCGTATTAAAATGCCAAAAGGATATTGCGAAATGCAGGGTGAAGATTTTATTTGCCCTAAATAGTGAATGCTGAAAAACAATGTAAAATGCCAGAAGTATAATAATACTTCTGGCATTTATAATTTAAAAAATACTCTAATATGGCTAACCCTTATGAGTCATCCAATAGTGCATCGTGCTATATAGCTTTTGAGGGTCAATGGGCTTTGTTATATGGTCATTCATGCCATGGGCTATGCTTATGTCCTTATCTCCAGTCATGGCATGGGCAGACATGGCAATAATTGGTAAATTTGCAAAAGCTGCATTTTTACGTATGTTCATAGTGGCAGTAAGACCATCCATAATGGGCATTTGAATATCCATCAATACAAGGTCATAGGGTTTCTTTTCAAGCATATCAATAGCTTCTTGCCCGTTTTGTGCAATATCTATAGTATAGCCAACACTGGTGAGTAATTCTTCAGCAATGAGTTGATTTATCTCATTATCTTCCACCAACAATATATGTCCATGATATGTTATATCTGTACTGTCGGCTGTTGCTTGCTCTGCATGCCTTGCAAGCTCGTCCACTGAGGCCAAAGCAAAGGTGCAATCAAAGGAAAATGTGGATCCTTCATGTAAAACACTTGTTATATTGATAGTGCCGCCAAGCATTTGTGCAAGGCTTCTTGAAATAACAAGTCCAAGGCCGGTACCGCCATATTTTCGTGTAACAGAGCTATCTGCTTGGGTAAAAGCGGAAAAAATGCGCTTTAATTGATCTTCACTAAGGCCAATACCGGTGTCTTGCACGGCAAAGGAACAATGCGCGTGATTTTCATCAACTTTTGAGCAATCAACTTTAATGTTAATGCTGCCTTGTTCAGTAAATTTAAGTGCATTACTCACAAGATTAAACACGATTTGCTTTATGCGCAAAGGATCACTCAACATGCTGACTTCAGCTAACTTTCCATAATGTATATTGAGTTTAAGGGCTTTAGCATCAACCTTTGGCGCAAATAAATTATAAAGCTCGTCACATATTTCTTTAAATGTAAATGGTATATGTTCAAGCTCAAGCTTTCCAGCTTCTATTTTTGAAAAATCAAGAATGTCATTTATAATTCTTAATAAATTGTTAGCCGAGAAAATAATTTTTTGTACATAATTATCTTGTATATCAGCAAGATTTGTTTGGGATAAAAGATATAGTAGCCCTAAAATCCCATTCATGGGAGTACGTATTTCATGGCTCATATTGGCAAGAAATTCGCTCTTAGCTTGAGCATTTTTCTCTGCTACATCGCGAGCTTGGCGTAGGCTTTCTTCACCCTTATGTATTTCTGCAAGCATGGCTTTATGCTCACGTAAATCTCGCAAATAACTTACAATGGCATAGCGATCATGATTTTTGATACGTACTAAAGTGATTTCTGCAGGAATAATTTCATGAGTTACAGCATGCTGATAAAGCGCTTCAAAGCGGCAGTATCCTTGCTTAGCAGCGCGGGAAATATTTTCTAAAATAAATACTGCACTATTTGTCCCATCTAGTTGGCTATCGGGCAAAGTTTTTTCAAAATTATCCATTAAATCTTGCTTATTATCAAATCCAAAAAGCCTGACTGACTCTTCATTGCAGTCAATAATATTCTGGCTATCATCCCAAAACTTAATGCAAAGTGGGGTTGCTTCAAACATAGCTTGCACCCTTGCCTCTGCTTCATGGGCTATTTTTTGACTTGCTTTTAACTCACGCAAATCCTGAGTATAGCCTATAACTATGGGCTCGCCTCGATACTCTGAACGAATAAGAGTCACTTCTGCTGGGACTGGATCTCCATTAAGTTTTTGATGCATCCATTCAAACTTGCAAAATCCATCATTAAACGCAGTGGTTATTTTTTCAAAAGCAGATTCAGATGATAGCTTGCCGTCAGGCTGGAATTCCGGTGAAAGCTCAAAAAATCTAGCTAGATATTCTTCCTTATCCTTAAGATCAAAAAGCTTTGCTGCCGCAAGGTTACAGTCAATATTTTGGAATTGTTGATTCCAGAAATTTGCACAAAGCGGTGTTGTATCAAGCATGAGTCGGGCACGCTCTTCTGCATCGCTTGCGCGTGCTTGACTTTCTTTCAGATCTCTTAAGTCTTTAGTATAACCAATAACAATAGGCATACCGCGATGTTCAGCGCGAATGAGCGTAATTTCAGCCGGGATGGGTTCACCATTTAACTTTTGGTGCATCCATTCAAACTTACATATGCCCTCGCTAAAGGCGGTGGTAATGTTTTCAAGAGCCGACTCAGCAGACGACCTACCATTGGGTTGAAATTCCGGTGAAAGTTCAAAAAATCTATCTAAATATTCTTGTTTGTTCTTAAGGTCAAAGAGCTTTACCGCAGCAAGGTTGCAGTCAATATTTTCAAAATTTTGATCCCAAAAATTTGCGCAAAGTGGTGTTGTGTCAAGCATAACTTGAGCACGTTCTTCTGCCTCACGGGCACGTGCTTGACTTGCCTTAAGCTCCCTTAAATCCTTCGTATAGCCGATAACTATTGGGTCGCCGTGATGTTCGGCACGAATGAGTGTAATTTCCGCCGGAATGGGCTCACCATTTAACTTTTGATGCATCCATTCAAACTTACATATGCCTTCATTAAAGGCAGTGGTAATTTTTTCAAGAGCTGAGTCAGCAGACAATTTTCCATCGGGTTGAAATTCCGGCGACAGTTCAAAAAATCTATTTAAATATTCCTGCTTGTTGTCAAGGTCAAAAAGCTTTACAGCAGCGAGGTTACAGTCAATATTTTCAAAATTTTGGTTCCAGAAATTTGCACAAAGAGGTGTTGTATCAAGCATAATTTGCGCACGTTCCTCCGCTTCACGGGCTCGTGCTTGGCTTGCCTTAATCTCACTTAAATCGCGCTGATAGGCAGCAACTAAATGTTCATCTCCAATCTTTGTACGAATAATAGTAACCTCAGCCGAGAGTGGTTCACCATATATAGTTTTAAATAACCATTCAAAGTGGCAGTAGCCATCATCAAAGGCTTTTTGAATATTTTTAGGGATTAAATCTAAAGAACGTTCACCATTGGGCTGATATTCTGGTGTACAATCAAAAAATTTTGTTAAGTATTCTTGTTTGGATTCAATCCCAAGCATGGTCATGGCTGCTAAGTTACAATCAATAATTTCATATTTTGTATTCCAAAGATTTACACCCATGGGAAGGGTTTCCAACATGGCATAGCTACGTTGTTCTGCCTCCTTAGCCATGGCTTTATTAGCTTTAATTTCACGCAAATCCTTAGCATATTCAACAACAATATATTCAGTGCCATAATTTATCCGAACAAGGTTAACCTCTGCTGGGATATCCTCCCCAGTAACACTTTTATAAATCCACTCACAATGAAAATGCCCATGCTTGAATGTTTCAGCTAAAATATCCTTGGCACGCAATGATGAATTCAATCCATCAGGTTGTTGCATTGGGAAAAGATCATAAACTTTTTCCAAATATTCTTCTTTAGAGGTAAGACCAACCATCTTAAAAGCTGCTTCATTACAATCAATGGCTTTAAAATTTCTATTCCAAAAAGTGATACTTAGCGGAGCGGCATCCAATGTAGTACGTGAGCGTTTATCAGCTTCATGCTGGTATTTTTCTATATCTGTAGTGTCAAAAGAGCTAACGATACATTCGATATTATTATAATTAACTAAATTGAGCTGATAGTTGACAGGTATATGCCCATTTTTGAGTGTGTGAGTCCAAGAAAAGTTACAAGAGCCTTGTGAAGCTGCCTCCTGAATATATTTTTTGAATAGTTCAGTGGAGTTTTCTCCATTCAATTGTTTTAATGGAGAAAAAGATGCACTTTCATTAGTATACTCTTCTATATTGCTAACACCAAAGAAATCTAAAAATGATTTAGAAGCGTAGATGAGCTCGCCTTCCTTTGTCCAGCAAGATAATACTAGGCCAATGCCATCAAGAATTGCTCTGGTAAAAGTATTGTGAAATTCGTTCTTAGGTGCGTGCATATGTAGTGATTCCTTAAGAGAATACATGGTTAAACTACACTTATACAGTATAGTTTAGCAAATGAAATGACAAAATACAAGCGAATTTATGGTCAAAATTGCAGTAGTCACACTATTTTCTTACATTCTTAGACAAAACTCACCCAACATCTAACCTTGTGAAATAAATTGTACAAAGGCATTGATTTTGAAATATTTTCTCAAAAATGAGCTTTTGATTTTACGTAGAGTAGCAAAAGCCAAAAGCCACCGATTTTTAACCAGTGGCTTTTGGCTTGTTTAGCATACGCGAAATTTTTTTATAAAAATTTCATTAGTTGACGCGTTAATAAGTACTTAAATCAATCACTGCAATAAAATTACACATTCTGCGCATGTCTTTGCAATAATTTTCGGACAATTTTCAATATTATTTTTACCGTTATGCATGGTAAATATATTGTCCTACGTCAACCATCTATATACTTTGATTATAAATGTTCGTAGCAATGGATGATACAATCAGAGTAACAGCAAAGCAAATTGAAATTAAAATAGAAACTTTGGTTTGTGATGTCATAACCGACTCCTTAATGTTAAACTGTTCACTCTCTAACCTTGCTAATTAAATTTACCCACAGGCTTAATTTTTTGCAAAGTTATGATTGGCTTTATGCCAACCCTCCACTGTCTCATAGTGGTGGCCACAATGCGGGGGAACATCGCAACCACCATTCTATCTATACATATTTAGAATATATACAACAACCAAAAAAAATTGATTATTGTAACAAGCAAAAGTTTTCATCGCAAGAATTGGCTCTAGGTGCTTTAAGTATGTATTTTGGGCTCTTCTGTATGAAATTTAAATGCATGGGCTGCCACGTCGGTGACGATTCCTTTACTATTTAGTCGATGCTGAAAAACACGTTTCCATGCGCTTTTCAGAAAGGCACGTTGCCTCCAAATACCCCTTTGGGGTCGCCAGAAGTTAATTCTGGCTTATTTTACGCCGCGCAAAATTTTTCTTATAGAAAAATTTCGTCAGTCGCCCCTTTTAAAAACTCATTTTTACTGTCATAAAATTGCCGTAAATTCGCATATTATGCTCATTTCTTGGCAATTTTATTTTTATATTTTTATATCAAAAATCATTACGTATTATAGTCTTACTATGTTTTTAAGGGCTGACTATTTAAGTAAATAACGGCGCACCTTCCTCGCAGTGATTTATGGTGACACACAAAGACACTACAAGGAAATGTCGCCCCACTATCACATAAAACAAAAGGATGATGTGCTCCATGACGTGGCAGTCCATGCCTTTAAAAATGACATCAAACAAAGAGTATCTTTCCAAATAAAAACAATTTAGTATAAATTACAATATGATTTAGTAATAATTTCATATTATTTAATGTAGCAACTAAGCTTACACATTTAGCGCACCTTGCGCCTAAGAATTTGAATGGAAGTATACCCCTTACTGTCACGCTGAATCGTAAAAAGAGACCCTCATCATAAATCATGCTAAAATCTCAAAAAATCAGCTTACCCATAAAAAGAAAAAGCCACCGACTTTTCAGTCGATGGCTTTCAGTTTAATAACAATTCCCCTTACGGGTGTTTGTGACACCTAAGACAGTTTAACTGCCTTGGCAGTAAGTCTCATGAAATAATTATATATTCTGTAAAACCCAAGTTACACGGCCCATTATACGCGAAGTCATGGCACGTACATCAATTGTGCTTTCTGGGTAGCCTTGCGCCTCAGAGCGCAAAATGTAACGCTCAGCGTCACCATCTAAGAATACACGCTTAATAGTTAAGCCTTCATGGGGTGAGTATAGAGCATATACAGTTCCAGAAATGGGCACCGTTGCCGTGGTATCAATACCCATATAGGCATTGCGCGCTATGTATGGCTCCATATTTGGTGCATCCATGCGAACAACACTAATATTTGAATCTGCAAAGCTTAAAGGTAGTGATATTTTACCTACTTGAGGTAGCACTGGTTGCTCATCACCATCATTATATTCACAAGCCATTCCATGCACAGTTAAAATTACATGTTTTGCTAAAGCATCGCCATAATGGACTGGATCTTCAGCCATTCCACCCATGGGGGCTTCTTGGGGTTGATAACCTTGCTCAGTACGCAAATACATGGGGCCAACACCTTGCTTAAGCCAGTCTGGATTTAGGCCAAACTTTTCAAAAAGCTTCATAATCCAGTCGGCAGGCACAGAATTACGCCTTTTGGCATCGGAAATACTTGACTGCCTTATATCTAAAACCTTTGCTAACTCAACTTGAGTTCTTGTGTGAGTGGCGAACTTAATTCGCTCATATGCTTCTGAAAACGAGGACATACTATCTCTTATTTTGCCCTTATTGTAGGGGTTTGAGTACAGGATTATCTTGCGAAAGTACAATACGGCTATTGTTACGCAAAGATTTGCGCAAGGTATCCAGACCACGTTGAAATTCAAAAAATTCTGGAGACTGACCAAAAGCATCGGCATAGGTTTTAGCTGCAATAGCATCACCTTCACCGCGGATAACTTCAGATTTTTTAGCGGCCCCAGCCAATATTACCGCCCTTTGACGGTCGGCATCAGATCGAATACGTGTTGATTCTTCTACTCCTTCTGAGCGATATTGCTTTGCTTGCCGCTCACGTTCGGCTCGCATACGCTCAAAAATAGCACGTTGGTTTTCTGCTGGTAAATCGGTTCGTTTAATGCGCACATCTACTACTTCAACTCCAAAGCCTTGCATGAGGTCTGCCACACGCTTGGTTACTTCTTCCATAATTTGTGCACGATGCGTGGATACAACTTCAGTTAAAGTATAACCACCCACAAGAGCGCGTAATTGTGAATAAACAACGTCATCCAAACGAGCCTGAGCACCGGGGATAGTGCGCATGGTACGATAAAATTGCAAGGGGTTTTCTATACGCCATCGCGCATAATTATCTAAAACAATTGCTTTTTTATCCACGGTAAAAGCTTCTGTTGGTCTTGCGTCGTAATCTAAAATACGTGCATCAAAATAAATAACATTTTGGATAAAGGGCAGCTTAAAATGTAAGCCCGGCCCATACACAATATCTTGGGGCACACCAAGCTGTAATACTAGAGCTTTTTCGGTTTCATGCACAATGAAAAAACTCTGCCACAACAATAAAACCACAACCAGAGGTAAGAACATAATGACAAGAGGACTCTTTTTCATTACTTAGACCCTCCTGCGGCAGCGGCTTTAGCACCACTTGTACTTGCACCCTTTTCAAGAGGCAAGAAGGGCAAGATGCGCTCAGCGGTACCTTGTGGAATAACAATTTTCTCATTAGCGTTAGTTAATATATCTTCCATAGCTTCGTAATAAAGACGTTTCTTTGTGACTTCTTCAGCTCCTTGATATTCTTTTAGTACAGATATAAATCGCTGGGTTTCACCTTGAGCATTTTGGATACGTCTTTCCTTATATGACTGCGCCTGATTTTCAAGCTCAGCGGCCTGACCACGAGCCACAGGCAAAAGTTCATTTCTATATGCTTCAGCTTCGTTGATGATGCGGCTTTTATCCTCTCTTGCTGAGGCAACATCTTTAAATGCGTCAATAACTTCTTGCGGTGGGTGTACATCCTGCAACTGCACTGCAATAATTTGAACACCTATTGCATAGCGATTAAGAATATTTTGCAACAGTTCTGTGGCATCGCTTTGAATTTTTATCTTGCCATCGGTAATAGCTGAATCAATAAGACTTTTACCAATGACTTCACGCATGGCAGCCTCTGCTGCATTACGCACAACGGCTGCTTGATCCATCACATTAAACAAATACTCCACCGGGTCTGAAATCTTATATTGCACGCTAAATTGCACGCTTACAATATTTTCATCACCGGTAAGCATAGAGGCTTCCTCCGGCACAGTGCGCACTTGACCTTGTGTAAAGGTGCGCTCCTGCCCCACAGAACGAAAACCAACCTCACCACGCAAAACTTGCGTGACTTTTGGTTTATACACTGTTTCAATGGGTGAAGGTAAATGATAATGCGGGCCAGGCCCCACCGAGCGCACGTATTTACCAAAACGCAATACCACGCCCTCTTCATCGGGGTTTACAATAAATATGCCCGATAAAAGCCACATCATAAGCAATCCACCTAGAAGAATCCACATACCCTTTCTGTTGGGTGATTGAAACTTCATCTTTAGTGGGTTACTTGGAAAATTTTTAAAACTTGGTGGGGGCATGCGATTATTATCGCCGCCATTGCCACCACTGCCACCTGAATCTCCGCCATCACCACCGCTGGGTGGGGGGAATGAACGTGACTGCCTCTGCCGTTTTTCTTGTAATTTATCCCAATCCCAATTCATAATACGTTATAAATAAGACACGATGGATAACTGGTCAAGACATAAGTCCCATTTGTATCTTTATTTGTTTGTACATATTGCACAGTGTGTTATTTGAAATGCACTATAATAATACGACTTTCCGAGTTGAAACAAAAACTTTTTATGTAATAAATTAACATAATTACATAAGTGTAGTCTTTTACAAAAAATTCTGGATTGCTTCGTCGCTGCGTTCCTCGCAATTGACTAAAGATAAAATTTATGCTTAAAAATAAGCTTGTTATTCATAAAGCTTTTAGTCGAAGTCATTGCGAGGAGCATCGCTGCAGGAATTATGCTTAAAAATCAAACTAATAGCGATGCGACGCGGCAATCCATGTCTTGAAAAACTACATAAAAAAGAAAAACATTTTGCAAACCAGAATCAATCACGTGGCTCCTAAAGACTCCGCACAATGAGTTGCGCAGGAGTCTTTATATACAAAGGGGAAAAAAAATTATATAAGCCACAAAGCATGCTTCAAATAACAATTATACTTTTTAAATAAAATATTATGCATAAAAATATACCATTTAGCCTTAGTCAATTTCTTGCCTCAGAAGTAAAGCCAGCCCTTGGTTGTACTGAGCCCGCCGCCGTGGCCTTGGCCGTATCCAGAGCAAGGGAATGTTTAAAACATAGTATCAGTCACGCGCATATTACTGTAAGCGATGGCATTTTCAAAAATGGTGCATCAGTTGGCATACCCGGCACCGAAGGTATGAAGGGAAATAACATTGCCGCAGCCCTTGCAATTGTGGAAGGCAAGTCTGCATACGGCCTTGAAGTACTAAAAGATTGTGGCCCTAAAACCCTACCCCTAGCCATAGACTTATTAAATCAACATATTATTACCATCGTAGCCGATGCTTCGCATCCTGGCGTCTATGTACAAGCAAAGCTAACAGATATTGAGGGCCACAAGGCTATATGTATTATCGAAGGCCAGCATGATAATATTACGAAAGTTCAACTTGATGATGACATCATCTACATAAATAATACCAAACATGATGATAATGTATTGAATATCACTGACGAAATCCGCCGCATGCCTTACACACAGCTTATAAAAGTGCTGGACAGTATTAGCGATGCCGATGTGGATTATTTATTACATGGCGCAAGAATGAATATGGATATGGCCTTAAAGGGCATAAAAAATCCCTTGGGCTTGCAAACAGGACGTACTCTTATTCAATCTGTACCGCTTTTGCCCAGCGGTAAAGATCTTGCCTCACAATCACTGCGCATTAAAGCCTATACCGCCGCCGCTGCCGACGCGCGCATGGGCGGATTAAAAGAAACTGTCATGAGTAGTGCCGGCAGCGGAAATCATGGCCTAACTGCCATTATACCCATTGCTATGATGGCCCAAGTTTCGGATAAAAGTTCACAAGAAACAGCTAAAGCCCTTGCCTTTAGTCATCTTTCCACAAGCTATATTAAAAGCAGACTTGGCCGCCTAAGCCCCGTTTGTGGCTGCACAGCCTGTGCAGGTGCCGGTGCTGCGGCTGGCCTTGTGTATTTGCTTTCTGGCAATATTACTAAATCTGCCAATGCCATGGCCATTATTCTTGGCAATCTTGCCGGAATGATTTGCGATGGCGCAAAAGATACTTGTGCATTAAAGGTTGGTACTGCGGCCATGGAGGCTTGTCATGCGGCTTTATTGGCTTTGGAGGGGCACTACCCTGAGCTACAAGGAATTGTAGACGAAAGCATAGAAAATACGGTAAAGAATTTGGAGAGCATTTCCACACAAGGAATGAAGGACATGGATCGCACCATCATCAATATAGTGGAAGCTCGTCTTAACTCATAACACATTAAAACAAAAGGAAATATCATGAAAAAAACATTAATGATACTTACCCTAATGCTTGGCATCACTTCATATGCCCATGCCAACCCCAACGCGGCCGGGAGCTCGCTTTCCTCACAGGAAAAATATGCCAAAATGGACACAAACTCCAATAACGAAGTAACCTTGGATGAGTTCAAGGCCTTATATCCCACCATGAAATCAAATGTATTTGATATTATTGACTCTAATAATGACAATATCATTAGCATCAAAGAATGGTTGGCCTTCCAAGACCAGCACATGAATGATGTAAAACAAGATAATGCTAGAAAAGCGCAAGCCAAAACACCTGCTGATCAAGGTGGTCGCGGTGTTGACCAAGGCATGTCACCTACCGAAACCCACCCTGGCGGCAATATGTTAATCATGCCTCCGGCGTCACAATAGCCAACTTTAAGCTGTCATGGCTCAACAAAGTCCATCAGCACAGCCCACGTTCTTGCCCATGTCCCGCCAAGAGATGCATGCTCTTGGTTGGGATGTGCTAGATATCCTTCTTATCACCGGTGATGCCTATGTTGACCATCCGGCCTTTGGCACTGCCTTGCTTGGACGCATGCTCATGGCCAACGGCTTTCGCGTGGGCATTTGTGCTCAGCCCAACTGGCAAAACACCAATGATATTGAGGCTATGGGTAGGCCACGCCTCTTTGCAGGCATTACGGCTGGTGCATTGGACTCACTGCTTGCACATTACACTGCCTTTAGGAAAAAACGTCATGACGATGCCTACACACCGGGCGGAAAATGTGGTGCTAGGCCCAATAGGGCTAGTATTATCTACGCTAATCTCGCACGCAAGGCTTTTCCTGAGCTACCCATTGTACTTGGTGGCATTGAGGCATCACTAAGGCGCATTAGCCATTATGATTTTTGGAGTGACAGCTTACGCCGCTCTATCCTACTTGATGCCAAAGCCCATTTATTGGTTTATGGCATGGCTGAGCTGGCTCTACTAGATATTGCAAAGCATTGTGAAGAAAAAAAACCACTTACCCATATTGCTGGTACAGTTTGGATGGGTCATGAAGATGACGTAAGTGGCAAAAACTGCATCCAGTTACCAGACCACGAAGCCTTACTTGAGCACAAATCCCTACTCATGCAAGCAACCATAAGCCTTGAACGGCAAGTGCATACTGGCACATATGCCATGCAAAAATATGATAAAAGGGCCTTAATTATTGCCCCGCCGGCCAAGGCTTTGAATGAAAAACAAATGGATGAGCTCTATGCACTACCATTTCAACGCGCAGCCCACCCAAGCTATGGGCAAAGCATCCCCGCAGAGGAAATGCTACGCACAAGCATTACCAGCCATAGGGGCTGTGGGGGCGGATGTTCCTTTTGTTCACTGGCTTTGCATCAAGGCAGACGCTTAAGTTCACGCTCTGCAAAATCCATAAAAAATGAAGTACGCACCCTTGGTAAACAAAAAAATTTTTCTGGAAGTATTTCCGATGTAGGCGGCCCCACAGCCAATATGTGGCAAGCTCATTGCGCATGCAAGGATATTTGTAAGCGTGAGTCATGTTGTCATCCCAAGGTATGCAAATTCTTTGTAACTCCTCAAAAGCAATATGTAAGGCTTTTACGTGACATACACCAAATGGACGGCATTAAGCATGTGCGCATAGCAAGCGGCATTAGAGCAGATATAGCGGCGCACGAGCCAGAGGCCATCGCAGCCTATACATGTGAATTTACTGGCGGGCAGCTCAAAATTGCCCCTGAGCATTGTGTGGAAGATGTGTTACAATATATGCGCAAACCCTCGGTAACTGTATTTGAAAGTTTTTTAAAAGCTTTTCAAAAACAAAGCACCAAGGCTGGGCGTGAACAATTTGTTGTCCCATATCTTATGAGTGCATTCCCCGGCTGCACCGATGCCCACATGCAAGAGCTTGCGCAGTGGCTTGCTAAACGTAATTGGAAGCCCAAACAAGTACAGTGCTTTATACCAACACCAGGCACCATAGCCACGGCCATGTACTATACCGGTCTTGATACCAAGGGCCAAAACATTTATGTTGCAAGAAGTGATGCTGAACGCCTGCGTCAACATCGTATCCTAATACCCAGCATGGGACGCATGCCTAAAAAGCATGAGCATACAAAAATTAATAAAACTGCAAAAACACTAATGAATAAGGGCTGACAAGCGCGTAAACCTTCTGGCAGAAGGAAGAAAAACAAATAACCGGCACGAAATTAATATGTATATTGGTATTTTAGGTGGAAGTTTTAACCCTGTACACATAGGGCATATACGTCTTGCCATTGAGGCGTTGGAATGTAAGTTATTGCCAAAGCCACTAACTCGGCTTGATCTTATCCCCTGTTCCATTGCTCCACACAAAAGCAATACAAGCATTTTGCCCTTTTCCTTGCGCTTAGCCATGCTCAAAGCCGCTGTGCATGACATAGACGGCCTGCACATAAACCCGCTAGAACAAGAACGCACCGGCCCGTCATATACTTGGGATACCTTAACCATATATAAGCAACAATACCCAAACGCTAGGCTGCTTTTCTTGGTGGGTGGGGAGGATTTTTCTGCTATACCGCAATGGTTCAGAGGGCTTGAATTACCACAATTGGCGGATTTTGCTGTGGTACCAAGGGCCGGCACTGATAAAAAAATGTTCCTAGATGAAATAAAACGCACTTGGCCAACAGCTAAAGTCACTCACGATGGGCCCACTCCGTGCGCACGCCTTGAGCAGGGCACATATTTTTACTATTTACCCTTGCTCCGCTTGGATATTAGCTCATCATACATTCGCCAACAATGGTGCCAAGGGGGCAATGTGCGTATGCTAATGCCCGACGCAGCCCTTGGTACATTAAATATGCATAAAGATGAAGTGCTTAGATACTGGAAGGGAGAAAATAATCATGGAACTACCTAAGGATATCCGCGAGCATCTAGCTCGCGCCAAGGCTTATTTACAAGATGATGCCATTGCCCGCGCCCTTGAATCCATAAGCATTGCCTTGCGCAATATAAGCAGTTTATCTCATATACCATCGGAGAAGGCTCTAGAAAAGCACATAAATACTGCATTACAAGATATTTCTGCCCACCCGCACATGCAAATTTTATTGCCATATTATGCTTTAGAAAAATCCCCCTTGTATTATGAACGTGGCAAGGAAGGGGCATTAATTATAGTATTACAAGAGTTTGCTAAAATGTTTCAAGTGGAGGCAAGTAAACAGGATAGAGAAATTAAAGCTTTAGAAGATAAGCGTTTACAAGATTTATTGCATAAATCACAAACCGCCTATGCCAAGGGTGAATGGGCCATAGGAACATCTTTTTTGCAAAGGGCTGCCATGGAGTTTGAGGCTCATAGCCAAGCTCTAAATTACATTGGAAGCCAGTTAGCCCATGCCAAGCAATATTTACCCGCCGCCAAAGTCTTTAAAATGGCTGTAAAATCTGCCCCTAGAGATATGGAAAACTACACACTGGCCATCAATAATTTTATTTTAGCAGAAGATTATGCCGGCGCTGAATATATATTTAAGCTTGCATTGCGCCAATTCGGCGGGCATCCGCGCACCCATGGGCGCATGGCAACCTTGTACCTTTTGTGGAAAAAATTTGAAGAAGCTCACGAGTTTGCAAAGCTTGCCATAAAAGCTGACCCTGAGGAAAAATACGCTCTGCAAGTATTAAAAATCTTAAACCAAGCAGCTCAAAAAAACTCAAATTAACGCAGCACGACTACATATTTTTAAAATAATTTTAAATAATTAGCGTACAACCTCCGACTGATTCTAGTAAAACTATCAAGCTCTGCCCCAAGCTCAAGCCCGGGCACAATGGCTCGCACCACAGGAAACTCTAAATCAGTTTGCGAAATCTCCACATAGAGTGGTATATGTCCATGCTGTATAAGTACATCTTCCACTAAAGCCAAGTTTTGCGTAGGTGATTTTAAAGTATAATCCGGTAATTCTTCAAGCACTCTTTCTGGCAAACCAGCCAAAGCAGGGCCAGAGGCCGGCCCATGCGGATAAGGATAGGGTACTTCAGTCAAAGCCGAAAGAGCAGCGCGCATTGCGCAAAGTCCAGCACCAGTAGCTCGCACAATATCGCCACGTTTATCCATCACAAAAGCTTGATAGCAGGGCACACCAAATTCCGTTGTTAAATCAAGAAATTGAATATTAATTCCACGAGATTTATAATCATCAAACAAAGCCTGAATTCGCTCATCGTTAGAGCGCAATGTAAAACAATTTCTGCGATCATAGGGCATGACAGCCTCGGCATCACGCTCCAAAATTTCCATAAGAGCAGCCAATTTAGCCTCAGCCAAGGTATTGGCCGTAGCCAAACCGGTGGAACCAGGATTCATAAATAAAGCCGGTTCATCTAGATTGCAAAAAAGAAATACAGCCTGCACCGGCACAAGTATTGTTTGCTTACTCACCGCTTCTTCTGCCTCCATCCAATATATGCAAGCATCGGCATAGGGCACTTCAAGAGGCAGGGAGTTGGGATCTAAGGCAAGAATATTTTTATTTACTAGCTCAGAATAACTAGCATAAAACATGGGAGTTGGGCGCGTTAAACCCATTATTTGTTCATGCTCAATGCTAACATATGCCGAAGCTCGTTCAATCATTTCCATAGCATAGGATGCTCTGGCATCAGCCAATGAAAGGCCGCGACCATAGGTAGTCCCCTGCCCCTCCACCGTGTAATTGTGACGAGCGCAATTTATCTGCATACGCACATTCCAATTACGCAAAAGTGCTATGGGCGAAAGTGAGGCCTCATGGCGCATTTCAGCACCGGCTATAATATCATTTTCCACCAATATAGCAAGGGCTTGCTGTGCAGTTTGTTGTGATGGTGGTCTAGACCAAGTGGAGCCCTCTCTTGCTGCGTGCACAGCGTAAACATCCGTAATATCATTAGTATTTTCTTTTATCGCTGGTAAATCTGTATACAGGGGTAAAAGCCCATCTTCATCTAACTCATCGGGGCGAGGCAATTTATTATGCTTAATGATATTAGCTGCAAATACTTCAGACCAAGCTTGATGCAAATCCTTATCCGCTAGGTTTTGCCAAGCCAAATGTCGTAAGGGTGTATGAGCTAGGGCCAGTTCACAATCTTTTGCATCAAAAAAATCCTTAAGCTTGGCAAGGGCTGGGTTTAGCATAGCACATTCTAATAACAGAGCTGCAAGCACAGCATAGCCAGTTGATTTTTCATCTATAATTTGCTTAAATTGTGTAATAATTTCAGCATAAGATAATTTGATAAGCTGGCGTAAAACATGGCTGTGTAAAAACTCATCCATGGGGCTTTGTGCAAGCTTAGCCAAAGCATGCTCAAGACTTAAACTTGGTTCTGGTTCACAAGAAAAATATCCCGTGGTGGCCTCAGTGGTGCTGTGTTTATAGATATAATGCTGCCTTTTCATAATATGCTCGATTTATAGTTTTTTTAAATTGGTATACCACATCTCAAAAACAAAAAGGACAGGCCCCTTTTACAAAGAGCCTGCCCTGCATTATTTTTTAATAAGCCAATAAGGCAAATAATCCTAACGCTTGGAATATTGATACCTAGCACGTGCAGCACGTAAGCCGTATTTTTTACGCTCTTTCTTGCGCGCATCACGAGTAAGAAAACCGGCTCGCTTTAACTGGCTACGCAAATCACCATCAACTGAAAGTAATGCGCGTGAAATACCATGACGCACAGCTTGAGCTTGACCAGCAACTCCGCCGCCCTTTACATTTACTTTAACGTCAATTTTATCGAAAGTTTTAGTAAGTTCAAGAGGTTGACGGATAATCATTTGTAAGGTCTTACGAGGAAAATATTCATCATAAGGACGACCATTAACAGTAATGGTGCCACTTCCGGCATAAAGGCGGGTACGTGCGGTGGCTGTCTTACGACGGCCTGTACCATAATCAAATTTCTGTGACATATAATTCTCCTAACCCCTAGTAAGGGAAGCTCAGGGGTTTGGGGTTTTGGGCGGTATGGGGGTGTTCACTACCAGCGTATACTTTAAGCTTTTTCAGCATGGCGCGACCCAAGCGATTTTTAGGCAACATACCTCTAACAGCATTCATAATGGCAAGTTCTGGCTTCTTTACAAGCACATCCTTAAGCAAGGTGGCTTTAAGACCACCCACATAACCAGAATAGCGATAATATTTTTTATCATCAAGCTTAGTTCCAGTAACGCGGATTTTCTCACAATTTACCACGATAATAAAATCACCATTATCCATATGCGGTGCAAATTCTGGCTTATGCTTGCCGCGCAAACGGTGAGCAATTTGTGAGGCCAAGCGGCCAAGTACTTGATCCTTAGCATCAACAACGAACCATTCGCGTTTGATGTCATTGGGTGTAGGACTAAAAGTTTTCATGTGGAATAACTCCTCGTGAATATCGAAAAATGCTCCTAAATAAAAAATGTCAGCGTGTCAAGAATTTTAAAATTATTTACACACAAGGAGCCATAGCCGAAGGAGAGTACACAAAGACCACCCCTCTGCCAAGCATTTTTTTTACTTTTTTAACATTAATTGTATTGTCTTGAATTATTTAACTATTACTTGTGTATTTTTTCATATACTTCGGCCGAACTTTGCTTTTGTAAATGCAAAATTCGCAAAGTATAACAAATTGCCCCAAAAATAAGTGCTATAATAAAGGCTATCCAAAAGCCTTTAGCCCCCATGGCGGGTACAAGCCAATCTGTACGGCTAAGCACAACACCCAAGGGAAAGCCAATAATCCAATAGGCAATAAAGCAAAAAATAAATATAACCTTGGTGTCATTGTAGCCACGCAAAACGCCAATACCAACAATTTGAATTGTATCAACAGTTTGGAAGGCAACACCATACAACAATAAATGCATACCTATGGCTAATACCGCCGCATCACTGGTATAGGTTAGGGCAATGGCTTCCCTAAAAGCAATTACCAAAATCGAGCTTAAAATGGCGAATAAAAAACCCATGCATATGGCAGTCCATGCGATTAATCTGGCATGAATTAGTTGCCCAGCCCCCAAGCAGTAACCCACCCTAATAGTAGTAGTTATGCTCACAGATAGGGGCAAAATAAACAGCATATGTACCACATTCATGGCCACTTGATGCCCCGCCACTACAATTGTACCTAGGGGCGCAATCACCAAAGCAGAAACCGCAAACAGTGATACTTCAAAAAGCATGGCTAAGGCACCGGGCAAGCCGATTCTAAACACTCGTCTAATGCTTTTCCAATCTACTCGCTTCTCATTATACTTTGACACAAACATGGGTAGAAATAAATCCCCCAAGACTTGGGCCTGCTTGTCACGGCGGACAAAAAACACCATGCTTAAACCCATAAACCAAAAGCAAAAGGCCGTGGCAATACCACAACCCACAGCGCCCAAGGCAGGTAGACCAAACTTACCATATCAATATATAATTAATGGGCACATTAAGTAATAAGGCCAACATTGAAATAACCATGGCCGGACGTGTGCGTGAAAAGCCTTCTAAAAATCCACGTACATTAATAAATAAAAACCAACCCGGCAGCCCCCAAAGCACGGCTTGCAAATAGCCAGTGGAAAGCCTTGCTAAATCTTGCTCCAGCCCAAAACGATCCATCTGCAAAGACAAAATATAAAATATGAGCATCAAAGGGATAACCAAGAGCAAAGAACACCATATGCCTTGGCGCAAAATATGCGGTGTCTCACTCACTCTACCTTCGCCCACGGCTTGGGCAGAAAGCGGCGTTAACACTAACAATATGCCAATACCAAACAATGCAATGGGATTCCAAACAGAGCTTGCAACGGCAACTGCCGCCATATCCACAGCACTAGATTGGCCAGTCATGATAGTGTCCACAAAACTCATACCTGCCCCAGATAATTGAGCAATATATACAGGAACACCAAGTTTTAAAAGCTTCTTGGCTTCGTGAACAGAAAAAAACGATGAATAAAATCTACGCATAAATTATTTTTTACTAATGATTAAAGACAAATACGGCGGCACACCTTCCACTTGCTCAAGGTCAAAATACACACTCTCACCCTCTTGACAAATATGCGAAGCAAGGATTGCCTTTGGCATACGGTTTGTATTTTGCAAAGCCTCACAAATGGCAGGGAAGTTTTTATATGCCTTTAATATAACAGTATTATCAGAAGTGTTAAGCCCTTGATTTAGTTTTTGCCCACCATTAATACCCGGTAAAATCAATAAATTTTCATGCCCTTCACAAAGTACAGTATTGGTACAAGCAGCCGCCGCTTGAAAAGATGTAATACCAGAAATAACCTCAATTTCAATGTCATCAGAGTACTGCTTAATTGTTTGCACTAAATAGCCAAAAGTGCTGTAAATAAGGGGATCTCCAAGGGTTAAAAATGCTATATCCTTGCCTTGGGCTAAAATATCAAGAGTGCGTTTTGCGGCTTTGTGCCAAGCTTTATGCAAAATATCTTTGTCATGCGTCATGGGAAATTCAAGCCGCTCAATCTGCGCAGCCTCATTTATATGAGAACTAGCAATATCAAGAGCCGTAGAATAGGCATTACGTGGCGAAGCAGCAGCCAAGACCACATGCACATTATTCAAAACATTCACGGCCCTAAGAGTTAGTAAATCAGGAGCACCGGGCCCAACGCCCACGCCATAGAGTTTCCCATACATGATAAATCAACCTTCAAAATGTGTTAGACAATAAAATTAATCAAATTCAACATCAAAATTTACTGTGGGGTGTAGCCATTTTGCAAGCATTTCTGCGGCATCTACCGCCCGCGGCCCCGGCCTTGAAAACGACAACTGATCCACCACCAAGACCCGCCCATTTTGTACCGCCGGCAGAGTTGCATAATTGGGCCTTTGTTCTATGGGTTCTGGGTCTACATTCATGGGCCCTTTTTGAATGATGTAAACATCTGGCCTTTTATAAATTAACTCTTCTTCGTTAATGCGTATAACCCGCTCAGGCAAGGTAATAACATTACTACCTCCAGCAATCTTAATGATATCAGACACTATGGAGTTGGCCCCAGCTCCCAATAAATTAGGATAGCGTACCTCAAAAAAAACACGCACCCTTTTTTCATTTAACAAAATACGATGTAGATCACCTAAACGATCCTTATAACTGGACACAAGCTCCATAGCCTTAGCTTTATTACCAGTAAGCTCCCCAAGTTTTTCAATAACTCTGTACATATCATCAAAATTTTCCATTTTGAACAATAGTACAGGCAGGCCATGCTGACGCAAACCATGCCCAAGGCTTTCGGCTTCTTGGCGGCCTAAGAATTGTATAATTACCTGAGGCTTAAGTGAAAGAATCAACTCAAAATTAGGACGCATATGCGTACCCACTGCTGGCAAGTGCTTAAGGCCCTCAATTTGAGCATCGGCCGCAGTACGCCCCACCAATAAACCCCCTAGGTCAAGGGCAAGCATAATTTCACTAAACGCACCATATAATGCGAGAAGGCGCGTGGCTGGCTTATCAAGCACAAGCTCATATCCTGTGTCGTCAACTATGCGTATTTTACCATCGTTCACCACTGGCTTTGCACTACTTTCATCAGCCGCAAAGCATAACCCAGCACTAAATACAAACAGTACACAAAAAGCCAAACTTGCTTGTACAAATTGTAGCCTTAACGCATTAATTGATTTATATACGACCGCCTTAACGCCCGGGGCATGCTTGCGGCACGTTATTGGTTGGGTGATTAAATACATGAATTTTTGTCCCGTAAAGTTGTTGTAAGTTTGACTGGGTAAAGACCTCAGCCACTGGCCCATCAAAGCAAATTTGCCCGTACTTTAAGCCCACAAGGCGAGTTGCATACAAAGCAGCAAGGTTTATATCGTGCATAACAGTAATAATACAAGACATTTCTTTTCTTTTTTTATCTAAAATATCAAATACTTCTATCATTCGAGCTAAATCAAGACCAGCAGACAGCTCATCCAAAAGTAATATGGGCGTCTTTTGGCTTAAAGCCCTAGCTAAAAGTACGCGTTGCAGCTCTCCACCGGAAAGTGTGATTAAATCACGCTCTTGTAAATCTTTCGCGCCAACTTGACTTAAGGATTCTTGAGCTATGTTCTGGTCTTCATCGCTATATAACCCAAACCAAGAAAGATGCGCATATCGCCCCAAGAGCACCATATCTTGCACTGTAATTTGGGGTATATGTTCAAGACGTTGTGGTACAATAGCCATATAATGTGCGCGTTTGCGCATGCTCAATTGCTCGGCTGCATAGCCCATGATGCGCAACTGACCGCTACTTGGCACATGCACACCGCTAAGTATATTTAATAACGTGCTTTTTCCGCTACCATTGGGGCCAATAATGGCCACAAACTCACCAGCATCTGCCTTAAAATCTACTTTATGTAAAATTTCATGGTTGGCATAAGCTGCGCAAATATTATTACAATCTATCATAAGCGCCCCTTATACCGCACAAGTAAAGCAAAAAACGGCCCCCCGATAAGTGCAGTAACTACCCCCACCGGTAATTCCTGACCACCAGAAAGTACACTGCGCGCAAGTACATCAGCAAACACCAATAATATACCACCTAAAAACCATGCCCCTACTAACAGTGGTCCATGATTTGAGCCCATACATAAACGCAAAATATGCGGCACAACAAGGCCCACAAAAGCTATAATGCCAGACACAGCCACGCAACCTGCCGTCATAATGCTTGCCCCAAGTAGTAAACATAGACGCACCCTAGTTACCGATACTCCCATTTGCACCGCTTGCTTTTGGCCTAAACTCAGCACATCAAGTTCGCGCCAGTGCATCACAATAAGAAACAATCCCAGCGCAATAGGTATAACCATCAAAGGCAAACTATCCCACGTACGCCCTTGAAAAGAGCCCATTATCCAAAAAACTATGCTGGTAACTGATTCTTCATTTAAGGCTTTGACTAATGCCACCACGGCCCCCAAGAATGTGGCCACTGCAATACCCGCAAGGATGACACTATCACGCTGCCCTTGGCCCATGCGCGTAGTGCCAGCATAGCCACTGCCTGAGCTCAACAAAAGCGTCATAAATAAGGCGAGGATAGCACCCAAAAAAGCGGAAAAGGCAGTCAACCCACCGAGATTTTGCAAGAAATTAGGCCCCACAAAGTAACTCAAAAAAACCATTAGGGGTGCATGCAAAGTAAAGCTAATACTAGCACCACAAGCTGCGCCTGCGGATACGCCTAGGGTAAAAGGATCTGCTAAGGGATTGTGCAAAACACCTTGCAAAGCAACACCAGCAACAGCCAAAGCTCCTCCGCAAAGTAAGGATAACACGACTCTAGCAAGGCGAATGTCACCAACAACCAATAGCTTTGATGGGTCAAATGCAGTTGCATCAATTAAGCCGCAATATGCTGCAAGAAGCTCTAAAACTTCATTAAATTCGATAGGCATAGGCCCCGTTAAACAAGCTAAGGGTATGGAGCAAAGCCATAAGCATGATATAAAACACAGTAAAAAACTTGTTTTATTTTTTATTGTTAGCATGCTTTACTCCAAAAAAAATCCCTCAAAATAGTTATTTTGAGGGAGGAAACGTTTACTTGCCTCCGTAGCAAAATCCCGTTGCTACAAGTACTTATGCACCATATCACGCGACCTATGAAACCCAAACGGCTGGGTAATCTAGATATTTGCATATACCGTACATGGCTGGTCTTCCGGCTCAATCCCTTTGCTTTCGGCCTTCCCGTTGCCAGTGGCGCGTACGATATTCGTAGAAAACAAAGTTATGGATTTTACGGCGGCGGGTCCGCTCTTGCTTTGCACAAGATTCCCAATCAAGCCCGTGGGCACCATGTCATATGATGAGGCACCCTATATTATATTATAATGCACGTCAATTTGATATATCCCACTTCACAACGGCATCCCCTGCATCACTATATAAAGCCCCCTGCACAATTCATTGTGCGAAAGTCTTAAGTTTTATAACAAACCCCACTTAGTGGGTTTTGCGCCGCTATTGTCAGCACTCTTTATTTAGAATTTAAAGCTTCAAAACTTGAAAAATAATTCTTTTTATTTTTTTTGAAATTTTTTTGTTAAAATACCTTGACAGCCTGTAAAGCGTTGTTTTTTAGGCATAGAAAAAAAGATGATTTTTCTTGAAAATAAGAGAAAATAGAAGCTGTAATCATATCTTATTGTGGAAAAACTGTGATATTCTTTTTAGGCTAAAATTTCTTGCATACTAAAAAACCCTTTGCTTTAAGGGTATAAGCGGAAGTCAATTAATCATTACCTTTATTTTTATCTTTTAATTTTCCATATGTTAGCGTCAGCATCTTTTTTTTACCTTGGGGAATAATTTTATTCAGAAGTCGCTCATATGAACTTTGAACAAATTTTCTTTTTATCTTAAAAAATCATCCATGCAAGAACAATGGCCCCTAATATCTGAAAAACTCCAAAAAACGCTCGATTTTAGCGTATATAAGGTGTGGATTGCCCCACTGCAAGCCAGTGTGGAGCAAAATACGGTACGCATAGTTGCTCCCAGCCACTATGCCATTAGTCGTATTAAGGCCCGCCTGCATGAAAAAATTTGCGCCGCAGCGGCTGAAGTTTTACAGCTATCACCACAAAATATTGAATTATCCTTTGAGGTAGCAGACCCAAAAAACTTTGTACGTAATACCCAAGCTACGCCCGAAGCTACATCAGAAAACGAGGCCAGACACAAACAATTGGCTTTGCCGGTTCCCACAACAAATATTTTACCCTTAGTGCGTTGGCGTTATGACTTCAATGATTTTGTGGTGGGGCCAAGCAATAATTTGGCTGTGGCCGCAGCCCAAGATATATGCCGCCAAGGTGGACATGTGGAAACATTGTTTGTTAGCGCAGCTTCTGGCCTTGGCAAAACTCACCTTGTCCATGCCATTGGGCAAAATTTAGCTCGTGAAAATGGCCGCGCTAGGGTTGGCTATTTAACGGCAGAGGATTTTACATCTCATTTTGTGCGCGCCAGCCGTAGCAATAGCATGGATGTATTTAAAAATTCATTGCGTGATCTTGATGTGCTGCTCCTTGATGATGTACATTTTTTCCAAGGTAAGGAAAAAACCCAAAATGAAGCCCTTGCCACCATTAAGTCCCTACAAGCTAGAGGTAGCCGTGTCGTGCTCACATCTTCCTTTACGCCGCGTGAGTTGCATAAATTAGATGAACAATTAGTATCGCACTTTTGCTCTGGATTACTTGCTCATATGGATAAGCCAACGCTTGATATGCGTCGCTCAATTCTTGCACAAAAAGCTCGTATTCATCAAGTATTACTACCAGATTCAGTTGCAGACATCTTGGTAAGCCACTTAGAAAACGATGTCCGTCAGCTGGAAAGCTGCTTAAATAACTTAATATTTAAAGCGCGCTGCCTTAAGACAGAAATTAACATCGAACTGGCCATGGATATTTTAACCCAATACGCCAAAGTAAGACCAAATCTTGATTTAGAAAAGATTGTTAGCCTTGTATGCGAAAGCTATGGCCTTATACCTAGCCAGCTTATATCGCGCAGCAGACGCAAAAATTGTGTCCATGCCCGCTCTTGTATCTACTTTCTTGCACGCAAGCATACCGATACATCCTTGCAAGCCATTGGGGAGCGTTTTAACCGTAACCACACTACTGTCATCAAGGGTATTTCCAGCATTGAACTTGAGCTACAACGCCAAACAAGCCACGCAAGACAAATTGCCAATACCATTCAGCTCATAGAACGTAACGCTGGCATCCAACATTAAGGATCCTGCACAATTATTTTTTAACTTTATTTTTGTGCTTTTGTAATAAATTTTCACTTTGCTGAAAAATCATATGTGCAGGGCAAAAGTTATAAAAATCAATCGCTTAACGGGCAAGCAAAGCTCGACTATCGTTGCTCTCTGTATCCGTAAGGCTCGTAGGCTCGCCTAACGGCTATGCTTCGCACCCTTCGGGCAGGATTCTTGATTTTTGGTCGCATTGTACTTACGTCAACGCTCTAAAAGACTCCGCACAATGAATTGT
>CAYJIU010000018.1:0-26748 GCA_964370305.1 uncultured Desulfovibrionaceae bacterium
TTCTGAAAAGCGCATGGAAATGCGTTTTTCAGCATCAACTAAGTAATTTTATAACTTTCAATGTTTCAATATTTTTATATCCCGGCACTTTAAGGGAAAACTACTTTTACAATATGCACATTTCATCAACGATGATTTAAAACACCCTTCGGGGGACATAAATCCGCGCAAAAAGTCTTACATATCAACATCATAATACTGATAAAAATCGTTTTTTAATTTAAATAATGTATTGAAAAAGAGATGCTTGAGCAGCTTGCTTACAGCTGTTTAGGTTCAGCTAAGCAACAACCTGCGCCATAACCGCCTTGGCAGTGAGCTTTGCATCATGGATATGCGCCTTCGCCAAAAGTGGCATATCGCAAATGGCCACCCCTTGAGCTTCAATCCCTTCCGTATCAATACCGCATGGATAAAATCCATGCTTAGTATCCACCAATACTTTTTGCAATAAGCTTGAAGCGGGCACATCTCCGGCGTCAGAGCGTAGTGTTTTCAAAATTATGGCCACGGCATCGGCCACAGAAAGGGTGCGCTGTTCTATATCATGCCCCACATTGGGAATATAAAATTTCGGGCACTGGGCTTCTGATACTGCCTTACCCACGCCACAAGGCAAAAGATTTGCAAGTACGCTGGTATAAAAGGAGCCCATAGGGTAGCATATAGCCTCTGCTGTGCGAATATACGTAGCTGCTGCTAAATGTACTTTGGCCAAAACTTCTTGCTCTGCCGCCGCCATTTTACCTTTATCATGCGGAAGAAGGAAGAGACGGTGTATGGGTACAAGCGGCCCTGCCTCACCACATCCGGTAATACGGTGCTGACCGATAATAAATTTGCCGTTGCATAGTTCTGCCCCGAGATGTAAACTCTTGTTAGTTATGGGCATAACCACTCCGCGCACTTGCAGTAAACGTGAAATCTGCGCTAAAATTGGCTCCCATTGGCGTTTATTATGCAAGTAGCCTCCAGCCAAAATCAAGTTACCAATGCTGGCGTGTTTGGGGTCAAAGTTATCGGGAATTTTTTCTAAAAAATAACGCAAATACACTCGCAATGGCTCGCCAAACAGCCGCGGGACGCGCTCCCACGTGGGATGCTTTTCTGAGGCTAAATCATAAATATTTTGTAAAAGTTCTTCTCTGGTACCGTTATGAGGCAAGCGTGATTCGCATAAGTCAATCACTTCCTTGGGTATGAACTTGGGATTGGCTAGCGCAAGCAGTCTATTTCTGGCGTCGCCAACGGCAGGCATACCAAAAGCTGTGCGCAAGGTTGCAGACGAACCACCGGAGTCAAATGGGGTGACTAAATGTACTGTATTATGGGTATATTTACAAAGTTCTTGGCTAAGGGTTTTTAAGGCCGTGCCACCAGTAAAAAACACAATACTTGGCCCAAGCTTTGGGTTGATTTTTTTTAATGGACTTAACTGCTTAGACACCATGAACCATACCCAACTCTTCCATACGTAAAAATACTTTGCGGCCTACCCAAGCGTCGGTGGCGGCATAGGATATTTGCCGATGTGAAAGTTCGTGAGCGTTCCAGTTAGAGCATTGCGGGCCTTTGGTGATGCGGCAGTCAAAAAAATTAGCGGCAAGATTGCGTAAGCCTTTAGTTTCTAATTTGTTTTGTTTGGCAAGGAGGCCAAGATCAACAATGCCGGCTGGCTCAAAGTCATAGACCTTTTGCAATTCACGCATATCATCATGAATACTGACTCCAACCTTCAATACGTCAGGATTACTAAGCAATCTAGCCATTTCTTTATTTAAAGGTATCCAAGTTAATTGAATTAGGTAGACGGCATGCTCAGCAGCTAATTGGATGAGGGCTGGTGGATTGAGCTTACCTTTACGAAAAGATGGTTTCGTTTCAGTATCAAAACCAAGTACCCGTTCTTGATGTAATTTTTTAAGCGCGCTCTTTAGAGTTTTAGCATCACGCACAAGAATAACCTCACCCTCATAACGTGCGATGGGCATGGCATTAATTTCTTCCTTGGTAAACTTACGGGTATAATCTTGTTTTGACATAACAATTACTTATTGTTTATTTTCCAATACAAAATGTAGAAAATATTTTATCCAATACTTCATCTGGGCTATCAAGGCCGGTAATCTGGCCCAAAAGCTCCACCGCACTGTCAAGGCGTACTGAACACACATCATAGGGTAAAGCATTACCAATGTCAGTAGCCAAAATGTGCAATTCTTTTGCGGCGGCATTTAGAATATGGGCTTGGCGCATATTTGGTACTATTTCAGATGGTTTAGGTTCAGCAACCTGATCTTTTAATACGGTATTTTTAATCTTTGTACAAAGCGCATCCAGTCCGCTACCTTCTTTAGCCGATACTATCACACATTTTTGAGCATAGTTTTGCCAAGATTTTGGTATGTTAGGAGCAAGATCAGACTTATTCCAAACAAGTATAGTTTTACTATCTTGAGTTAAGTTTTTATCTTCAGCACTTAGCGCATCAAGAGCACCCTCGCCCATGCAACCATCAAATACCAGTAATATGGCATCAGCTGCATTTATGCGCTCACGCCCTCGTTCAATGCCCATTTGCTCGATGTTATCAGGAGATGTGCGAAGGCCGGCTGTATCAGTCAAGCGTATACTTAAACCGTCAATATTAATATATTCTTCTAAAAAATCACGTGTGGTGCCAGGTATATCTGTAACCAAGGCTCGATTATAGCCTACCAAGGCATTGAGCAAGGAAGATTTGCCCACGTTCACTGCACCAGCAAGCACCACCGTGGCCCCTTCTTGCCAATGCCTATGCCGCTCATGAGCTTGCAGGAGAATTTGCAAAGCTTCACGCACGTTGTTTATGATTTGTACAAATTCATGGGGGCTTAGACATTCCACTTCATCTTCAGGAAAATCAATGGCTACACAAAGATTTAGGCGCAGTTGCTCTAATGTTTCACGTAATGAAGATATATATTTACCAAGCAAGCCATCCAATTTGTTGGAGCCTAGGCGCAATGCATTGACATTATTTGCGGCAATCATTTCGGCCACGGCTTCGGCTTGAGTTAAGTCCATACGCCCATTTAAAAGAGCTCTGCGGGAAAATTCGCCATGTTCGGCTAGGCGAGCACCATGCGCAACTAAGGTTTCTAAAACCAATTGCAATATAGCCCGACCACCATGACAGTGAATTTCTACCACATTTTCACCGGTAAACGTCTTGGGTTCGGGCATAAATACGGCTAAGACGTCATCAACTAAAGCTCCGCCTTTATCTACAAACCGCCCTCTATGCAATGTCCATGGGCGAAAATTTGTAAATTTTTGGGAGCTTGAAAGAAAAACCCTTGCCAAAATATCCTTAGCATAAGCACCAGACAAGCGCACAATTCCAATACCTCCGGTACCGGGAGCAGTGGCAATGGCGGCTATGGTGTCAGAGTTTAACATACTAAATTAGCTTAATTACTGACCTCGTTTGCGCTGTATCACAACTCGCTTAAGCGGGCCATCGCCTGAGCTGCGAGTTATGAGATCTTGACTATCTTGCAAGGCCACATGCACGATACGGCGATGATAAGATGAAAGGGGACGAGTGGAATGAGATTTACCGGTGGTGCGTACTCGTTCAGCTAAAAATAACACTAAATCACGCAATTTTTCATCTTGGCGAGTGCGATAGTCACCTGCGTCTAATTGCACACGCACAGAGGCTTGCATTTTACGTGAAATAATACGCGAAGCAATATATTGTAAGGACGCAAGGGTTTGGCCTTCACGACCAATAAGTAAGCCAGAATCTTCACCACAATCAAGCCCCACACAAACCCTTGAATCTTCAAATTCTATACTAATGGGAATCATGCCCACAATGGGTAAAACCAATTTACTTATAACATCGTGGCTTACTTCTTTTAAAGCCTCTTTATCTAACTGCTCAAAGCTATTATTTGGTGCGTCTTCAGCATCGTTTGCATCGCTATCCATAAAACTTGGTGCGTCTGCACTTGAGCTTTCATTATTTACCACCACCTCTTCTTTGGCTATCGGGGCCTTAGGTGCTGGCTTTGTTTTTTGCATTTCCTGCTTAGGTGCTTCTGTTTTTTTAGGTGCATCAGGCTTGCTCTTAGGTGCTTCTTTAGGAGCTTGCGCCATCTTAGGTGCTTCTTTAGCCTCTTCAGGTTTAGGTGCTTCTTCAGGTTTAGGCTGCTCTGTGGCCTTGGTTGCCATACTATCCATGGGCATGGTTAATTGCATGCGTCTGGCTCTAATCATGGCTTTGCGCGCACCTACAAGCCCAAAAATACCTGATTTTGAGTCTTGAACTATATCAACTTCCAACTGCCCGCGCTCAGTATCAAAATACGCACATGCCTCAGCTATGGCGTCATCAAGGTCTTTTCCTGTAAAATCTTTGAAGTTTTCCATATATATTTCCTGTAAATAGGTTTTATTAATCTAAGTCGCTTTATTAACGCGCAGTAAATGCCATTGCTGCACAATGGAGAGTAAATTGCTTATAGTCCAGTACACAGTAAGCCCTGCGGGGAAGCTAAAAAATAATACTATAAATATTAAAGGCATGTAGAGCATTATTTTTTGTTGAATGGGGTCACCCATGGGCGGGCTCATCTTTTGCATCATAAACATGGTGATACCGGTTAAAAGCGGTGCAATATAAAGTGGATCTGGTGCAGAAAGGTCAGCTAGCCAAATAATATCAGTGCCCGGGAAATAAGTTATAAATGCAGCTCCACGCAACTCTACTGAAGATGGCAAAGCTTGCAAAAGTCCAAATAACACGGGCAATTGTATAAGCAAAGGCACGCAACCGCTGGCCGGATTAACGCCATAGGTTTTGTATAAATTCATGGTTTCTTGATTTCTGGCCATGGTGTCATCGCCACATTTTTCACGAATAGCGGCAATCATAGGTTGGAGCTTGCGCATTTTTGCCATATTTTTGTATGTTTTGGCGGTAAGGGGCCAGAAAACAGCCTTGATGGCAATGGTCAATAATACAATGGCCACACCCCAGTTATTTACATAACCTTGGAAGAATTCTAAACACACTAAGAGCAAACTGCCAATAACGCCAAACATCCCAAGGTCAATGGTGCTGATGAGGTCATTGGGGGCTTTTTCAAGCAAGCTGCGCAACTTTGGGCCAAACCAATAGGTAACATTTTGGCTGGTTTCAGAATTTGCCTGCACCACCATATCACCCTGCCCCATAATTAACCTATATATACCTTGCTGAAATTGCGCCGCAAGAATAACATTGCTTGTATTGGCAGGTGCTATGGCCGACATAAAATATGTACTCATGGTAGCACCCCAAAGCACTGGCCCTTGCACATGCGTACCCACCGTAGTTAGGGTTTCAATGTCCGTTTCTTCATTATAATCACCCTCAAGGCTCCAACCAATGCGCATGCTGTCATAATAGCTACCGGTAGCGTTGGCACTATTTTCAGCAACGGTGTAAGCAATGCGCGCAGTGCGGGTTTGGTCATGGGGGTTTGCAACGCGGACATTTTCTGTAATTTGATAAGTATCGGCATAAAATGTCAATTCACGAATGACTTTTAGCCCGTCCACTTCGCCTATAAATTGCAGGGTAGTTTTACCTTGGTCAAGTTTGACATCTTGGCCTTCAAAGGCCCAAGTTCCGGTACTCCACGAGGCCTGACCATTGACGAGTAGTCCAAGTGGGGCAAGGGCTGCGGTGTCCTCATGTACAAGGTTAACCGGTGGAACAACCTTGGGCGCACCTCCGGGATATATTTCGCCAAAAGGAATACCAAAAAGAGTAATCCATGGTTCAGTTTGCTTGCCTGATGGATAATTTTTTAATTCAAAAGAGCGTAATACAGCACCGCCAGAGTAGATAACAGCCTTATATAATGGTGTTTCTACAACAATATCACGACCGGGTGACGAAGGCAAAGACGGAGCCGGGGCCGCGGGTAAAGCCTCGGTACTTTGCTCTTGTTGTACAACTTCTTGCTTTGCTGCTTGTTGCTGCTCTGCTTGCTGTTGAGCTATCATTTCAGGACTTGGGGTCAGGCCAAAGTATTCGGCCACAAATGTCCAACCTACCATAACTACAAGTGAAAGCACTATGGCAACAATTAAATTTTTATTTTCCATTATGGCCTCAATTTAGGATATACTTTTGTGATAATCGGAAGAGATAGGTGGAACAGGATCCACCCCCCCGTCTGACCATGGGTGACATCGTAGCACACGGCACAACGTTAGCCATGTACCACGGATTATGCCGTGCAACATGACAGCCTCAACGGCATATGCCGAGCAGGTGGGGTAATAACGACATGACTTTGGAAGCATGGGTGAAATGACGTATCTGTATATAAATACAGGCAAAAGATATATACGTCGTATTATGTTATTCACAACAAATGCTCCCGACCGTATTTGCGGGCAAGTCTTTGCAGCATTGGTGCTAATTCTGACTGTATAAAGCTAAAATTTATATGTTTATCAATTAAATTTTTTTTAGGAACTACTACAATATCAATCCCTTGCGGTAGTACATGCCCATACAATCGAAAAAATTCTCGCAAAAGCCGTTTCATGTGATTACGGCGCACCGCATTGCCCATTTTTTTTGTTACGGTAAACCCAACACGCCATCCAAGATTTTGTTGCTTGCGCACAAATAGTACAAAATACTGTGTAAAATATCGACAGTTTGCATCATAGCATAAAATAAAATCAGACCGTCGACATATGCGCCGTGCGCTAGGCCATGCGTGTGTCATTATCCCCTTGGGCCCTGTCTCTTCTCTTTTCAAAAGCCTATAAAATATTATAAGCTAAAAATATTAAGCACTTAAACGCTTGCGACCCTTAGCGCGACGGCGGCGAATTACAGCGCGACCACCAACAGTGGCCATACGTGCGCGGAAACCGTGGCGACGTGCCCTTCTGATTTTGCTTGGTTGATATGTTCTTTTCATATGTAAAATCTCCTTCAGATAATAAGAACGGCAATCTCTACACTTATTTTAAGTTATCGTCAAGTTGAACCATGGTATATTTAAGCAAATATAAAAAAACATTGAACCCATTAAAATAATAGATTTTTATTAAAAAACACAGCTAGACAGCACAAAAAAACCGTATAACAGTTTGAAGCAAAATATTTTTATGGCTAAAAATATTTCGCTTCAAATGTTTTTCATATTCAATATTGGCTAATTAGTAGTGGTAGCAGCAGTGCTAGTGGTTGTGGTGGCAGTAGAAGTCGGGCTTGGATTTTTAGTAATCTCTGTACTTAGCGGTGCATCCGGAGCCACAGGGGCTTGGCCTGAGTACGGATGTTTAGGCGTAGTTTTATTTTCACTACTATCTTTTAGCGCAGGCTTGGGTGAAGGATTTACCGCAGTACCCTTAGATTTTACACCAGCTGGCACCTTTGCATTACTGGTTGCTTTTTTACTCACAACTCGTGACTTTGGTGCCTTGCCATATTTTTGAGGATAAAGGGGGGGCAAATAGTTTACTGCTGCTGGGTCACGACGCAACTTGCCATTGGTATTCATTTGTACTGACCCCATAAGGGCGTCATATTGCAGACGTGCTCCGCCGTGGCGCATCCAAACTTCGCCAATACTGGCATCAGGGCCTGCAGCCATGGGAGTATTGGATACAAATCCGCCCACGCGTTGTGCAGCAAGGGCTGGGATGCATAACAGCATGTAGAGGGTGAAAGTTGCAATGATTATTTTAGAAAATGCTTGCATATGTGCTCCTTAGCATATTGGATAAAATTTGCTACTATACATATCGGATGCGCGCAACATTTCTTTAGTCACGTGATGCTTTAGCTCTGAACAGATTTCTTGTTCTTGATTTTATATTATTATTAGTGCAATCTTTCTTAACAGGTATAATTAAGCTAAATCGCATTAAGATTTATAAACTTATAGTTTTACTATTAAAATCTAGGAAGTACTATGTCTAATTGTTTTTCTCCAGCCACACCCAAAAGCCACAAAACCCCATGTGTATCTCTTGTGGGCATGCCCGGTGTCGGCAAGTCCACAGTGGGCCTTGCTCTAGCAAAATATTTGCAATGGTCTTTTGTTGACTCTGATTATGTTATGGAATCACTTTACGGTGTGCCTTTGCAAAGCGTCACCGATGCCATGAGTAAGGAGGAGTTTTTGGATGTAGAAATGGAAGTTGTTGCATCTTTAAGGCTTTTTCGCACGGTCATTGCCACTGGTGGTAGTGTTATCTATCGCGAAAGAGCCATGCAAAATCTTCGTAGCCTTGGGCCCATTGTATATTTATCTGCGGGGCTTCCCCTACTTTTGGAACGCATAGCCCGCAATCCTGACCGTGGCATAGCCATAGCTCCCGGTCAAACCATTGAAGATCTTTTTAATGAAAGAGCTGAACTATATACAAAATACGCTCAATGCACCATTGATGCCGAAGCTTTGGAACCTGACGACTGTGCCAAAGCCATTGCGCATAGTTTACGAGTTAATAGTTTTTTGTAAATGCTACATCTAATTTAAGCACTTTTAATATTGCCACCTTCCACCAAGAAACGCTGACTATCCGGATTGATGCCTTGCAACATATCTGCAATGTGCGGATGGCAAGTAAAGAACAAAATTTGATGCCCCTTATTACCTTGGCTTAGCCCAAGTAAAGCTTTAGCTGTTTGCCTTGCGCGGTCTGGGTCAAAATTTACTAAGATATCATCCATAATTACTGGTAATACTGTAGCATGCTCAGAGTGCTGTTGAATATAAGCAAGGCGCAAGGCCAAATACAACTGTTCCTGCGTGCCACGGCTTAAATTTAATGGAGATGTGGGTGCGCCGTGAGGTGGGAACACTTGTAAGGAGCTTTCTTCAAGCTGCGCTGTAATACCCTGCCAACGTCCTGCGGTAATTTTTGAAAATATATCTGAAGCCATACGTATAACTTGCGGCTGGCGTTCACTTTCATAACGCTGTTTTGCTTGCAAAATTAACTGCCTAGCTAGAGCTTGTGCTGCCCATGTGTTACTTGTACTTTGAATACTGGCCTGTAAATCTGACTCCTGCTGACGTAAATTCGCAAGCTCATCGGTGGCAGTTAAAGTATTTAGCTCCGCATTAATGGCAGCCAGAGCTGTGGATTTTTCTTGATCTTCTGCGCTTAGGGCATCAAGGTTATTTTGCATGTCATTAATAAATACTTCACGTTCATGTTGGTCTGTCTTGGTGAATGACTGTAAAAAATCTTCAAAACTATTTTCACCAGCGGCAAGCCGTAGGGCATCTTCCAAATCGGCCTTACGCTGTAATAATTCATTACGTTGCGCGCGTACTGTTGCCATGCGTAAAAAGTCTTCCACATTATTGGTTCCAGCTAAATGCAAAAGATGCTCCTCGGTGGCTTTGGCATCACTAAAGGCAG
This sequence comes from uncultured Desulfovibrionaceae bacterium, assembly GCA_964370305.1. Lineage (GTDB taxonomy): Bacteria > Desulfobacterota > Desulfovibrionia > Desulfovibrionales > Desulfovibrionaceae > CAYJAD01. The sequence continues at coordinate 9,439 of CAYJIU010000018.1, forward strand.
TATTTGCTTCATGCAATTCTTCTTCTTGCGCTACAAGCTGTTGCTTATATTGTTCTTTTAATTTTGAGTTATCATAGGTATTTTGTGCTTCAAAAAGTAAATTATCTAGCGCGCCAAGCCAATCTTCTTGATATGGCAAGTCGTGGGCTGCTCCTAATGGTAAATCCTTACCCATGCTACCTAAGATAGATGTAAGCGGCTTGACCAACGCCTCGCACTCATGCTCTAGGCGTTGCTTTTCTTCTTGGATGGAAGCTAGTTCAAGCTCCACCGCAAGGCAACGCTCCATACTATCCAAAGCAGTGCGGAGCATGGTGGGGGAAACATGCGCATCCATATTAAGCTCTTGCAAACGCTCTATCCAAGCCGCACGTGCTGTGCTTAAGTTTTGTTCGCTACTATTAAGCTCTTCCATGGCTTCAGCTTGGGATTTTCCTGCAAGTTCTTGGTTATACTTAGCATTATGTATTAAAGCCTCAGCTTTTAGGCGTTCCGCTTGAGTTTCATCAGCCTCACGACAATTTTCAAGTACGCGTTTTGCGGCATGTAAAATATCTTGCAATGTGGGTTCAAAGCTCACTACTGGCTGTTCCTGCTCTAGCTCTTGCCCCTCAGCATCTTGTTCTAGACGTTCTACCACTGGTGGAACTAGTAGCTCTTGAATGGGCGCGGTTTGCGATAAGTTCGCCGTATGGTCTGCCATTTGCTGTTTAAGTTGAGCTACTTCTTCCTGTAAAGCTTGCAAGTTATTTTGGGCTAAAATGGCTGCCTCAACTCTGGCAAAAAATGTTGTGGCAGCATCAGGTGCGGGGATAGCTTGTATATTGTGGGCATGTAAAAGGTTATGCCATTTATGCCTGGCTTGTTGTTCCTCAGTTTGGGCTTTGGCTAATAGTTCGCGCTTTTGCTTTGATTTTTCACTAATGGTGGCAAGTTCTGCTTCAAGCCCTTCTATTTCAACAACCAAGCGTTCGTTGGCAGCATATTGCTCACGCTCACGCTCAAGCAACAGCTCCACCGCATCAAGAGTCACATTATCAGCCCCTTGCACTTGAGCCACAACGCATTGCTCTTGTATATTGCCCTCCATCTCCATTAAACGCAAATTCATGGAGCTTGCTCTGGCCTCAAGCTCTTTTTGTTCTAAGGCATAGCGTTTGCTTTCAGGCCCAGAACGAGGCATCCCACCAGCCAGCAAGGCTGCTCCGGCAAGCACTACAAAGTATGAAGACCACTGATTTAACGGAATAATCAGACGCGGAGTTATTTGTATTTCAGTTATGCCAAAATGCATGAGCATAATTAAACCGCCAAGCCCAAGGGCTAAAACTACCAAGCCAAAGGCCATAAGGGGGATGCTTTTAACCGGTGCTGGTGCGATGCTGGTATTTAAGCGTTCTGTAAGTTCAGCTAGGCGTTCTTTTTCAGCACAGAAATTACTATACAGCGTGCGTAAGCCACGCACGGCCTTTGCCCTGATATCTAAAGCACTCTTCGGACTGGTGCTATTTTCATGACTATGTTTTTTCGCGCGCTCAAGGCGAGCTCTGGCCATGTCTTCACTTTCTTGCACTTGGTTTGCATTGTGCTCAGCTTCGCGCGTGATTATTTGAGCTTGCTGGCATACATCGGCCAAGGCTAAGGCTTCTCCTTGATTTTCTAGCAAATTTTCAAGCTTTTGTATGGCTTCTTTTGAATCTTCATGCGCAGACAATCGAATTTGCAAAGGGCCTAGGGTGCGCTGCAAAGCGTGAGTAGCAGTTTGCACTGCATGCTGTTTTTCCACTAAGGTATTTTGAGTGTTTTCTATAAAGGCAATGCTGTTGCGTACACTTTCACGCCCCATATCATCAAGAACTGCCTCAGGATGTGGTAGATGCTCCAAAGTATTTTTGGCTAAGGCATGCTCATGTGCGGCATGCTCCACTGCGGCATTTGCTTTTTCAAGGGCATGGGTGGCCGCTAAATGAGTTTGCTCGGCTGCCTGCATATCAGTGGCTTGGCTTTCCATTTCACCACGTGCAAAAAGCGAGCGGTCAGTCTTGCGTATACGTTCACAAGTCCAGTCAGGGCCAAGGTCTGCAAGGTATTGCTCAAGGGCCGCTTGACTACGCTGCAAGGCTGCATTTTGCGGAGCCAAAGCACTTTGGGCTTGACGAAATGATGTTTTGCGCTCACTTAAGCTTTGCAATAGGGCATATTCTTGCAAAAGCTTGGGATTAATCTGTAAGCCGTTGATGGATTCTTGCAATTTTTGACAACGCTCTTCTTGGGTATGTACACGCCTGCTGGCATCTTGACGTAATTCTTGGGCGCGTTCCAAGCGTGACGGGCCATCCTCGGGGAAGGAGTCTTGCACATGCTCCAAGCGTGAAAGGCGATTTTCTGTGGTTCTCCACTCATCCCATTGCCGCCACACGCCTAGCTGTCTTTCGGCATCACGGCGCAGCCCTTCTGTAGTATTTTTTTGTTCTCTTATATCCTGTATGACTTGTTCAAGTTTATTTTTTTCTAGAGTTAAGGTGTCAAAGCGCGCGCAAGTGGCATGAGCTTTATGGATTTCTCTTTGTATGATTTCAAGTTTATTTAACGCTACATTCAGAGTTGGCACTGTGCCGCTAGACTTAAAATGCTTATTCATGGACTCTTGAAGTTTTTTAAGCACCATGCCGGGTGGCAACAGTCCCATACCAAAACTTGCACCATAGAGAGCATCACGTATACCTTCAGAATCTAAAGATGAAAATGCTTGTAGCTCATTAAGGCTAAAGCCAAATACATTGCGATATACCTCACGGGTAACGCCAGCTAAAATATTATCCAAGATAGATGCATCAAGTATTTGTCCGTTGGCATCGGTTAATATTAAATCATCCTTACCTTTTTGCGGCCTGCGCGTAAGGCGGATTATGCCGTGATTTTCTGTTTGTAAGGATAAAAACCCACCAGCTTGACCCGCATGGCTTAGAGGGGTGTAATCGCGTATATCGGCTTTTTTGCTACGTGTTTGCGGATAACCGGTAAGCATGGTGCGGAAAAAATCTAAACAAGTAGATTTACCAGCTTCATTCTTACCAAGAAAAACAGATAAACCTTGCGGCAATTGCTCAACACCCACTTGTGAGAGTACTCCAAAGCCATCAATGTGAAAAGATGCAATATGCATTAGCGGCTCTCCATCATATCTGCGCAGATGCGCTGTGCTTCTTCTAATAGTGCTTTAGCCTCTTCCCCTTGCGGCATTTCCAATAAGTTTTTAGCCTTATGATGCGTAAATAATGGGGCTAGGCTCGTTTGCATAAAGCCTTGTAAGGCTTCGTCATTGTCATTTATACCTTGGGCTAGGCGTAGGGTTTCACCCAACAAATCATCGCGTGTACTCAAAGCTTGTAGCGACTGCAAGGCACTGGTGGCAGGTATAATATCTTTAATCCACACTTGTGGAACATGGGGTACAAGCTCGCGCACACGCTCTAAAATATCGTTCAAAACGTCCTCTTTGCGTAATTCGCGGTCAAGCTCAAGGCGACCACTAAGATAGATGCGTAAAATGAGAGTTGTACATTCAGGATCTGCGCTGGCTGCTTCTTGCGTGATGCCTTGGCTAATACGCTTAATCACTTCGTCCATGGTCTCCACATCGTCCACGGCCACGTGCAAGCATTGCCAAATTACTGGTGAAAGGGTGTGAAACTTGCTTGTTATTTCAAATTTATTTACTTGGCCGGCACCCATGGGCTTTATATCTACCACCAAGCAACCCTTGGCTCCGTTTTCATTGATATGCAAACCTTGCGTATTACCGGGGTATGCCACAAATGGATCTTCATTTATAACCCGCCCTTCGTGCACATGCCCAAGGGCCCATGCATCAAGCCCCGTATTTTTAAGGTCGTCTAGTGAGCATGGGGCATAGCGGTCAGCTTTAGAAACACCATCTAAGCTGCAATGCAACACCCCAAGCTGGAAGATTTCTTTTGCATTTTCCTGCTCATCACGCGAAAAAGTCTTGGCTAAATTACGCGACTCTCGCCCCGTGGCATGGCTTATGCCATGCACAACGGCCACATCTTTTTCCTCATTTTGTTCACTGCGCTTAATGCCATAGCTTTGTACGCTGTCTTGAAAAACCACTGTATTTTCTGGCCAATTAAGCATTTGTAGCCTAGAAGAAAGGGGGTCATGATTACCATGGGCAATGAAAACTTGAATACCTTGCGCGTGTAAACGCTGGCAAGCATCACGCACATGCAGCTGTGCTTTTAAGCTTTGGTCTTCTTCATTATATATATCACCGGCTAAGACTAGAAAATCAGGCTTTTCCTTTTCACAAAGGATTACCAGACGCTCTAATGCGGTAAAAGTAGCCATGCGCAATTGTTCGGCTAGGCTTTGCGTTTCAGCGGAGTACCCAAGACCTTTAAAAGCAGCATCAAGGTGTAAGTCCGCTGCATGAATATAGCGTACTGAAAACATATATGCTTCCCCTAGAAAAATAAAATATTTTTGAAAGTCTAGAAGTTTTCCAGAAAAAAGCAAGCATTTTACATGAAAAAAACATATTTTTGTGCCAGCGAAAGATTATGAAAAACAAAAACCGCGTAAGCAAAATCAAGCTTACGCGGATAATATACTGTAATATATAATTTTATACCGAAAGTTTTAAATTATAATTGGGAGCGCAACTCCATGCATTTAGCAACAAGTTCTTTCACATTTTCATTTTGGGGGGTTATTGTTGCGGCACGCTTTAAATAAGGTAAGGCGCGGCGCACTTGATTGGCCTCCATAAGGGCTTTACCAATCATAGTAAATAGAGAGTGCTCGTCCTTATAATGGCTAACTGCTTGGCTAAAACACTCATCAGCTTCAGGAACTTTCCCTTGCTCAAGTAGCTTCATGCCTTGATTCAAGGTACGATCTATATTTAACTTGCGGTCAAGGGCTTGTTTGTGGTCTTCTACCCCTGCCTGCCCTTGCAATACTTTGTATACCTTCGCCACACCGGCTAAAATTGCTTGTTCTTGGCCTGGCTGGTAAACTAATGGCTTGCCCAACACGTCAGTGATTACGTCATCACGTCCAATTAACTGCACTACTTCACGTAACAAGGAACGCAAATCTGAGGGGAAGGGCTTATTGCCCATGCCCTTTATGGCCATGATGATGGAGGCTAGAGCGCGCTCGGTCTCCTTACGTTGATGATATGCCTTTACCCGCCCAAGATGGGTACGAACTTCTTTTATATCCATGTTTTACCTGACAAATTAAAGTTAGTATGCATGCAATATTTAATCAATGTGCCCTTTTATGTGTACACTCTTAGGGTTCAAAAGGCAATATTTTGATGATACTTTAACTTTCTAACGTTGACCTTACCCCCACCCTCTGCTATCATGTGAAACGTTTCTCAAACTATTTTTACGCCTAAGGAAAACTATGGCCCGTATATTATATGGTATTCATGGTACCGGCCACGGCCATGCCATGCGCGGCTTAACCATAGCTCGCAAGCTCAAAGACCACGAATTTCTTTTTGTGGCCAATGATGATGCCTTGCGTATTTTCGGGCAGGAGTTTGCTGTTGAGCGCATCCCCAATCTTGGCACTGTATTTCGTGATTACAAGGTAGACATTGGAGCAAGTGTTGCCAAGGCCATACCTATTTTATGGAAGAGAAAGCAATATACAAACGAAGTTATTAAAATTATCGAGCGATTTAAACCCGATGTATGCATGACTGACCTTGAGTATTTTGTGCCTCGCGCTGCAAAGCAAGTGGGGCTACCTTGCCTTACTCTTGACCATCAACATGTATTAACGTGTTGTAAACACGACTTACCAGCAAATATGCTTTTTGATTATTTTATTCAAGGCCTTACGCCTCGTTATCTTTTTCGCCCTACTGCGCAAAATCTTATAGTATCTTTTTATGCCCCTCCCATTCATCCGGCATATAATGCTAGGGTTGTGGCTCCCATTTTACGCGATATAGTTATGGAGCAAAAGCCGCACGATGCTGGGCATGTGCTGGTGTATCAAAGTAATTCAACCCACGAGGGGCTAATCGAATTTTTAAAACGTAGCACTAAACGTGATTGTTACGTCTTTGGCTACAACCGTACCGAAGGGCAAGATGGTAATGTTATTTTTATGCAAAAATCAGAGCAAGCCTTTTTAGAATTGCTTGCTGGTTGCTCCTATGTGGTGCAGGGCGGTGGGCATACGCTTATGACAGAATCTTTGTATTTAGGAAAACCCATCCTCACCATACCCATCATGGCCATGGTTGAACAGCGTCTTAATGCGCATTATGTGGAGCGGTTGGGATTTGGTATGCAAGCTAACATGTTAGAATTAAAACCTGAGCTTCTATGTGAATTTGAGCATAAAATTCCGTCATTTAAAGAAAATATTTTAAAAGAAAATTTTTGTGGAAATGCATTAGTATTTGAGTTAGTAGACACGTTCGTACGCACTGGCAAGCTTGCCATGTAAAAGTGAGGCCGTAATGGATGCAAAGACCTTAAGTTCAATTTTCATTAAATCAACTCAGTATGTTCTCGATACTATGGCTCAATGTCCAGCTAAGGCTGGTAAGCCTTTTATAAAAAAAGACCAAGTTGCTCTTGGTGAGATGTCAGCATATATTTGTGCCAATTGTAATGCAACAAATGCTAAAGGTAGCATTGCCATAAGTTTTACCACTCCTGCGGCCATATGCGTTGCCAAAACTATGCTGGGTGAAGATGTAGAAGATGAGCAAAGCTTGCATGAGATCGTTGGCGAATTAGTTAATATTATTTCCGGTGATGCTAGGCGACGTATGGCAGAGCTTGACGTAATCTTTGATGGTTCAACACCCAAGATGCTCCATGGTGAAGGACATTTAATATCCCACGGCATTAAAGCCCCAGTGGTGGCCATTCCCTTTACTTTGCCCGAAGGCACATTTACAGTGGAATTTGGCTTTGAGTTATAATCATCCATTCATAAATTAAAAAGTACTAACAGTTTATGGATTAGCCTGAATATTCTTGGCTATTTCTTGAGCAAATATATTGTGTGAAAAAGCATTCGGATGACCATCCATAGGAATACGCGTCTCACTTTCTGGCCAATGTTTTAAGCTTGGGTATAAGGCTAAAGTTTTCAATCCTAACGCTTGATACTCCTTGGCTCTCTCCGTACCCAAGTTAGGATCTAAAACCACCGTAAATTTACTATTAAATTTTTCAATCACAACTTTTTGCATTTTTTGCAAAATTGCTGCCTGTAAAGTCAAAGCTTCATCCCTAGTCCATAAAAAGTTTTTTAAGAAAAATCTTTGCATTAAATCACTTTTTTTAACAGTTTCCCAAAGTTTTGTAAAAATCGGCAAGCTCAAATCAAATGTGCCTTTATGTACGGCCTCTCCTTGTTCAATTACGTACCTTGGCCCATGGTTATCCCACTCCACAATACCAGCTGAACGCCATTCATGTTCTGCAATATTGAAGAAATAAAAATGCAACTTATCATATTTATTTTTTAAAAAATCCAATCTATTGCTTTCAAGTAACGCTAAAGCTTGATGTGGCCCATAACCACCATGCCCAAAGTTATATACTTGGTAACTTTTTCCTAATAATTCTCCCAGCCTATAGGCGTAAGTTTCCTCATCTTCTACGCCAATGCCCTCAGTAAACGAGCAACCCAAAATAATTACAGCAGTGCGAGCCTCATTGTGTATGGGCGTTATGCGATATCCCTGATCATTAATGGTAACTGTGACATCAAAAACTTCTTTATCACCAAGGAATTTCTGGGTGCGCGTGCTTTTTGCTTTTGGCGCATGTGCAAAGCCTAGTAATTCGTCCCTAATTTCGGGGTTTTTTGGCTTACCATCATACAGTCGCACTGAGGAAATAGAAAGGTTTGGACTTTGCATTTGCAAGTAAATACCACCCACAAAAAGAGCAAGGAAACAAGACATAAGCACGATGAGAATATTTTGTAACCAAGATATCTTGGTTTTAATAGCCCAAAAAAGCTGAATACAGGCAAGAGCCAAAGCTATGTACCCAAAAGCACGGTTCAAAATATACGGAAAAATACATACTACCAAAATACACAGTAAACTACATAGTATAGTTATAAAAAGTTCAGGATGTTTTTTATAAAATTTCACAATTAACCCCAACCTAAGGTATTAAAACACAGTCAACGCTATTAACAAAAATAAGTGTAAAAAATACACTTACAATTTATCAAAAACAGAGCCCTTGCCCGCATTAAATAGCTTTTCGTATTGTCTGGCGGCGTGAGCGTCGGTCATGCTGGCAATATAATCACAAACCACACGCATTTTAGAGCTTTCATCATGTTGCATCTCAAAGCGTTTTTGCACATCAAGAGGCAAGAGGCGCATGGGGTCAGTGGCAAAAACATCAAAAAGTTCTACCACCATCTTACGCCCTCTAAACTCTTGCATTTGCACATTGGGCGACCAGATTACATGCTTTAAGACTAAATCACCCATGAGCTTTTGCAAAGCTGCCGCAGAATCATTTAGCCTAGCTTGATAATTTATTAAAGGGCATTGGCTTTTTATGCCACTTTCTTCCACCACGCTATGGGTAATTAAATAATGCACCATGGCCCCGATGCGACTTTTGCGCTTATAACTTTCATGCTCAAAAAGGTCAACGGCCACAGCCTCAGATGTTAACCCACAAGCCTTGAATATATCTTCCTTGCCAGCGACAAATTCATCCCACATATCCCTTGTAAGTATGCCCATGGATGTGGCATCTTCTAAGTCATGCAGAGCATAGGATATATCATCAGCTATATTCATAATGGAAGCATCAAGAGACATGTGTAATGTTTTTTTATGCTGCTCACCCTTAGATTTTGGAACTTTTTTCACCGCGCAAAAGTCTTTGCTTTTATCACCAAGTGGTTGCAAAACCCAATCTATGACTTTTTTTTCTGTATCATGATAGCACTTTGGAGGAAGTTGACCCTTGGTTTGGAATAGCCAGCGCAAGGGGTTAACTTGTTTGGAATAAGCTTTTTCATTCACTAAAATACTATAAGGTGCAGGATATTTAAGTACGCCAAGGAGCAACCTACGGGTGGGGTTTAGCCCATAGGTGGCGGTGTATTGCTCAAGCTTTGAAAGGATGCGCACTGTTTGTCCATTGCCTTCAAATCCACCGTGTTCACGCATGCATAGATTAAGAGCAATTTCACCTCCATGCCCAAAGGGTGGGTGCCCCATATCATGAGCTAAGCAAATGGCTGCAAGCAAGTGAGTATCTGGCAGGGCTTCAACTATGGGCGTTTTCTTATATTTACCCTGTAAAAATTTGAGTAAACCATTGCTGACTTGTGCAACCTCCATGGAATGGGTAAGCCTTGTACGGTAAAAATCACTTTGTCCAAGGTCTAACACTTGGGTTTTAGACTGCAAACGTCTAAAGGCCGCCGAGTGAATAATGCGCGCATAATCGCGCTCCCAAGGGGAGCGCACATCGCCTTGACGCGCAGGAGGGGCTTCTTGACGCTCTTGCCATGGCTTTTCCCATGATTTTTGCATGTTTTTCACCTTATATAAAATTAAAAAGTTATTTTGCTATGTTCTTTATATATTTGCTATTTATAATACATTTTGTCAAGCTTTGGTGTTTTTTTTGTTCTATTGTCTTTCTTGACAAATATCACAAAGTCCTCTAATGATGCCCCTTTGCGCAAAAATCTAACTTGAGGTAGAACATGTTTGAGAGCCTTTCCGATAGACTTTCAACAGTATTTCGAAATTTTAGCGGGCGTGGGCAGCTGACCGAAGAAAACATCCAAGATGGCCTTCGTGAAGTGCGCCTAGCTTTGCTCGAAGCTGATGTCAATTTTAAAGTTGTCAAAAGCTTTGTAGATACAGTGCGCGAAAAATGCTTGGGTCAAGAAGTATTAAAAGGTGTTAGCCCTGCTCAGCAAGTTGTTAAAATTGTTCATGATGAACTGGTAGAACTGCTAGGCGGTGAAACTACAGGGCTAGATCTACGTGGAGCACAACCTGCTGTTATTATGTTGGTAGGTTTGCAAGGTTCTGGTAAGACCACATCTTGCGGTAAAATTGCAAATTCACTGCGTAAGCAAAAAATGAGGCCCTACCTCGTACCTGCTGACGTATACCGCCCTGCAGCCATCGACCAATTAACCACCTTAGCCAAGCAATTAGATGTGCCCTGCTATGCTTCAAGTACGGACATGAATCCAGTTAAAATTGCTCAAGATGCTGTTTTAGCAGCCAGGGATGAGCAGGCTACTGTGGTGCTTTTAGATACAGCTGGCAGATTGCATGTGGATGAAAACCTTATGCAAGAGCTTGTTGCCATTAAAGAAGCTATTGAACCACAAGAAATTTTATTTGTGGCTGACGCCATGACCGGCCAAGATGCGGTTACAGTGGCAGAAGTATTTAATGAAAAGCTTGGCATTACTGGCGTGGTACTTACAAAAATGGATGGCGATGCCCGCGGTGGTGCTGCACTTTCCATTAAGTCTGTAACCGGAGCATCAGTAAAATACGTGGGCCTTGGAGAAAAATTGTCCGATATGGAAGTTTTTCATCCAGATCGTGTGGCTGGACGCATCCTTGGCATGGGTGATGTGCTGACCTTGGTGGAAAAAGCACAAGACTCTATGGATGCAGCAGAAGCTGAAGCCATGGCCTTGAAGATGCAAAAAGCCAAGTTTGACTTGGAAGATTTTCGCACTCAAATGCGCCGAGTTAAACAAATGGGCTCACTGGATAGCATTTTAAAGCTCATTCCGGGCCTTTCTGGAATTCGCGAAAAACTTGGTGAAGCCAATGCCGCTATGCCTGAAAAAGAAATGGCCCGCACTGAGGCAATCATCAACTCCATGACCATGGCTGAGCGACGCAATCCTGATATCCTAAATGGTAGCCGCCGTGCGCGCATTGCCAAAGGGGCGGGGGTTAGCGTACAACAAGTCAATCAATTGGTGCGACAATTTGAACAAATGCGCCAAATGATGAAAGGCATGATGGGTAGTGGTGGTAAAAAGCCCCGCATGCCCATGGGTGGAATGCCCAATATGGGCGGATTGGGCGGCATGAATGGCTTAGGCGGAATGGGTGGCATGGGCGGCTTAGGCGGCATGGGCGGACTTGATGCCCTTGGCGGTGGCATGAATCGCACAAAAAGTGCCACGAAAAAAAGAAAAAAGCGTGACAATAAAAATAAACGCAGAAAGAAAAAATAATTTTTGGCCCTTGATGGCATTATTAAATATCAATATTATTATATAGATAGTAGACGTTAGTTCATAGGGAATTATCAAACTACAAAAAAATGCTTTAAATATTTGTTTTTTAGGTACAAACCTCTTGCTCTTTTTGCTTTAGGTTAATATAATGTTACAAAATACAATGGGAGAGTTACAAATGGCCGTTAAAATCAGATTAACCCGTATGGGAAGTAAGAAAAAACCTTTTTACCGCGTCGTCGCTGCCAATGACGAAACTCGCCGCGATGGCCGTGCTTTGGAGTATTTAGGGTACTACAACCCGATGACCGATCCTGCTGAAGTTAAACTTGATGCAGAAAAAGTGAAGAAGTGGCTTGACCTTGGTGCCGAACCGACAGATACGGTTCGCTCACTAATTAAGAAGCATATGGCTTAGTTTCATATTCTTCTGCCGCTTGAGGAGGTGCATATGAGAGAGCTAATTGAATACATCGCCAAGTCATTAGTGGATAACCCAGATAGTGTTACTGTGCGAGAAGTTGAAGGTGAGCAGACCTCTGTGCTAGAGCTGAAGGTTGCTAAAGAAGATATTGGGAAGGTGATTGGCAAGCAAGGGCGTACAGCCCGTGCCATGCGTACAATCCTTGGTGCCGCCGCAACAAAAGCAAAAAAGCGCACGGTATTAGAAATTTTAGAATAATTTTAGCCCGTTGTATGTACATACAAAAGCCAGGGCGGTTATGGCTAAACAGAACTATGTTCATATGGGGACGATAACTCGTCCCCACGGAATTAAGGGGGAGCTCTGCGTAGATTGGTACGCCGACTCCCCTGATTTTTTACGTAATACATTCTACTTGCAATGTGGCTCTGGGCCCATGCAACGTGCTGAAAATGCTAAATTTCGCATGCATAAGGGACGACCCCTACTTACCCTTACCCACATTAATGATCGCAATGCAGCTGAAACTATGCGTGGAGTATGCATATATATTGAGCGTGATTTCTTGCCTGACCTAAGTGAAGACGAAGCATACTTGCATGATATAATTGGATTAAATATCATTGGAGAAGACGGTGTCTCCATTGGTACACTAGAAGCTGTAGAGTTTCCATCCGAGCAAATGCTTTGGGTTATTCGAACCCATGATGGCCGTGAGCTACTTTTTCCAGCTGTGGAAGAATTTATCCTTTCCTTTGATTTAGAGGCAGAAGAAATACACATAAGTCCGCCTGAAGGGCTTTTTGACATTTATCTTGAAGAAAATACTCCCAAAAAATCCAAGTTAAAACCATACACCAAGAAAAAATAATGCCAGAATTACCAGAAGTTGAAACCATTGCCCGCACTTTAGAACCCTTAGTGCAAGGGGCAGTTATTACCAAAAGTCACTTATTATTACCGCGCACCTTGGATGCTGGAAGTCTAGCACTTGAAGGCTTGCACGAAAGACGCATCGAAGCGGTGAGCCGCAGAGCCAAACTAGCCCTAATTAAGCTTGAAGACCAAACGAGTGAAACGAACCCGCACATGCTGGCAGTACATTTAAAAATGACTGGGCGGCTTTTTGTTTATCCGCAAGACACACAACCCATGAAACATACAAGGCTAATCCTTGATCTAGAGCATGAAGGCAAGCCCAAACGATTATTTTTTGATGATAGCCGTACCTTTGGCTATGTGCGTCTAGTATCACCTGCAAGCCTTGTTCACTGGCCATTTTGGAATAAATTGGGCCTTGAACCATTAATGCATAGCCCTAAGGAGCTTGCAACCTGCCTGTACGGGAAAAAGGGTGGCATTAAATCGCTCTTGCTTAATCAAGAGTATATTGTTGGCATTGGCAATATCTACGCTGATGAGGCTTTATTTAAGGCTAAAATTCTTCCCCAGCGCAAAACATATACTATTGATATGCCAAAACTAATTGAACTTTGCTCAGCTATTCAGGATATTTTACGCCTATCCATTGAGCAATGCGGATCATCCATAAGAGATTACCGCACTGCCCACGGCGATGCTGGCTCATTTCAAAATACTTTTTCGGTTTATGGACGGGGCGGGGATGTATGCCATTCTTGCGGTTGCGTACTTGAATCTGCCAAGGTTGCAGGCCGCACCACAGTTTTTTGTAGCAAGTGTCAGGAGTAAATAAATTTCTATTTGACCTAATTAGTTGATGCTGAAAAATGCGTTTCCACGCATTTTTCAGAAAGGCACGCCAACTCCAAACACCGCTTTGCGGTCGCAGGAAGTAAATTCCTACTTGTTTTTCGTGGCGCAGAATTTGAGCCTTACTCAAATTCTGTTAGTCACCGCTTGAAAAACCATTTTTTTGCGTAATAAAATCGCCCAAAAAATATGCTTCACATCCTTTTTTCTGGCAATTTTATTGATTCATTTTAACTATAAAGACATTTTATTTCAAATATTTATTGTGTTTTTCAGCGTCGACTAATTAAAACTTGTTACTTATTTAAAATAAAAATCTTTACAACTAAAATAAACCATAAAAAATTAAAGCCTACGCAATCTAAAGAACTTGTTCTGACTCATCTTGAATCATGCGTGTAAGTGTGCGAACGTTACGCAGGCCAATGACCTTCCAATTGCCAGTATCGGCTCGTAACCAAGCTTCCACCGGGTACATGCGTCCATTTTCATGGTCTTTTACTACAAAGCTAACATATACGGCACCGCTTTCTGGTATGGCTTCACCAATGTGCATAATTTCCTTACGCCCCATGGATGCATTGGCCAAAAATGGAGCAAGAATACCACCTGGCGGTGTTGTTTGAACTTGCTTTCCTGCATACGCGCCAGAGCGCACTCCATAGCGAATAAATTCCCCTACTTCCGTAATAAGGGTTGACCTCAAAGTGTTTTGAGCCCCTTCACTTAGTTTGGCGGCAGATAAAATCATTGCTAACACCGGTGGGATAGTTTGCTGCCCTTCCTTGCTGGCATCTTCCATAATCACGTCTATACATTGCCCCACAAGGCTTTCCATATCCACCGAAGCATCAAATAGCTCTTGGTTTGCTGTGGCAAGGGCAGTTTGAATGTCTTTGATGGTTTGCACGGGATTGGTGCCGGCGATGGCTTTTAAAGGAACCAACAAGAAAAAACACAAAAATATTGGGATTATACGTTGCATATGACACCTATTTACATAGTTTTAAGTTCTTCTGGTAATGTCCCTTTAATGGCCAAGGGTAGTCCACAGCTAATCAAAAGCACATTATTACAAGCTTTTGCTATGTGTTGATTGATAATGCCGTGTAAATCACGGTAGCGGCGAGCCAATGCAGACATGGGCACCATACCCTGCCCAAGTTCGCCACTCACAAGGGCTATAGGGACGGTGAGCCCTACTACCCATTGCGCTAAATCTTCGGTAGCGCGCAGGATGTCGGCATCACTATCACCACGGGACATGCGGTTATTTAACCACATGCTTAAGCAATCAATGAGCACAACATCCCATATATTTTCAACTTGTTCGGGGCTAAAATATGGTGCTTCAAGGCATTGCCACTCATCCCCGCGTCTGGCCTGATGCGTTGTTATGCGGGCTTTTGTTTCATCATCTTCAATTTTAGCCGTAGCTACAAAAAGCCGCTTGGGCCCTTGTGCATTAGCCCAGCACTCAGCCAAGTAGCTCTTCCCGCTGCGACTACCCCCCACAAATAATATGCTCATATTAGTTGCTAATATCCTTGGCAGCTGTGTTAAGCCTTGCAGATAAGTCATCAAAAAGTCCAGCAGTGGTATTGATGATTTGCACAGCTTCATCGTGAGGTACTTGGCGTCTTTCAATCCATTCAGCAATAAAAATAATGGTATCTGCATCCACACCACGAGCGGCTGGAGCCTTATTTTGCACTGCATTTACAAGGCTTCTGTTGGCTTGTTCTCGCTCAGTAAGCACACGTTGATATTGAGCATTTAACCCATCAATACGCATTTGAGCGGCCTCTTGGCCTGTTTTATCCTTAGCTTCACGAGCAAGGTCAAGATCAAAAACAGCGGCAGTAATTTTGGAATGAATGTCCACTGACTCTTGGCCTAGGCTTTCTGCCTGTTGTACTAAATCCAAAAAGTTAGTCGTTGCGGCAATGCCATGCAAAACCCCGCCTAAAGAATTAAACTGTTTGGCATAGGCTTTGTACATATCGGCAACAACATCTGGGGTAAAGGGTTTACCCTTGGATGGAAACTCCGCCGCATCACCAAGTGCAGCTATAAACCTATCCACATAAAGATTATACAATGCTGTAATCATAGGGGTATTAAAAGCATAGCGCAAAAGATCTATCCTAGCACTTATTACATCCCCTTGCCCTGCTGGTATAAGCCCGCGCATGGTCTGGCCATAGCGATAATTAATGGCTGCAAGATTAAACCTTAAGCCCACTCCTGGTTTATAGCGGCCTACCATCCAAGTGGCGGCATCATCAATGAAGGTCATGGGCACACGGCTATCTTCTTCCACCTTGGGCATGACTGTGCCTACTGGAACATTTGGATCTAAGCCGGGGGTAACAGGGCTGGTGGTTTCTTCTGTAGGTTCAGCACTAACGACAACATTGCTTGATGCTGGTGGAGTTGCCACGGTTGGTGGTGGCGGTGGGTTCATGAGAGTTGTTACTTGCTCAAGAGGGGTATCTTTAATGGCATTGTCGACATTTTCTGTCACTGCTTCCACAATATTTTTCTTACTTTCCTCATCCCTTGAAAGCCAGTAAAGGGTAGCTGCGGTAATGGTTACAATCAATAAGGTTAGTATGGTAAGCTTAAAAACATTACCTCGTTTGTCCGATGGTTTTGGCAGCTCATCCATATCTTTTTTATTAAATTCTGTCATATATTTTTTCCTTAAGATGTAGTAATTCGCTCACTTCATGCCTAGAATATAACATAGTTAATATGAATTTGAAAAGTAATTTTTCTTAAAATCGTGCAAAGATTCCACAGCACGCCACATTCACAGTATGGATTTATTTTGAAAATAATTTAAATCAATATTTGACCTATTTCCAAGAATAAGTTAGCAAAGCTCTTGTGGTATGAATATGGTTTTTAAGTATTATCAATGAATGCTTGAAAAATATTCTTGGTCTTACTCAAAGTATATGTGTATAACCAAAT
This sequence comes from uncultured Desulfovibrionaceae bacterium, assembly GCA_964370305.1. Classification (GTDB taxonomy): domain Bacteria; phylum Desulfobacterota; class Desulfovibrionia; order Desulfovibrionales; family Desulfovibrionaceae; genus CAYJAD01. The sequence goes on from CAYJIU010000018.1 coordinate 25,847, forward strand.
AGACTCATATTAACCGCGCCAAATAATGGAGGATGTATGTCGAATTCAATGTATTTTATTTTGGCAGTAGCCGCCCTAGTTGTCGGTTACATTGTGTACGGAACCTTTGTGGATAAAGTTTTTGGTTCCGATCCCAACAAACCTACCCCAGCCACCACTAAGGCTGACGGGGTAGACTTTGTAACCATGAGCACCGGTAGAATATGGCTTATCCAGCTTTTAAATATTGCTGGCGTTGGCCCAATTTTTGGCCCCATTCTTGGTGCACTTTATGGCCCTGCTGCTTTGGTATGGATTGTAATTGGTTCTATTTTTGCCGGTGCCGTGCATGACTATATGGCTGGTATGATGTCCATTCGTTACGGTGGCAACAACGTTCCAAACATTGTGGGCTTTACTCTTGGTAAATTCTTTAAGCAACTCATGCGCGTTTTTGCTGTGCTCTTGCTCTTACTTGTAGGTGTTGTATTTGTAACTGCACCAGCTAAAATGCTTGCTAACCTCACCACTGATTTTATGAACTTCCCCATGTGGGCAATCATTATTTTTGCCTACTATTTCTTGGCCACTATTTTGCCCATTGATAAAATCATTGGACGCTTCTACCCACTATTTGGTGCAGTGCTTATCATCATGGCCGTTGGTATTACTTCCATGCTCTTCATCGGTGGTTATGAGTTCTTCCCAGCGGCTGAGTGGTCTAACCAGCATCCTAAGGATCTACCCTTATGGCCGCTTATGTTTATTACCATTGCTTGTGGTGCCATTAGTGGCTTCCATGCAACACAATCTCCGCTTATGGCCCGCTGCATTGAAAATGAAAAACTTGGCAAGCCCGTATTCTACGGTAGCATGATTGCCGAAGGCTTCATTGGTCTTGTATGGGCAACCGTTGGTATGAC
>CAYJIU010000019.1:0-24011 GCA_964370305.1 uncultured Desulfovibrionaceae bacterium
GTGACACATTGCAAAGCCAAATTGCCACAGTGGGTGAAAACATGACCCTTGGCGACTTTGCTCGCTATGAAGCCGCTGGCAATAATGCCATTGGTGTATATATTCATGCCAACAGCAAAATTGGCGTACTTGTTGAACTTGCTTGCACCAATGCCGATAGTGCTGGTAGCGAGGCCCTAAAAGAGCTTGGTAAAAATATTGCCATGCAAATCGCTGCCACAAGCCCCTTGGCTGTGGGCCCAGAATCCCTAGACCAAGCAGTGGTTGAGCGTGAGCGCGAAATTTATCGCCAAAAAGCTTTAGAAGAAGGCAAGCCTGAAAACATTGTTGAAAAAATCGTCGATGGTGCCGTTAAAAAATTCTACAAAGAAGCATGTCTAGTTGAGCAGCTCTACATCCGTGATGACAAAAAAACCATCAATGATGTATTAAGTGAAGCTGGCAAAGCCGTTGGCGACAGCATAAGTGTTGTACGCTTTGCGCGTATTAACCTTGGTGCATAAAATACATTAATGTAAACTAAATCCCCATTGTACTTATGTACAATGGGGATTTTACTTTTTATATACTAGCTAAAAATTGTGCCCACACTTGCCGCCTTCTTGGGCCATCACCTTCACATAAATAAATATGCTGCCAAGTGCCTAGCTGCACCTTTCCATCCTCCACAATGAGCATAAGCGAAGGCCCAAGCATGCTGGTTTTAATATGGGCATCACTATTGCCTTCAGCATGGCGATACGGGCCATTTTTTGGGACTAAGACATTAAAAAAATTCGTCATATCCCGTGCGACGTCTGGGTCTGCGCCTTCATTGACCGTAAGGGCACAAGTGGTGTGCGGGCAATATAACAATAAAGCACCGCTATTTTTGTCTTTTTCCCTAACAAGCCTTTGTACATCATGGGTAATATCCACAAATTCACTACGTACGGATGTATTTATATTTATTTTCTCCATTTTATGTCCCCCATATTTCTGATTTTATTTTTTGCATTTTACAACTTGCGCCCTAGCAAAATGAAAAGTATTCTAACCGCACAATTTATTGTGTAAGACATAAACTCTTATAATAACTACTGCGGTGCTCCATGAAGTCCTGCTCAATAAATTACACAGAGATTTCATGATACGATTTTATATCAAGGCTTGCCTAAGGGCAAGCAGAAGGAGTATCTATGCCACTTGTGCTTGGTACAGCAGGACATATTGACCACGGTAAAACATCCCTCGTGCGCGCGCTAACCGGCATTGATTGCGATAGGTTAGAAGAAGAAAAAAAACGCGGCATCACCATTGAGCTAGGTTTTGCACATATGCCCCTGCCCAATGGTGAACGCTTAGGCATTGTTGACGTACCCGGGCATGAACGTTTTGTAAAAAATATGGTAGCTGGGGCTGCTGGCATTGATGTTGTTATGTTAATCATTGCGGCTGACGAAGGTGTTATGCCTCAAACACGTGAACATCTTGAAATATGCGCTCTGCTTGGTATTCAATTTGGCTTTGTGGCCCTCACTAAGATTGATATGGTCGATGCCGAGTGGATTGACCTAGTAAAAGAAGATATTAAAACATTTTTGCAAGGGACTTTTTTAGAAGACGCGCCCATCTTCCCTGTGTCCTCACTGACCAAGGATGGCCTTGACCCCATGCGTGAGCATATTTTTAATTGCACAAAAAACCTCGCACCCAATAGAGAAAGTAATCTTTTTCGCCTGCCGGTAGATCGCATCTTTACCATGAAAGGCCATGGTACAGTCATTACCGGTACCCTTATTGCCGGTGAGGTAAATATTGGCGATGAAGCCGTATTTATGCCCGATGAAGTTAGCACCAAGGTGCGCAGCATACAGTGGCACAATGCCAGTGCAGATACCGCCGCCGCTGGCCAACGTTGCGCCATCAATGTGCAAAATATTGAAGTGGGCGAAGTGGAGCGCGGCTCAGTGCTTGCACACCCTAACACCCTTTTTCCTGCCACCCGCTGGCTGGTTATGCTACATTGTTTATCTTCTGCTCCACGGGCTCTTAGAGCAAGGACTGAAATTCACTTTCACCACGGGGCGCGTGAAGTTGCTGCACGTTTGTATTTTTTTGATCGTGACCGCCTACAACCCGGCGAAAGTGCCCTAACCGAAGTACGCTTTACCACCCCCATGGTGGGAGTATGGGGAGATCGTTGCGTAGTTAGAGCGTATTCACCCTTGCGCACCGTGGCGGGGGGCACCGTTATCCACCCCATAAATGCTCAGTTGCGCCGCAAAGATACAGACTTTGAAGAACGCTTTAACTTGCTTTGTTCACTACAAAATAATCAAGATTTTCAAGAACGTGTCTTAACTCAACTGTGCCTTGCAGGCGAAGAAGGCACAAGCTTTGCAGCCCTTATGGTCTTATGCAATGCCCATGACAAAAAACTTGAAAAAGCCTTGCAACTACTTAGTAGCAAAGGTGAAATACTTTGTTTTGATAAGGACGAACGTCTTTGGATTCACATCCAAGCGGTAAATAAACTTATGCAACAATGTCTTGAACAAGCGGCCAATTTTCACAAGCGTGACCCCCTAAAAATAGGCATGGCCCGTGGTGTACTTTGCCCTAAGCAAAAACCAAAATTGGCCCATCTCATTATTGAGCGTTGCTTAAAGGCCGGAACACTTGTGACTGAGGGCGACGGTTTGCGCCTTTCCACACACAAAGTTGAGCTTGATAGTGACAAATCAGACCTGCGTGAATCCTTACTCAAGGCACATAGCCAAGCAGGCATGACCCCGCCAAACCTAAAAGATGTATTGGAAGACTTAAAAGTTGATGCCAAGCAAGCTGCCCCCATACTCAAAGTATTGGTGGATGAAAAGCAATTAGTCAAAGTCAAGGATGGTCTATATTATTCTGCTAATGTTATTGATGAAATTCACCAAAAAGTCCGAACGTGGTTTGAAAATCATGATGATCTTGACCCAGCTGGACTTAAAGAAATATTGGACGGAATTTCACGCAAGTATTTAATTGCATTGCTTGAATATATGGATAGAGAGCGCGTTACCATAAGGGTTGGGGATAAACGACAGTGGAGAGGCCGCAAAAAATAATTGTGCAAAGCTCTAACTTTAGTGATGAGCAGTTAAATTTTTTAGGAGATAGTTATGTCCAAAAACATTCTTATAATTGGTGGGGTGGCCCTTGGGCCCAAGGCGGCTTGTCGTTGTAAAAGATTAATGCCAGATGCTCAAGTAACCATGATTGATGAAAATGAGCTTATTTCATATGGCGGTTGTGGTATGCCTTTTTATCTTTCGGGTGAAATAAATAATTTAGATGATTTACGAGCAACACCCTATCATCGTATTCGTGACGCAAAATTTTTTGAAGAAATCAAAGGCGTTAACGTGCGCACTGGCACTAGAGCTTTGAGCATAAATACACAAGAAAAATCTGTGCTGGTGGAAAATGTCCACACCAAGGAGCAAGAAAATCTAGTTTATGACGAGCTGGTCATTGCCACGGGCGCGTCCCCCAGAATACCGGAAGTTGAGGGTGTTGAACTTAATAATGTCTTTGCTGTCACTCGCCTTGAAGCTGTACGCGATATACGTGCCGCTTGTGAAAAAAGTCAAATACAACAGGCTGTTATTATTGGTGGTGGTTTTATTGGTCTTGAGTGTGCCGTGGCCCTTGCTGAGATGTGGGGCATTGAGGTTAGCGTTGTAGAAATGGCGGATAATGTTTTGCCAGGTGCCCTGTCTTCAAATCTGGCCCTCATGGCTGAAAAAGATTGTCGCGACAATGATGTATCCATATTTACCCATGAAAAACTTGTGCGCATTGAAGGTGAAAATGGTAAAGTTAGCCGCGTAATTACTGATAAACAAAGCCTTGAAGCCCAAGTTGTTATTTTGGCGGCAGGCTTTATTCCCAATTCTAAATTAGCCAAGGATGCAAATTTAGAAGTGGCCCCCTTTGGTGGCATTGTGGTTAATGAATATATGCAAACATCCAACCAGTATATCTATGCTGGCGGTGATTGTGTTGCCATTCGTCATTTAATAACTGACAATATGAGTTTTTTACCCTTGGGCTCCATGGCCAACCGCCAAGGGCGGGTTATTGGTACCAACCTAGCTGGCGGCAAGGCTAGCTTTAATGGAGTAGTGGGCACGTGGGGAGTTAAGCTTTTTGGGCTAACATTTTGTGGTACCGGCCTTACCTTAGAGCGGGCTAAAGCCGAAGGTTTTGACGCCCTTAGCGTACATGTTGAACAATTAGACCGTGCTCATTTTTATCCTGAAAAGCATATGATGAGCCTTGAATTGGTGATAGAGCGCGCAAGCCGTAGGGTGCTTGGTATGCAAGGCGTATGTGAAAACGCAGATGCCCTAAAGGCGCGCATAGATGCCGTGGCAGTGGCTTTGCAGCTAGGTAAACCCACTGTGGATGACATTTCAAATTTAGAAATTGCTTACACGCCGCCCATAGCGTCGGCCATGGATATAGTAAATACGGTGGCCAATGTGGCAGATAACGTCCTTGCTGATCGTTTTATACCCATGCAGGCCGAAGAATTCAGCAAGCTTTGGGCTAGCCGTAATGAACATAATACTTTCTTTATGGATATACGCCCAGCCGGTGCCGCTGTTGCCATACAAGAAAAAGAATCAGCTTGGCATGCCATACCCTTGGAAGAGATTGAAGCGCGTCTTGATGAAATACCAAGGGATCGCCCCCTAGCCCTTATCTGCAATACTGGCTTACGCGCCTATGATGCGACATTAATTTTAAAAAAACATGATTATGAGCACATCAGTAACTCTATGGGGGGGTTACAAGCAACATCCAAACAAGGGTTTAAGCCATAGTCAGCGCATGTGCCCACGCGATTAATTGTTTAAAAATTACTACCAAAGTTAATATAAATTGCCTTTGATAGTAATCATTCAAACCATTAGATTGCCTTACGACGCGCATACTAAGAGCATCATTTTAACTGTAGAGGCTTGGTTTAGTACAATAAATGCACTACCTACCCCAAAGCACACGACCTTGTTTTAACCCAACCCGTCCTAATGGCAGTGGGCCTTTCGCGCTTGCATAATACAAGCCCGTCTCGCGGCCAGCTAAGGATGTTTGTATGCTTTGCCCTTGTAAGAGCGCGTATATATCTTGTATATTTTCAAGCACAAGGGCTTGCGACGGTGGTTCATCTGGCATCAAAGCGGTACAATGCGCACCAAGGCGCACTTGCCCACCAAGCATTTTGCCTAGGGCTGGGGCCTGCCAGCGTAAGTCTTGGCCCAACAGGTGAACAGCAGCCTCAGGCACAAAGCGCACCGCATTGCCAAAATGCATCAACTTACCCCTTGGCAAAAGGCTTATATCAGTACATGGCCCATCAAGCACAGAAGGGCAAAGGCTCTCATCCCTTAAGCTCATGTTAGGCGTAACTTCGGCCATATAATCACCTTGCGGTTTTTGCAATTTTGCAATGTAAAAGCCTTGTGCATCGGAACGCGCTCCATCTACACACAGCGTACCAGCCAGTGCATCTGCCCACATAAATCCGGCCCAAGGTTTTAAATTGCACAACTCAAAGCCAAGCTCTTCCATGGCATACTTTACTTGTTGATCATTTTCATCCACATTGGTGGTGCAGGTAGAATAAACAACTTGCCCGCCCGGTCGTAATAATTCAAAAGCCTTATGTAATAATTTACGCTGTAATTGAATAAGAGGTGATATTTTCTTGCCCTGCCACAGCTCAAATACTTGCGGATTTTTGGCCACCGTCCCCCACCCCGAACAAGGTGGGTCAAGCTGTATATAGTCCCATGTATTAGGTTTAAGAGGCAAGGATTCACCAGTATAGCTGCAAGTTGCCACCTGCAAAAGTCCTAACTGTTGCATATTGGCCCGCAAGGTGCCCAAGCGAGATTTTGAAGGCTCATTGCCAAGCACAAAACCATGCTTGCCCACCAATTGGCCTAAAAAACCAGTCTTACTCCCCGGACTTGCGCACATATCAAGCACCGAAATTACTTGTTTTTTGTGATCTAAATCCAATTCATCCACAAGAGCTAAGGGTGGCAACATGGAAGATCTATCTTGAATATAGATAAGCCCAAAAAAAGCCGCAAGGCTACTGCCAAGTGGCTTTGGTTCATCGATAAGTATTCGACACCATGGAGAAAATGGTTCAGCTTCAAAGGCAAAACCCTCGGCATATAATAGGGCCTCCACGGCTGATATTTGCCCTTGGGTGCAGACTAGACGAAAAGAGCGCGAAGGGGATGAATTATTTTTTGCCATTATTAAAATCCTGTATGTATTATTAAGCCATTTGCGCGACATAATTTTAGCATGAAAACAAAAAACTATACTCAAAAGAATTGTGCAGAGTTCTTCTTATAAAAGTGTAGCTCTTGCTATCTTTGAGGTCAAATATTAACCTTATGAAAACCGCTTTTCATTTGTCCATATATCTCTTGCAACATGCATTGAAAAGGGTTATAGATTACGGGCTTTGGGTAATATACCCACAATGTAAGGAGTTTTACATGAAATTTATATTACACACCGCTCTTGTAGCAATGCTTAGTATTTTTTTGGCCATACCAGCCATGGCTGCTAGCAAAAGCTTTATGGTTATGCCTTTTGCAGTGAACGGCCCACAAGAATACACCTACCTTGGAAAAGCTATTCCATCTACCCTATCCAATCGTTTAGCATGGCCTGGTTCAGTTGAACCATCTCCTAAAGCTGCGCCAGCTAAAGCCCCAACCAGTGCTGCCGAAGCACAAAAAATACAAAATGCCGCCGGCGTTGATTATGCCGTATGGGGCAACATAAACATTGTAAACACTACCGCTACTATTGATGTAAAAGTTCGTGATAATAGCGGAAAAGAATGGTCAAGAAACGCACAAAGCCCTGTGGGCGAGCTTATTGGCGCGGTACAAGAACTTGCTGACGGTTTAAGTCAACAAGTGTTTGGACGCACTGTAAGTGGTAAAAAAGTTGTTAATCAAATGAACGCCGGCCTTGTGGTTAATGAAACCGGCCAACAAGAAGTATACTTGAACCCGCAATTCCGCTACCAAGGTGCCGGCGCAGAAGATGGCTCACGCTTGCGCAGTAGTCTTCTCCCCTATGATATCGTGGGCTTTACCACTGGTGACTTTAGCGGCGGTGGCAAAACTCAAATCGCCGTACTTGGTGACCATAAGCTATATATATATGACTGGAATGGCGGCAAGCTCAACCAATTGGTCGAGCATACCGTTTCTATGTCAAATCAAGCCTTTATCTTGCGTCAAATACCTCTAGTTAAGGGCAGACCACCACAATTGGTAGTTACCACTTTTGGTGAGTCAGACAATCAGCCATCTTCATACATATACACCTTTGATGGCGGTAACTTACGCGAATATTGCAAGCGTAGCGGATACTTCTTAAATGTAGTACGCATGGCACCTACTTATGAAAAAACCCTCGTGGGTCAATCTTGGGATAGTGTGCGTATGTTCCGTCCCGGCGTGCATATTGCCAGTGTCGTGGGTGACAGGGTTTCCCTTGGTTCAAAAATTAAGTTACCTAAGGGCGGTAATGTTTTTAACTTCGCCTATATGCCAGCAAACCCCAAGGATGACATAGATAAACTCCTCGTCATCGGTGAAGACGAGCGCATAACCGTATATAGCTTAGATGGAAAATCCATGCATCAAACTATGGATAAATATTCCGGCTCAAGCGTTGGCATGGAGCACTATAAATCCATTGATGGCCTTGGCGTGGACAAACGCTATCAACTCCCAAGCCAATACTACGCACCCATGGAAATGGTTGTGGCAGACTTAGAGGGACGTGGCGAATATGCATTGCTAATCAACAAGCCTGTATCCACAGCTGCACAAATTTTTGACCGCTACCGCTTCTACCCACAAGGCGAAATTCATGCCCTTTACTGGGACGGCGTAGGCCTTGGGCTCAAGTGGAAAACACGCCGTATTCGTGGTTCAGTAGTAGGTGCTGATCTTAATGATATTAATGGTGACGGATATCTTGACCTTATAGTAGGCTTAAATACTCACCCCGGCGCACTTGGCGTTGGCACACGTAAGGGTATTATCACAGCCTACCCATTGGACATTGGGCAAACTAATCCCAATACTGCACCAGATATGAGTGATTTTGAAGGTAATAGATAAAAAATCTTGTAAAATGATAATTAAGGCTAGTAGTTGTTAATTAACAACTACTAGCCTTTTAGTTTTTAAGACTCAATATATTAAAGAACAGCAATTTTACATTCATCTGCACACTTGCATTTGACTTTCAAGTAGAGTTTTCACGCCTTAACCAAGGGTAAGGGTTCACCTAAATATATACCCTTACTATCAATTTTAGCTCTATATGGGTAAACCTCCACCCCCATGCGTACAGCCTCCCAAAATAACTTAGCATAATCTGCATCAATCATATCTGCAGGGCCAAAGCACTTTCCATCTACCCTTTGTACAAGGTAAAACATGGCGGCACGCTCACCTTTGCGCACAATATCCATAAGCTCTAATAAATGCTTTTGACCTCGCTCAGTACGTGCATCGGGAAAAAGTGCCACATCATCTTCCACCATGGTTACGTTTTTACACTCCACCCAAAGTGGAGTTTGCCCAGCGGCACTAAAACAAGCATCCAAACGGCTTTGCCCGCGCTTAGCTTCGCGCTGAATATGTGTATATTCACTGGCAAACGATAATAACTTTTGAGTAAAAGCAATTTGTAAAAGTTTATTGGGCGTTGAAGTATTAACCCCAACCCAAAAATTTTGATTGTCCTGCACATAATCTTCAGGCTTTACAGAACATTTACTTGGCAAATGTGAGCAAATCCACACACATTCTTGAGTGAAAAGTAATTTGCGGTTAGGGTTTGTGGCAGGAGATAATAAAATAGGCATACCTTTGCGCATAAGCCCAAGCATAGATCCAGAATTGTTACTATGCGCCCATACTTCTTTGTTTTCTATTTCAACAGCCACGCTAAAGCGTTTGTGCCGGCGTAAAAACCGCCCCACAATGTAATTGCCAGTAAATTCAATTAAAGGATATTTCATAAACGACTCATCTGAGCATTTACAGGTTATAAATTGTTTGATACAATACGAAGACGTAGCGGTATATATGTTGCTACTTCATGCCAGCTATTTATGAAATTTGTGACCAACCCGTCAAAAATTTAAATAAGGCGTCATATTTTTAATATAATTTTACAAGGAGCCTTCATGAAACTCGCAGATAAGTTCTCCCTTGTCAAACCATCAGCCACCTTGGCTATCAATGCTAAAACACTTGAATTAAAAGCACAAGGGAAAGAAATTATTAGCCTTGCGGTGGGTGAACCTGATTTCAACACCCCCAAGCACATTTGCGATGCAGCCAAGGCTGCCATTGATGCCAATTTTACTCGCTATACTGCTGTACCAGGCATTATGGAATTGCGCAAAGCCGTAGCCAACTATTATAATACCGAGCATGCGGCAAGTATCTTGGCAGAAAATGTTGTTATTTCCAATGGAGGCAAACAGCCACTATACAATGTCATGCAGGCCATACTCAATCCGGGTGACGAAGTGCTTATTCCTACACCATATTGGGTAAGCTATCCTGATATGGCTGCCCTTGCCAGCGCTGTTTCTGTGGAGGTCAAAGCCTCCGTAGAGGATAATTTTAAGATTACCCCTACCCTATTAGAAAAGCATATTAGCCCAAAAAGTCGAATGATTATCATGAATTCACCTTCTAACCCTACCGGTGCTATTTATACTCAAGATGAATTTGACGCTATTATGGATTTAGCCATACAAAAAGGACTTTTTGTCATTTCCGATGAAATATATGAGCAATTAGTATATGATGGACAAAAATCTGCCACAGCTGCCCATTGGTTTGCAAAATATCCTGAACAAGTAGCCATATGTAATGGCGTTTCAAAAAGTTATGCCATGACTGGTTGGCGCGTGGGCTATAGCATAACTTGCCCAGCTCTCACCAAGGCCATAGTTAATTTACAAGGGCAAAGTACATCTAATGTATGCTCCATAGCCCAAAAAGCAGCACTAGCAGCCATTGAGGGCCCAAAGGACTTTATGCAAGAAATGCGTGCTGCTTTTATACGCCGCAGAGATATGAGCTTTGACATTATAAATAGTTGGAGCAAAGCCATTTGCCCAAAGCCTGGCGGAGCTTTCTACCTCTTTGTGGATGTGCACAAATATTTTCGCCCCGGCCTTGCCGATGATACAGAAGTTTGCACAGCTCTACTAGAAAAAGCAGGGGTTGCCGTTGTACCTGGGTCTGCTTTTGGGGATGCTAATTGCATACGCTTCTCCTATGCCCTATCCGATGATGTGCTCAAAGATGCTTTAACTCGCATAGGACAAGTTCTTGAAAGTGATTAAGACTTTCCCAAATATGAGAGGGATATTATGAATTCAGCAGAATCTAAAATCAGGGCAGACCGCCTAAACAAAGGTCTAGCGAAAATTACAAAATCTCCAGCACTTACCACAGGAAATTTTCAAGAGGCGGCCCGCTATATTACCAAGGAGGGTAGTCATGCCTTGCATGTAACTCGTGTTGGTATCTGGCAAATTGACTATGAAGAACAGATTCTAAGAAGTGTTATTTGTTATGACAATCGAGATGATAAGTTTTCAAAGCAAACGGATTTTTCGCTTAAAGAGAGACCTGATTACATTAAGCAGCTGAACTCAGACCGTATTATTTGCATAAATGACGCCGCAGAAAGTAGTATACTTAGCGACCTTGATGGTAATTATGAAAGTGATATCTGCTCCTTACTTGATGCTCCCATCCGTATTGATGGTAAATTAGCAGGCGTTGTATGTATTGAGCAATTCTACACATCCAAGGCTTGGACTTTTGATGAGCAAAACTTTGCTTCATCATTGGCAGACCTTGTGGCTTTGTCCATCATTGCAGCCGAAAAATTTGAGGCACTAGAGGAGCTTAAGGTTAGTAAAAAGCGCATGGAAAACCTTATGGCCAATTTGCCGGGTATGGTTTTTCAATGTTTAAATGACCCGCCAGACTATACTTTTACCTTTGTTAGTGAAGGTTGCTTGCCCCTAACCGGTTATACTTCCACAGAGCTACTCAACAATGATGCTTTACAATTTTTTGATATGATTCATCCAGACGACGTGGAGCCTCTTGCAGAAATTAATCGCAAAACCCTCAATGTGGGGCTTCCGCTTGAGACTAGTTTTCGCATAATTATGAAAGATGGTACAGTTAAATGGATTTGGGAGCGCAGCCGCGTTGTGGAGTTTAAGCATGACGGCACACCGCATATACTAGAAGGTTTTTACACCGATATAACTGAACAACGACGCCTAGAATCAGCTGAGCTTGCCAACAAAGCCAAGGGGACATTTCTTGCTAATATGAGCCACGAAATACGCACCCCCATGAATGCCATCCTTGGCATGGCAGATATTGCTATACGCCAAAAACCACCGCAGGAAACATTACAATACCTTAGAAATATTAAAAATGCAGCTGGATCTCTTTTAACAATCATTAATGACATTCTTGACTTTTCAAAAATTGAATCCGGCGCGCTGGAAATTGTGCCAGAGCCATATTATGTTGAATCATTTATCAATGATATCGTAACACTTATCAGCGTGCGCATTGGCGAAAAGCCCATTGATTTTTTAATTGAAGATTATCACGATATCCCGCGGCTTTTGTTGGGCGACAGTGTACGATTAAAGCAAATACTTATTAATCTTTTGACCAATGCAATTAAATTTACCCAAAGCGGGCACATCCGCCTCACTTTACGGGCAATACCCGTGGGCCAAGGTGAAACCATTCTTTTTAAGGCGCAAGTCGAAGATACTGGCATCGGTATCAAAAAAGAAGATTTACCCATGCTATTTGAAAACTTTTCTCAACTAGACACCAAGAAAAACAGAAACGTTGAAGGTACAGGACTTGGTCTTGCCATTACCAAGAAATTAGTTGAGCAAATGGGCGGCTCCATCAAGGTAGAAAGCGTTTATGGCAAGGGTTCATCCTTCTCCTTTGACTTGCCACAAGCAGTGGAAGATGCATCCCCCCTCTTGCCCATTGGCAACTACGACAATATGCACATAGGCGTATGGTTAAATAGTGAAGTCAAGGCGCAGTCGCTTTTTACTAAACTTGAAGATATAGGGGCCACAGCAACTATCATCAACAATCCTGAAGATATGCGCAACTGCACTCATGTTTTTATTGAACACACTAGCCTTAAAACCTTTGATCCTGACATGGCACCAAACACAAAATTTATTGCGATTTCACGCAATTATTTTGAAAGTAAGGATGTAAAACCCAATGTAATTGTGGCTTATGCACCACTTACTACCATTGTAGTGGCAAGATTACTGGAAGGTGCAAATTACACCATTAGCGATAATGCAGCCAATGAAACACAGTTTAGTATGGTCATTAAAGATGTGCGTATGTTGGTGGTGGATGATAATAGCATCAATCTGGTGATTGCCCAAAGTGTGCTTGAGGAATATGGGGCCATAGTTGATACCGCCATATCTGGTGAAGAAGCCCTTAGTTTACTTAATGAAAAAGATTATGATATGATTTTTATGGATCATATGATGCCAGAAATGGACGGAGTTGAAACCACCATGCGCATACGCCAACTCCCCGAAGAAAAATTTAGCTTAATACCAATCATTGCTCTAACTGCCAACGCTGTAGGTGATGTACGTAGTATGTTTTTAGAGTGTGGAATGAATGACTTTCTTTCAAAACCACTGGTTATCAAAGAACTTGAGCGCGTTATGCGCCGCTGGCTTTATACTGAAAAATGGTATAATGTGCAGCCATAATGCAATAACATTTTTTAAGTATTTATTATACACGCCATGGAAAGATTTTCCATGTATTAATATAAAAATTTGATGCACTATATAATACTTTAGACAGTCAAATTCCATATTATACTTAATATATAACTAATTCATGATTCATTCCAGCTTTGGATTATAACTTTTTTTCGATACAATAAAAACTTTTTGCTCATAGAAGCCCTGGCTTTTATGAGCTTTTTTTTATGCAAAAAATATCTATATCTTCCCCGTAACAACGCATAATAAAACACAAAAACCTGTGAAATCCTTCAGGGTTACGCTACGTGCATTTTTTTGCATATTGCCCCTGCGAACAAGAGTTTGCAAAAACACAAAAACAACACAGGAGGTTATTATGGGATTTGGAGGAGGATACAGCGCACCACCAACACCGGTATATACAGCACCAGAAAAACCACAAACAGCTAAGCCAGTTACTGAGGCAGCCACAGCAGCAAGAGAGGCCCAAAAGGATAAAGCAAGTAGGGCCGCAGGCATTGGTGCCAGCATTTTAACAAGCCCAATGCAAAGCCCCAACAGCACTCAGCAAAAAACCTTGCTTGGGCAATAAGGGTAAAGCTATGTCCAAGGACAAAGAAAAATATCACTGGCTAAACCATCGCTTTGCGCGCTTGTTAGAAGTTCGTCAAAGTTATGAACCAGCTTGGCGTGATTTGGCAGATCACTTTTTACCCACACGCTATAGAGATGTGGGCAAAAATCCTGATGCATGGCGCAAAATGCCTTTGCTCAATGATAAGCTCGTTGACTCCACAGGTATTTTGGCCATGCGCACCTTAGCTTCGGGCCTGCAAGGGGGTATGACCAGCCCCACCCGCCCTTGGTTTCAATTAAGCCTTACAGACCCTACACTAGCAGCACATAGTCATATAAAAGAATGGCTTGCACACGTAACCAAGCTCATGAACAAACTATTTAATGGGTCTAATTTCTACAATGCAGTACACACTCTTTATGGTGAACTTGGTACATTTGGGACTGGATTTATGCTTGAGCTGGCTGACTTTGAGCATGGCTTTCGCTTTATCCCATTTTGTGCTGGCGAATATTGCCTCGATACAAATGACAGGCAAATGGTAGATGTGGTTTTTAGGCGATTTCAAATGACTGCACGCCAACTGGCCATGCGTTTTGGCCAAGAAAACCTACCAAGCTATATCAGCAGCCATAAGGCTAAGGCTGATGACGCTTACCTAGTAGTTCATGCTATATATCCGCGCACATCAAAGCACGAAGATTCAAGCATTGCAAGGCATATGCCCTTTGCATCAGTGTATTGGCTTGAAGGGCACTCCGGCGTTAATAATAGCAATAGCGGACATGTGCATATCTTATCAGAGTCTGGATTTCAAGAATTTCCGGGTTTTGGTGTTCGCTGGGATGTGGTGGGAAATGACGTATATGGACGCTCACCAGCCATGGATGTACTACCCGATTGTCGCATGTTACAGCAAATGGGCATAACCACCCTTAAAGCCATTCATAAAGCCGTAGACCCACCAACAGCTGTTTCTGCAAGCTTAAAATCCATCGGCCTTGACCTAACCCCCGGTGGAGTCAACTATATTGAGACTGCCCCCGGACAAAGCCCGCAAGCAGCAACGCCCATTATGGAAATTCGTCCAGATATTCAAGCCGCGCGTAGTGCCATGCAAGAGGTACAAAAGCAAATCCAGCAGGGGCTTTACAATGATCTCTTTCGCCTATTGCTAAACTCTGATCGCTCCAAAACCACAGCCAAAGAAGTAGCCGTGCGCGAAGAGGAAAAGCTCATTCTCATCGGGCCTGTGCTTGATCGCCTACACAATGAGTTCTTCATCCCGCTAATAAATCGCACTGCACACTTAATGTGGCGTGGCAATATGCTACCCCCCATGCCCAAAGAATTAGTGGGCTATGATGTAAAAATAGAGTTTGTAAGCCTTTTAGCGCAAGCCCAAAAGATGGTTGCAACCTCTGCTGTGGATAAACTCATGCACTTTGTAAGCACCATTACTCCACTACAATCAAATATTGCTGATGCCATTGATGCAGACAAAGCGGTGGATGAATATGCTGATTATCTTGGCATTGCCCCATCCATCCTACGCCCGCAAGATGAGCGCGACCAACTACGCCATGAGCGTGAACAAGCCACTCGCGCAGTAGAACAAGCCAAGCTTGAACAAGATGCCCAAAACCATGGGATAAAAAATCTGCAGGAAGTTAGCAAAGTAGTAAAAAATCTTAGCGAAACTGAACTTAAGAGTGATTCCCCCATGGGAGCCATTGTTCATAATGTATGGGGAGCAACATAATGGAAGGCAATATTTTCAATACCATACAAAAAAACAATACAGCACATAATGGCGCAGTGCAAGACTTCGACCGTCACATGCGCAATGCTGTACGCCTACTTATGCAACAAAAAGAGGGGAGGACTTTTTTACGCTGGCTAGGGATGGGGCAATCAGCCCAAAGTATTTTGCAATTAATTATGGATTATGAGGAGGAAAAACATGTCTAATGCTATAGACACTTCAAACGCTACTCCAAGCGCGGAAAGCACAGAACCAGCCTTAGCATCTGATAATTTTAATGAAAGTTATGAGCTAACCATGCCCGAAGGCATGGAGCTAAGCAAGGAACAACGCGAACTGTTTGACGCTCAAGCCCAAGAGCTAAAGCTAAGTGGTGAAGGTGCGCAAAAGCTACTTGAAATATCACAGCGCAACCAACTAAGCCAGTTACAAGCCCATAAAAAACAAGTGGATACTTGGAAAAATGAAGTACGCCAAGACAAAGAAATTGGCGGCGCTGCCTTTGAAAGTACAATATCCTATGCTAATGCTGGTTTGCAAAAATTTGACCCCAGTGGCGAGCTCTTAACTATCTTAGAGCAAACAGGATATGGCAATAATCCACACGTAGTCCGCTTTTTAGCGGCCATTGGGCGTACCCACTCTGAGGATAAAGTCATACTTGGTAGCCCAAGTAAGACCGAAGCCCCACGCCACGAACGCTTATACGGTAAATATAATTCCTTATAAACATATTAAAAAAGGAGACTTCTATGTCTAAAAAATCCTTGGGCCTTGTGGCCACATTGGCAGAATTGCGCGACTTTCACATGGGTGAACCAGCCGGCTCCATTATCGAGCTTATGAATGAAACCAACGACATCTTAGATGATGTGCAATTTATGGAGTCAAATCAATCTGATGGGCACTTAACCCGCATCCGCACCGGCTTACCCGAAGTTTATTGGCGCAGGCTATACCAAGGCATACCCTACAGCAAAAGCCAATGGACGCAAGTTAAAGAACCTTGCTCCATGATGGAAAGTCGTATGATGATTGATGAAGCTGAAGCAAAGCTCTATGCTGGAAATGCTGCTAAATTCATTGATGGTGAAAGCATTGCCTTTGCCGAGGCCATGCGCCAAAAGGCTGCCCGCACCTTATTTTATGGCAATTCAGACATAAATCCAGATGAATTCAAAGGCCTTGCCTTGCGCTATCCGGCTAAGGATGCTCCAAACGTCATTGATGCTGGCGGCACAGGATCTGAGTGTACATCAGCATGGCTTATTTCTTGGGGTGAGCGTAGTATCCACGGTATTTACCCCAAGGGTAGCCATGGCGGCCTTGAACACAAAGACCTTGGTATCCAAACCGTTGAAGACTCAGAAGGTCGCCACTATGAAGCCATTGTTAACCGCTATCAATGGAGCCTTGGCCTTGCATTAAGGGACTGGCGTTCTTGTGTGCGCATTGCCAATATTCCCGTAGCATCCCTCAATAAACGCAAAGGGCAAAGTGGTTTTATAGATTTACAACAGTTATTTATTACCGCCAAAAACAAAATGCCCGATGTCATGCGCCAAAAAGCTGTTTGGTACGCCAATGAAGAACTCATGGCCGCCATTGAACTGCAATCCACCGACGCTGGCAATATCCACCTTGTATATGGTGAAGCATTTAAATCTGACGGCATGCCGCTGATTTTTGGCCGTCCACTGCGCCAATGCGACTCCATTATCTCCACAGAAACCAATATCTAAGCATGGGAGTACATCATGATTATTGATAGCAATCTTATTTTATTTGAAGGGGCAGTTAGCTCAAAAACTGGTGATGCCATTGCCCTAAATTCACTACAAATTCCCGGCAAGGCTGAACCCATTCACATTAACACAAAGTTTACCGAAAACCTTGCCGGTGCAAGCTCTGTTGCCCTTAGCCTGCAACAAGCCGATAGCCAAAATGGCACATTTAGTGACGTAAGCGGTGCATCCTTGACCGTGCCTGCGGCAGATTTTGTAGTGGGCAAACGCGTAGGCTGGCGTTTTATACCTCGCTCTGTAACAAGCCCATGGCTACGCCTAAAAGTAACCGTCACCGGAACCCCCACCGCAGGCAAACTTTTTTGCGCCATTTCAGGATTTGAAGATGAACCATATGAAGCCGGACAATATATAAATAAAGGTGTTGTAGTTGGATAAACACCCTCGCTAGTCCGCAGCCAAGCCCCTCGAAGTGTGTATATCTTAATTCAAAATATACATACTTCGAGGGCAAGGAGCTATTGAATGATTTCAAAACTCAGTATCTGGAACATGGCTTTAGGCTTTGTCGGTACGCGTACCATAGCCTCAGAAAATGAAAAAAACCTCGAAGCCATACAATGCGAACTTTATTGGGATAGTGCCAGACGTGGGGCCTTGCGCGATTATCCGTGGAACTTTGCACAGCGCAGGGTCTGGCTTGCCAAGGTGGATTTACCCACAGGATATGCGCAACAATATGCCTATGCCTATGCCGTGCCAGAAGATATGTTACTGGCTTTGCGCATCTACCCCCATGGGAAAGATTATGCAAATCATGCTGATGCAAAAAGCGGGCGATTTATTATTGTGTATGATGGCGAAAATAAAAAGCCAATCATCCTAAGCAATACTGCATCTGCCCTCTTAGCCTATACGGCAGACATTAGTGATACAACTATTTTTGATGACCTTTTTGCACACATGCTTGCTAGAAAATTAGCTGCTCTTATTGCAGTTTCCTTACTCAAAAATAATTCCACCAAGATTCAGGAACTTGAACAACTGTACCGCGCAGCCATACCCAATGCCATGCAAGCAAATGCCAGAGAAGGCAAAGAGCAGGAAAAAGTAGACACTTGGTTACTCACAAGGGGAGAAAGCTATGCTCACAAATAACACATCCAAAGCCATTTTCCTTGGCAATGACCTTGCAACTGAATTCCCATTTACTTTCAAAGTTTGGGACATTGCACAATTATTAGTACATGTGATTGACCCAGAAGAAGTGGAAACTCCTGCCCTTGGCTGGACAGCTGAACTTTCTGAAAATGGTGGTACTATTACTTATTTGCATGCCGGTGAACCACTGCCAGCAGGATATAAGCTTAGTGTTTTGCGCAATATGCCTTTTATCCAAGAGATAGATTTAATCACTGGAACCCGCTTTGACCCGCATGTGATTGAACAAGCTTTAGACCAAGCCACAGCTGAACGACAACAACTGCAAGAAGCCATTAATCGCAGTGTA
The DNA here is from genome assembly GCA_964370305.1 of uncultured Desulfovibrionaceae bacterium. Lineage (GTDB taxonomy): Bacteria > Desulfobacterota > Desulfovibrionia > Desulfovibrionales > Desulfovibrionaceae > CAYJAD01. The sequence continues at coordinate 18,517 of CAYJIU010000019.1, forward strand.
AAAATTGGTGTAACTTCCAACTTTACAGCCGATGAGCTACTACAACAAATTTTTACAGCCCAAGCGGAAAGCACAGCATCCGCAAACTCAGCCGCTCAGTCGGCAAGCTCGGCCATAGAAGCAGCAAACGCAGCCTCACTCGACGCTTCACAAGTACTTATATCTGGCGATCTGACTATAGCTAATTTACAGCTAGAGGCTGAAAGACAGATGGAAAGAATAAACATGGAGGGTCAAGCCAGCATATCCGCAGCCACAGCACAAGCTGATCGTGCTAAAATCGAAGCCGATAGGACGGCACATATCGTGGACACTGCAAGTGAAGAGGTCTTTGAAGCCGCGCAAGCTCAAATTGTAGCAGCCACAGCACAAGCTGATCGTGCTAAAATCGAGGCCGATAGAGCGGCAGGATTTGAAGGCGTATTTCGTGGAGTAGTACTAAATTTTTCAGGTACATTCGGTGGTTCAGATGGTAAACGACCTATACCCACAGGATCAACATCTGCCATGGAAGAATGGGCACTATGTGATGGCACCAACGACACACCAGACTTGCGTGGTAAATTCATCTTCGGTGGCGACGGTTTAAATCAAGGGTTTGTAGGTGGAGATACCGTTACCGAAGGCCATACCTTAACCATAGAAGAATTAGCAAGGCATAGACATTCATATAATCGAAGTGCAGTAAAGATTAACGGTGGAAGCACCCTTCACTACATTACAACCCAAGCCGGTGGGAACACTGGCTACGAGGGCGACTCTTTACCCCACTCTCATAATCAGAACCTACCGCCTTATTATACCTTGGCCTACATAATGAAAATAGCCTAACGGAGATATTATGAAAACAAAAATTACTGTAATTCCAGCAGATAATATTATAATTGTCGACGGTGAAGCCTTGCAATTTGAATTTGAAGCTCCACAAAACATACATGCAATACAGTGGTTGAATAATTCTGGACACATCGAATTCAAGGGTAAAACACCCAATGGTGAAGCTAACTACGAGCAAGACGTAGTCCCATATGTGGCTTTGTGGGAAGCAGAAAAAGAACGCTTGCACCTAGCTAGCATACCCACACTTTCAGAAGCCAAGCAGGCACAATATGCAGAATTGCCCACGCTCATCCTAACCATGAATGATGCTGGCGTTCTGCACGATCATGCAGATTTAAATACCATAAAATTTCCCACTACGCTTGCAAGCATGGTGGCGGTCATGGCTGACGTGACAACCGATACCACAAGTAATGCTTTTGACGTGTATGATATTGATGATAATATTGTGGAGCTATCACGCAACCAATGCCTACGCCTTATGCGTCTAGTCAACCAACATCACAATAAGATCAAACGTGCAAGTTTGCTCACTCGCTCATACATAAATAGCCTAACTAATGTTGAAGAAGTGCAAGCAGTGGATATTGCAGCAAAAATGCAAGAAATATTTGGTACATTATAGGGGGGTAATATGTTTACAACCATTGCCACGGCCATCTCCGGCATTGCTGCCCCCATTATTGACCGTATCTTCCCTGATACTGAGGCTGCACAAAAGGCTAAGCATGAACTGATGCTTGAGCTATCTAAAAATGAATCAGCATTTAAGCTTGCCATCGCTGACATCATCAAAGCCGAGGCCGCATCCTCACACTGGCTTGCTGCTAACTGGCGGCCCATTACCATGCTAACCTTTGTGGGGCTTATTGTGGCCCGCTGGTTTGGTTATGCCGCACCGGAGCTATCCGAAGCCGAGTACCTAAAACTATGGGATATTGTAGAACTTGGTCTTGGTGGCTACGTAATCGGCAGAAGTATAGAAAAAACCTTGCCCAAACTTGGCGATATTTTCAAAAAATAAAGGAACACACATGCGCATAGCCCTTACCAATTTTACGGGTGGCGAAGTTTCCCCCTCATTATCTGCAAGATATGATTTGTCACGCTACAAAAATTCTGTGCAATGTATGCAAAACTTTTTGCCCACTGTTCATGGCAATGTTGAGCGCAGACCGGGCACAAAATTTCTTGCTGACCTTGGTAGCGGTATTGAAAATGATGCCGTGCTCTTTCCCTTTTCATTCAATGTAGAGCAAGACCAAAACTTTGTCTTAATCCTAACACATCAAACCATGCGTGTGGCCAATCACGAAGGCATCGTTGCCAATGTGAATATAGAGGCACCATGGGATGCAGCAGACCTTATAGATATTTCCTTTGCGCAAGTAGGTGATATTGTCTATATGGCCCATAAAAAATACCCACTGCACAAAATTTTGCGCACTGGCTCCGCTCCCGATTATGTATGGTCAATTGAAGAAGTTTCCCTAAATTCATCCATTGCAGCACCAGCAAAGCCTACAGTAACATTTGTTGGTGAACCCAATGGTTACACTTTACGCTACAAGGTTGTAGCCGTTGATGAAAACGGAAAAGAGTCTTTAGCATCACCGTTTCGCGGTGTTTCTGGCAAACATCCCTCAGATTGGGTGGTGGGTGACAGAGCAGTAATTAAATGGGCTCCCGTTGCTGGTGCCGCAGAGTACAATATCTACCGCGAAGAAGCCGGCTATTTTGGCTTTATCGGCGTAGCCACCGGCAATGCGGCTGTTAATCCAGAGGACATATTTATTATGCTTGGTGATGTGCGCGGTGATTTGGTTCATTACTCTGCGCAACTTACTCAAAACATAGGAATAGAGGGTAGTGGGCTTATTTGTGGAGAAAGTTATAATACTACCTCAAATTTAGTAGTCAAAGCAGACCCCGAGCAAAATGCATTTATAGCAGACGGCAAGCTCTTTGTATGGGTAACAAAGAAAATAGTAAAAAAAGTATGGACTAGTAGTGGCCCTGCTAACATTGAATGTACATCCAGCACCCAAACAACATATCAAAAATTTTGGGTAATGCTAACGCCCACATCCCTTGACGACCCCACCGGATCATATAGCAAATATACCACTGGTGCCCTTGGTAATGACTCTGCCGTGCCCAAAGGCACTGTGGGCCCTTATACTGTTAGCTCAGCATATCAAGGTTCTGACTTTTCTTTTACTGACAATAATTATGAGGCCGACATTGCCGATACTCCGCGCGAAGATTGGAACCCTTTTGACGGCGGTAACAATCCGGGTGTGGTATCCTTTCACCAGCAACGCATGATTCTTGCTGCAACTCCGCAAAGTCCACAAGCTTTCTATATGTCAAGGGTGGGTGACTTTGAAAACTTTAGAAAGTCACGGCCCATACAAGAAGATGATCCAGTAGAATATTTAATTGCATCAGGTAATATTGACTCTATCACTTGGGCCGCAAGCTTTGGTGATTTACTTCTTGGTACCAGTGGCAGTGAGTACAAGGCAAGTGGTGATGGCGCCCCCATTACCGTTAGCAATGTAAACATTACAGCCCAAAGCTATTGGGGCAGTTCTAACCTCTTCCCTATTATTATTGGCAATTCCGTTATGCACGTTCAAAGGCATGGGGCAAGGGTGCGTGATTTATTTTATAGCCTTGAAAAAGATGGATATTCCGGTAATGACTTATCAATCATGGCCCCTCACCTTTTTGATGGGCATAGCTTGCGCCAATGGGCATACCAGCAAACACCAAGCTCAAGTATCTGGATTGTGCGCGATGATGGTGTACTGCTTGCGCTAACCTACATGAAAGAACATGATATATGGGGTTGGAGTAGGCATGTGACCGATGGCAAGATCCGGTCTGTGGTTATGGTGTCTGGCACAACTGGCGATAATATTTTTTTGGTGACGCAGCGCAATATTAATGGAGTTGAAAAATTTTATTTAGAAAAACTGGCCTCGCGCTGGCAAGAGTCTGACGGTATAAACCAAGCCTTTTTTGTGGACAGTGGGCTAAGTATTAGCAATGAAAACCCAAGTGAGACCATAAACGGACTTGAGCATATTGAGGGATGTACCGTATCTGTGCTTGCAGATGGTAGCCCTATTGAGAACTTACAAGTACAAAGTGGCAGTATTACTCTTCCCTATGCCGCAACTCTTGTACATGTGGGCTTGCCCTATACTTCAATTCTATCTCCCCTGCCAGTGGAAGGCGACTTGCAAACAGGCTCAACCCTTGGGCAAAGGCGCGGCATAGGGCAATGTAGCATTAGGGTACATGCTTCTGTGGGTGGCAAGTACGGCGCAAGCATGGATGAACTCTTTGACTTCCCTTATGTACCTGTTGTTTGGGGTGAAGCAGTGGCACCATTTAGCGGCGATATAGATTTTATACCCGGTGGTGGTCAAGAGACAAATTCAACTCTATGGCTTGCCCAAGATAGGGCTTTGCCATTTAGCATATCCGCACTTGTTATGAATATGGATGTACAGGGTGGGTAATATGCTTACATTTCAAATAGAAAAGCTTGACGATGTACTGCCAGAGGTAGTGCCACTTATTCAGGCTCATTGGGATGAGGCCGCATCTAATATACACGGCACTATGGATTACCATTTAAATATCGAACATTACAAAACATTAGAACAGTGCAGTATGCTCCATATTAGTACCGCCAGAAATATAGATGGAGAACTATGCGGCTATGTGAGTTTTAGTCACGGACTATGCCACCATAGAAAAAGGCGTGTCGCCAACTTAGATGCTGTTTATTTGAAACCAGATTACCGCAAGGGCCTTTCTGCGTTATTTTTACTACGCCATGCTGAAAATGCCCTCAAAGTATGTGGAGTAAACATCATACAATATTCAGCAATTGTAGAAAAAAAACACCATGCTCTTTTCAAAAGACTAGGAGCAAGAGCAGCAGAAACAATTTATTTTAAGGAGTTATGACATGGCTGTAGCAATACCAATTATAGGGGCTGTAACTGCACTGGCAGGTAGTGCCATGAGCGTTGCAAGTGGTATGGAACAAACAAATGCCCAGCAAGAACATGCAAAATATCAGGCTAGCATGGCAGAATATAATGCAAAAGTAGCTGAGGGTAATGCTCAAATCGCAGAAGATGAAGGTAAAAGGGCTAAACAAGCGGCAGATGAAGCTGCCACCCGCAAACGTCAAGAGACTTCATTGCTCATAGGCCAACAAAGGGCAAAGCAAGGTGCGTCTGGGGCACAAGTAAATATAGGCAGTAATCTTGATACTAACCTTGACTTTGCAGAAAGAGGAGAGTTGGACGCTTTACAACTGGAAGAGCAAGGTAAGTGGCAAGATTATAATAAACGCATCGATGCACAAAATCATCGCAATCAAGCAGGGGTACTACAAACGCAAGCAACCAACTACTCCAATCAAGCTAACCAATATTCCCCACTTTTAAGCAATGGCCAAACATTACTCACGGGCATAAAAAAAACAAGTACAGATTTTATTAATCTTATTTAAGCAATACGGTTTAGCAAAAAAACTCCCTCGCGCATATATCAGCAAGGGAGTTTAAAGAAAAATTTGACAGCGGCCTACTTTCCCACAATAAAGACTGCAGTATCATTTTTGGCTT
>CAYJIU010000020.1:0-23952 GCA_964370305.1 uncultured Desulfovibrionaceae bacterium
ATCTGTTATTTAATACGACTTTCTGAGTTGTTTGTCTTTTGGCTAAAATTTTATGAATTGCCGCGTCGCCCCTCGTTCCTCGAGTCTCCTCGCAATGACTCTCGATGCAACGAAGGTCATTGCGAGCCCCTAGCCATTAGCGAACGATAGTGAGCTTTTACGGATAGGTAGCGTGGCAATCCATGCCTTTTCAACTCAGAAAGTCGTGTTATTTAATTTACAAAAACACATAATACTGCCAAATAAAAAACAAAAATAGAGGCGTTCATGAAAATTAGAACAGACTATACCTGCCCCTTGGAATTGACACATGACATGATCAAAGGAAAATGGAAATCAATTATTCTTTGGCGGCTAAGGCTTGGAAATACTTCTTTAGCGCAGTTAGAAAAGGATATTATTGGCATCAACCAAAAAATGCTACTCCAGCACATTAAAGAGTTAGTAGCATATGGTTTTGTTGATAAAAAAACTTTTGACGGCTATCCTTTGAAAGTGGAGTATTTTTTAACAAAAGACAGGGGCGCACAAATCATTGAAGCCCTTGTTATTATGCAAAAATTAGGTATTGATATCATGATCGACAATGGCATGGAACATATATTACGCGAGAAAAATATCATCCCATAAACAAAAAATATTGCCCATGCACAAAGTTTTTCTTACCCACAAAAAAGTAGGTAATGTACAAAGCTACCATTTTGGTATTAAGCTACTTTTGAATGTTTATACAAAAGGAGTTTAATATGACAATTAAAAACGTAATAATGCCGCTTTTATTGTCCTTACTCGGTATGGGCCTACTTAGTGGATGTCAAACAACTAAAATGGAGGAAAACAAAATGCTAGTAACAAGTACTGGAATTGTGGACGGTGTCATAGATGTAAAGTATGGAAAACATGGTGAACATTTTAATGCGCATGGAATGCCAACCTACTCTCTACCCATTAAAATTGAAAATGCCCCCGCTACCACAAAGTCTTTTGCCATAGTGCTAGAAGACAAGGATGCATTTCCTGTAAGTGGTGGTTTTTCTTGGATACATTGGACAGTTGCTAATCTTACTAAAACTGAGCTTATGGAAAATGAAAGCCAAACAGCCAAAGATTTTGTGCAAGGTGTAAATAGCTGGATGAGCATGCAAGGCGGCAGTCAAAGCAAAGAGCTTTCATCATTCTACGGTGGGATGGCTCCACCTGATGCACCGCATATTTATGAAATTCATGTATATGCCTTAGATACAATGCTAAATTTGGAAAATGGTTTTTTGTATAATGACCTGTACAAACAGATGGATGGGCATATTTTAGCCAGTTATACCATCAAGGGAAGTTATCAAAATTAAATGCCCTGCATAATTGTGCAAGAATCTTAATTAATTATGCAAAATCTTTGATATACTGACTAACATCAACTAAAAAACCCTCCCTTGCGTGAGCAAGAGAGGGTTTTTACATAGCATTAAAGTTTTTTAGAAGTTGAAACGCACACCAAGGCTAATTTCATGTGAGCTGGTGGATGTTTCAATATTATAGCCAGCCTGTTCCTTATTACTATTACTTAAAGATAAATAGCGATAACCAAGGTCTGCGGTGATTTGCTCATTAATGGCATATCCAACACCGCCACCAACATTCCAAGCAAATACAGTATCATCCATGGATCCATGATAGCTACTGCCACCAGCCTGTATATCTGTTTCACCGCTAAGGAAGGCAGCACCAATACCTCCACCTATATAAGGGGTGAAAGCAGATTCATTGTAAAAATCATAGTAGAAATTTACAAGCAAAGTCTGCATGTTGTAAAATGAATCAGAAGTAAAACCAGGGCCTGCATCACTTTTGTAAAGGTTGCCGCGAAAAGCGTACTCAATCTCGGTACGGACGGGAATATCGGACTGAGCATAGAAGTCATAACCTATCATGGCACCTGCACCAAGCACACTTTGGGATTTTGAAGTGGTAAATAAACCACCACCCCACGATGTTTGGTAGCCATAGATAAACTTACCTCCAACATATAGGCCGTTAATTTCAGCCGCAGCAGGTGCGACTAAGGCCATGCTTAAAAGCATGGTAAATAAAAGACGTTTTAACATTTTATCCTCCAGTGGTTAGACGATTTGACAAAGTCAACTCATCCAAGATCATAAAATTGTTGGCTTATTTGCCCTCCACCACATTTGCAGCACTAGCAAAGTCCAAAGGGGCTTGCGTAGATCTTTTTTGCCGCTCATGTGCGTATCAACCAATTCCCGAACATATGGGATACTAAACACATTTTGTTCTTGCAAAAAATGTGCCCCAAGTAATTCTTCCACCAAAGGACGTAAAGAACCACGCAACCAAGCGGCCACTGGAATTTGAAATCCCCGCTTGTTACGAGTTAAAATTTCCTTGGGGAGTAGATCTGCACAAGATTTTTTAAGAATGTATTTTCTCTTAAAGCCCTTTAATTTATACTTTAATGGCATACGTGCCGCAAATTCCGCCACCTCTGTATCTAAAAATGGAGCTCGCACCTCAAGAGATTTGAGCATGGAGCAACGATCAACCTTGGTTAAAATATCATCGACAAGAAATTGACGCACATAGACATAAAATGCCCTTTCCACATTACCCACAGGCCCTTGCCAATGGGAAAAATGTTCCTTAGTTGGGGCAAACAGTTGTTCTAACTTAAGAAAATCTTTGTGTTCTCCAGCGAAACTTTCATTCCAGATATGCTCTTGCATTTCAGGGGTAAAAGCTGTGAGTAGTGATTGTACACGCTGCCAAGGTGGTGCGTATGCCCCTTGAAAAAATGTACTTAAGGCACTATTAAAATTAACATAGTTTGAAGATGAAGGTATGCGTGCAGAAATGGACTCAATGCTTTTTCGTAGCCACGCAGGCCAATTATTATAATGCTCAGCAATTTTTAAACCAATAAAGTGCTCATATCCTGCAAAAAGTTCATCGGATCCATCACCACCAAGGGCTACTGTGACATGCTGTCTGGTAAGCTCAGACAAAAGATAAGTGGGGGCAACAGATGCATCAGCCATAGGTTCATCAAGCCTGCTGATAATATCTGGTAAAATCTCTGCACAATAATCTGATGATAAAATGTGCTCAGTATGGTCTGTATTATAATACTTGGCTACAATGCGAGCATACTCAGACTCATCAAAGCTTGCCTCTTTAAATCCTATGGAAAACGTCTTTATTTTATCTGCCTTATCCGCCATAAGTGCCGTAATGATTGATGAATCAATCCCGCCGGATAAAAATACGCCCAGCGGAACATCGCTAATCATGCGCCTTTTTACAGCAGTATCAAGCTTGCCCCTAAGCTCTTTTGCAAGTTCGTCTTCGGAACAGTTGATATTTTCGGGGCTTGGCATATCCCAATAGCGTCTAAGGTTAACTTTACCCTCAGCAATCAATAGACTGTGCGAAGGAGGTATTTTTTGCACTTCAGTATAAATGCATTCTGGTGTGGGCACATATTCATAAGCAAGATAACGCATCAAGTTTTGCGGACGCACACTGAGGGTAAGATCTGGAAATTTTGTTATGGCTGTAAGCTCTGAGGCAAAAATAAAACGCCCCTGTTGTATGGTATAGTAAAAGGGCTTTTTGCCAAAGCGATCCCTTGCACAAAAAAGTACGCGCTTTCTACTATCCCAAAGCGCAAAGGCAAACATACCCTCAAAGCGTTCAACGCAAGCCTCACCCCACTCTTGCCAAGCATAAAGTATAACTTCAGTATCTGAGTTTGTCTTAAAAACACAGCCATTTTCTTCAAGATTTTTGCGCAAAGCGGGGAAGTTATAAATCTCACCATTAAAGGTTACGTGAATTTGCCCACTACCATCAGCCATGGGTTGCGCGCCGGTTTTCAGGTCAATAATAGAAAGCCGCCTATGCCCAAGGGCTACGGCACCGTCTATCCATTGCCCCTCACCATCGGGGCCGCGATAGTGTATGGCATCGGTCATATTTTTTAGCCATGCATGCGAATTTTCTGGTAAACTATGCCCATCTAATTGAAAAAAACCGGCTATACCACACATATTATCTCCATATTGGGAAAATATTTTTTAAGACTCCTGCACAATTCATTGTGCTGAGTCTTTTAGAGCGTTGACGACAGTCAATGCGACTAAAAATCAAGAATAGGCGGAGCTTTGCTTCGCCATTAAATGATTGATTTTTGTGCATCTTGTCCTGCACAAATAAATTTACAAACAAATGCAAATTTACCGCAAAAGCACAAAAATAAAGTTAAAAAAATAATTGTGCAGGGCCCTTTTTTTATTGAAATTTTTGCGTATTGTTTGAATTGCCTGTCCTCAACGCTCTAAAGGCCTTGCGCAATGCATTACACAGCGGTCATGAACAGATAAAAGGCCGGATAAAAAAAGCCGGCGAGTTTGCATCCCGCCGGCCTTTAGTTTTTAATCTTGGGATTGATTTTTCTTTTCGTTTTCACGCCACTCTTCTACCATTTTAGTAACGCGTGGTATTTCATCAACTGTAACGTCAAGGGCTTTGCGCACATCTTCTTCAGAGTGAGCAGCAGAAAGGAAATAACGTAAACGCGCTGTACCTTCCTTCACCGCAGGGAAGGTAATAGGCATGGCGTATATACCTCTATTAAACAAAGCATTAGCCATAAATCCTGCTACCATGGAATCGCCAACAATAACTGGCACATTGGCATAACCTTGGGCAACTCCGGTATCAAGGCCCAAGCCCTTGGCATAGTCTAAGAAATATTTACTAATTTGCTGTAATTTTTGTACGCGCTCAGGTTCACGCAGCATAATATCAAGGGCAGTCTTGCAGGCAACAGCCACTACAGGAGACATACCCACACTAAACACAAAACCAGGTGAACCATATTTTAAGAATTCAATAAGACTTTTGCTACCTGCAATAAAGCCACCACAACCACACAAGGATTTACTAAGGGTGCTCATCCACATATCAACATCTTTAGGGTTGATATTAAAATGCTCACGCGCACCGCGACCAGTAGCTCCAAGGGTGCCTAAGGAGTGGGCCTCGTCCACTAAGAGCATACAGTTATATCTCTTTTTTAATTCAATAATACGAGGTAAATCTGGAATGTTACCATCCATGCTAAAAAGCCCTTCAGTAACAATAACAGCACGACGATGCTCATTACGGCGCTCTTTTAATATTTTTTCTAAGGCATCTGCATCATTGTGTGCATAAGAAATCCTTGTGGAGCCAGCTAAACGCGCCCCTTGCAGTAAGGAATTATGTGCAAGGTTATCGTGTAAAATCAAATCACGAGAGCCAAAAAGAAAACCCAAAGTCGAAACATTGGTCGCGTGACCGCTAACGTAAACGATACAGTCTTCCACATCGTAGAGCTCAGCTATGGCTTTTTCTAACTCAATATGAGGTGGGCGTTCACCACCTACAAGGCGGCTTGCACCAGCAGAAGTGCCATATTTTTCTGCTGCCTTAGCAACAGCTGCTGTAATTTCAGGATGCCCGTTTATGTCAAGATAATCATATGTGGAAAAATTAAGATAGTCTTTACCTTCTATACTTGTAACAGCCTTGGCTACATGGTCATGACACAAAAAGAGCGGGTTACGCATACCCATGGATGCACCCATGGCCACAAGTCGTTCAAAAGAGAGTTTGTTGCGCGCACGATTGAACTCCATTGCTGAATCTTGTTCTTCCGGCTGTGCATCAAGCGAAGCATTACCATCGCAAATGGTGTTCAATTCTTTATCTTTATTCATGCCTTCTCCCTCAATAAAGTTATTATATTCTGCTGGCATTTGATGCCAATAATAAGCGAATGAGAAATTTACTATAAACTTTTTACTTTGGCAAGACTATCATGAGGCCATTATCACGTGATTCCGCTTGCGTGAATGATTCTTATGACGGGGTATTTTTATAAATAACACACCCGCAAACCAGCTACCCCAATTTTAATCATTAAACAAACGTCCGCGTACCACGGCATCCTTACCAAATTTACCGCGCAACTCATCAAGAGCACTATCTAATTTTAAGTTTTTTTCATCGTTAACACTATCATCTACAAGCAATAAAGCCTGCTCCACCCTTTGCTCAAAACCAGAAACACCAAGCCCAATGAGGCGCACACCTTGTTCAAGTGTAAGAATTTCCAATAGATTACAAGCTATATCAAAAATATTTTGGGTGCTTTGGGTGGCGCGCTCTAAAGTTCGACTGCGTGTAATTTGTGTAAAATCTGCATATTTAACTTTAAGGGTTACCACTCGTCCACGCAAATTTTTTTTACGCAACGATGCCCCCACCCGCTCAGCTTGAGCTAGCAAAAACTTCTGCAATTCTTGTTTATCCCATGTATTTTGCTCTAGGGTTTTTTCTGCACTTTCAGACTTTGGTGCAGATATTGGCTCAACCTTACGTGCATCTTTGCCACATGCACGCGCATAGAGCATTGCACCGCCTTTGCCAAAACGCCGTTCCCAAAACTGTGCAGGAAAATTTTGCACATCACTGGCCATGCGTATACCTAGGGTGCGCAATTCTTTCATAAATTGCTTACCCACTCCCGGAATTTTGCCCACAGGCAATTGTTGTAAAAAACTTGGAATTTGCTCAGGGTAAAGAATATATAAACCATTGGGCTTATGCACATCTGAGGCAATTTTAGCTAAAAACTTAACCGGTGCCACACCCACAGAGCAAGTTAGCCCACCAGTGACATCAAATACTGCTTGCTTAATCATTTGCCCAAGCTCCTCAATGGGGCCAAAAAGACGCTCAAGCCCAGCACCATCCATATAGGCTTCGTCAATGGATGCAGGCTCAACCATGGGCGAAAACTGCCCCAAGGCTTGCATAACTAGGGCAGACATTTCTTTGTATCGCCCCATACGCCCGCGTACAAATATGGCCTTGGGGCAAAGCTTTTTTACCATATGCGTTGGCATGGCCGAATGTACACCAAAGGCGCGTGCTTCATATGACGCCGCAGCCACTACTCCTCGTTCACCTCCGCCCACAACCACTGGCTTACCCCTTAAGCTTACGTCATCAAGCTGTTCTACAGAGGCAAAAAAGGCATCCATATCAATATGTATAATCCAAGGGATTTTGGAGCTATTGTCTATAATATTGGTATCTTCCATAACATGTATTATCTATTAATATATTTGGCAAATTTCAAATATAACCCCGCAAAGTGAGGAAACAATATCGGCGGGAAAAAACTTGCCACATAAAATAAATGAGCCTTTAAGCTCGGATATTGCCTCAAAGTTTTGCGCGCATCCACACTTTGTCCTTGACGCCAAAGGGCAATGGCTCGCTGAAATGCGGCCCTTTGCTGGAATACTTTTTCCATATCTGCATAATTTTGACGAAAATCGGCATAGAGTTCATATTGCTTATTTAAAATATACTCAGTTTCAAAAGCCAGCTCATCAAATCTGGTAAAGGTAATATTTTTATGATGAATACGTCGCTTGGTCAACATTTCATCCACATAGTCAAAGTCCCACATGTGGGCCAGACGATAAAAAAGCTCTGCCTCTTCGCATATATTCAGTTTAATATCAAAATATTTCCCGCTTGCATGGGCCCCTTGCAGAGTGTTGAGGCAACTGCGCCTTAACATTACCGACGACATAGCTATCCATTGGCCGCAAATAAGTTTGCGAAAAACTCTGCCCCTATGGGCCTTTGCCGTATCAAAAATACGGCCCATGGATTTATAAACACCGTTATATACATAAAAATTTTCTGCATCGGTACACACCAAGCCCACATGGGCATTTTCACGCATGAGCTTAATTTGCTTTTCAAGCTTGGTGGGCAACCACACATCATCGCAATCCAAAAAAGCAATAAATTCACCCCTTGCTTTGGCCAATGCTTCATTGCGCGCATGCCCAAGAGATACACGTTCAAGCCCCTGAAAACAACGCAACCTAGCATCTTGTGCATTAAAATTTTGGGCTAGATGTAGACTTGCGTCATCGGACATATCATCCCAAAAAATAATCTCCCAATCAGTAAATGTTTGAGCGTACACACTATGCAATGCCTCATGTAAGACATGGGCATTATTATAACAATTCATTATAATAGAGATGGTGGGGTAAGCCATAAAATGTGCTTAAACTTGTAGGCTTATGCCTGTACCCCATGGGGCAAGAGCAGATGGTACAAAGGCACTTCTTTGCTGTGTTTTATAGGCCGCAAGGGCAGCATCCATGTTATTGGTATGACTGCGCACACTGCGTACATCTGTAAGGCTTAGTATCGCGTGGTTGGTGGTAAAAGTAGTATTATTTACTGCGTTTTGGGGCATGGTATTTTGCGCAATCCGCCCTTCGGCCACATTGGCAAAGCTGGCTACAAAGTTATTTTGTTCCACGCTGGGTATGTTTTTTTGCCCTTGTGCTTGGTCGCGCGCTTGTTCCTGGGTTTTTTCAATGCGAGCCTCAGCTTCCATACTTGAGGCCGCTGCGGCAACACTTTGGTCTTGGGCAGAAGGATTGCCCGGAGCTAGGGCAGCACTACGCAATATACGCGCCTTTTCTATGGTGGCTTCTGGATCTCCAGCCACAGGGCTTGTATCAAGTGAAACCGAGCCACCGGTGGCATATTGTTTATTATCTGGCCCACGGGTATAGGTATAATTTATACCTCCACGCACGTACTGCCCACCGGCAGACACGTGAGCCTGCTCATGCGCGCGTACCTCACTATCACGTTGTTGCAACTCACGCACTTGAGCTTGAGCCTCAGGGCTTAGGGTCAACGTATCTGTAGTATTTTTGCCACCATTGCCCCTTTGTCCCATGCTATCATTGCTTGGGGCAAAAGTATCCACAGCGGGATTATAGTTGGGTGTGCTTTCAACCCTAGTGGTAAAAATTCCTTCAACGTTCATATAAAATCCATTTTTTATATAAGGTTTGTGCTTATCAATATAACTATCGACAAAGTTTTGTCAAACTTTAGGGTTTATAACAAACCCCACTTCGTGGGTTTTGCGCCGCTATTGTCAGCAGAGCTGCCAAGCTTGGAGGTTGATATTTTAGGTACTACATTTACATCATACTTCGTAAGGCCGTGCAAGCAATGCAAACGCATCTAGGATTTGTATTTTGCAAGCCCTTCGTTCAATTGCTTAAAAGGCATGGATTGCTTCGTCGCTACTCTCCTCGCAATGACTTTGATTGGACATTTTACAGAGTAACATGCTTATTTTATATATAAATCTCAACCAACGTCATTGCAAGGGGAGTAGCGACGAAGCAATCCATCTTTACAAGAAGCTCATTTCACAGTATGCTTAACAAGCTAAAACAATACTAATCTAGGGGTATCTATGCCAAAGTCTCTTGGGGGAAAGTCCGCTGCCACCAGCGATACAACCCTGCTCATCTACTACGCGCTATCCATGCTAAGCTTAATTGTGGGGGTGACTTTTTTCATCGCCCTTGTGGGAGCCTTTATTTCGCGTTATGTAGCCAATAAAGAATGTGCAAGTATTGTTGAACAGCATTGCACATGGATTTTCCGCACTCTTTACATATCATTTTTACTCATTTGCATTATTGTTATTAGTGGAATTTTCATGCTTGGGGCCACGGGCGTAGTTTTACCTGACACTTCACAAATTGAAAGCTTTACTGAACTCTGGGCTGATCCAAGTATACGCTTAGCCCTTCAATATATATTTGGTATGCTTGCATGCGTTATATTAGTTTTATTGTGGTTTATTTATCGTATTTTACGAGGTGGTTATGCCCTATTGCAGCGCAATCCCATCAAAGAAATCAAAATGCAAAGTTTATAATTTATGTCAATATTGCCCATAGCTGCACCTTCTTGTGTCTTGCCCGATACTATTATCGCCAATACCAATTTTCTTGCCACTAAAGTACAAGAAGTTGGTTTGTGTTTTTTTGAGCTAAAAGGCTCACTGGCTTATACTGATGAAGATTTACCTTTAAGTTTAGCAAGCTTACCCTTGCGCTGGCATATTCATTTGCCAGTGGACTTACCTTGGGAAGATGCCCACAAAGCCGCCGAACTAACATTCATGGTGGCGCAAAAAGCACTTTATCTTAAGCCAAACTTTGCCGTACTCCACCCCCCCACTGGCACACAAGACCCCAAAACACAAACGCAACTTTTATATAATTTTGCCAAAACATGGTATAATAACACGCAAATTCCTTTACTTTTAGAAAATATCAACCATGCCCCCTTAGCCAACCTTGACCCACAACTCTTTAGCCCACAGTTTATGCCTTTTGGCATTTGCCTTGACGTGGGTCATATGATAGGCTTTCGGCAGGCAGAAATAATTTTACAAAGTAATATCCTTGACTACGTGGGTCTTGTGCATTGGAGTGCTCCTGGTAAAAAAGATGAGCACCTCCCATTACAGTGCTTTTCACCAGAAGAACATCAAATCGCACAAAATCTTGTAAAACGATTGCCACGCACCACTTGCCATATGTTGGAGATTTTTAATTGGCTGGGCATTGAGCAATCATATCCCGTATTGGCAAAGCTTTTGGAACATGTTTATGAATAAAAAGGAAAGTCCAAGCAAAGGCAATTCACGCATAGCACAATGGCGTAGCAATTTGTGTAAGAGTGAATCATGGTGTATACTTGTAGTTGCAGACCCTGACGCTTTAGGGGCAGCCATGGGGCTAAAGCGCATTTTAAGCCATAAAGTGGGTGAAGTTACCATAGCAAGTATCAATCAAGTAACAAGGCCAGATAATCTTGCCATGCTTCGTTATTTACGCATACCACTCAAGACGTGGGATGAAAGCATGAAAAAAAAATTTGACCGCTTTGCCATTGTAGACTCACAGCCAAGCCATAATCCAGCATTTCAAGATATTGAGTTCTCCGTAATCATTGACCATCATCCTCCACCACCTGAATTAACATATGACGCAGATTTTGTTGATATTGACCCCACAATAGGGGCTACATGTACCATGATATCACGCTATATGAAAATTCTTGGCATACGTCCGGGGAAATTACTTGCCACCGCCCTGCTCTATGGAATACGAGCCGACACTGGCGCGTTTGAGCGCGGCGGCATTGCCATTGATTTCCAAGTATATCAACGTCTTTTACATTTAGCAGATTTAAATTTACTACGCCGCATCTTACGAAGCGAGTATTTAATGCCATGGTTACCGCTATTTAGTCGTGCTTTTCGCTCATTACAAACATGCCGCAACGGCGCCCATGCTCATATTGGGGAAGTTAAATCCCCTGATTTATTAGTGGCCATTGCCGATTTCTTCACTCGAGTATATGGTTTGCGTTGGGTAGCTGTAAGTGGAGTTTATGACGAAACCTTGGTTATCATTTTTAGAGGTGATGGCAGTAGAGATATGGGGGCCTTTGCGTCCAAGAACTTTGGCGAAGATGGCTCAGCCGGTGGGCATAAAAATATGGCCAGAGCAGAAGTACCACTTACAGCCATAAACGATATTAAAGCCGGTGATTATGTATATGCAAAAGTAATGAAAGCAAAAAAGAATTGAAATATATAAAAGGAGAATATCATGTCTGAACAAAAAAAAGCACCTAAGAGCATTGCCGATTGCACCATATGGGAAGATGCAGCCGCCATGCTTGAGAAGGCACGCGCAGAAAACATTGAAACAGTTTGGGATCGCTTTGAGCAACAACAACCCACCTGTAAATTCTGTGAACTTGGTACCACTTGTAAGAACTGTAGTATGGGGCCATGTCGTGTGGTACACAGCGAAGACGGTAAGGGCAAAAGAGCTCTTGGCGTATGTGGTGCCAATGCCGACATCATCGTTGCCCGTAACTTTGCTCGTTTTGTAGCCGGTGGTTCTGCCAGTCACTCTGACCATGGACGTGATTTGATTGAAGTTCTTGATGCAGTAGCCCATAAGGAAGTTGCTGATTACAGTATTAAGGATGAAGCAAAATTGTTACGCATTGCCGCTGAGCTTGGCATAAGCGTTGAGAATAAAGACCCACTTGACGTTGCCAAAGAACTTGCTGAGCTACTCTTTACTGACTTTGGTAGCCGCCGCAAAGAAGTAAACTTTTTAAGCCGTGTGCCAGAAAAGCGTCGTGAACTTTGGAACAAATTAAATATTACCCCCCGTGGCGTTGACCGTGAAATTGCAGAAATGATGCATCGCACCCACATGGGCGTTGATAATGATGCCGTAAATATTTTATTACACGCTGCCCGTTGTGCCCTAGCCGATGGTTGGTCAGGCTCCATGATTGGTACAGAGCTTTCCGACATCCTCTTTGGCACCCCTAGCCCAAGAGCTTCCCAAGCCAACTTAGCGGTACTAAAAGAAGATTGCGTCAATATACTTGTACATGGGCATAATCCAGTAGTATCAGAGGTTATATTGGCAGCATCCAAAGACCCAGAGCTAGTGGCCCTTGCTAAGCAAAATGGTGCCAGTGGCGGCATTAACGTGGCTGGCCTTTGCTGTACAGGCAATGAACTACTCATGCGTCAGGGCATCCCCATGGCTGGCAACCACCTCATGACTGAGCTAGCCTTGATTACCGGTGCTGTTGAAGCCATTGTAGTTGATTATCAATGTATTATGCCATCCTTAGTGAACATTGCCTCTTGTTATCATACACGCTTTATTGATACTGCCGCCAAAGCCCGCTTTACAGGTGCTGATCACTATAATATTGAGCCCAAGAAAGCCTTGGAACAAGGCAAAGCCATTGTACGCAGTGCCGTTGAAGGCTTTGCTAAACGTGACCCAAAACGAGTCAATATCCCCGGAAAGCCCATTGATATTATGACTGGTTTCTCCAATGAGGCCATATTGCAAGCACTTGGTGGCACCCCTGCCCCTCTACTTGATGCCATTAAAGCTGGCTCCATCCGTGGTGCTGTAGCTGTAGTTGGCTGTAATAACCCAAGAATTAAGCATGATTCGCTCAATGTGGGCCTCATGAAAGAGCTTATTAAGCGCGACATCCTCGTACTTGTAACTGGCTGCGTAACCACAGCTGCCGGCAAAGCCGGATTACTCATGCCAGAAGGCGCAGATATGGCCGGCCCAGGGCTAAAGGCTGTTTGCAACGCGCTTAAAATTCCACCAGTATTGCATATGGGTAGCTGTGTGGATAACTCCCGCGTCTTGCAACTTTGCGCATTACTTGCCAATGAGCTTGGTGTGGACATTTCTGATTTGCCAGTGGCGGCCTCTGCCCCTGAATGGTACTCAGAAAAAGCCGTTGCTATTGGTCTTTATGCCGTAGCCAGTGGCGTCTTTACTCACATCGGACATCCGCCGCATATTTTAGGTTCGCCTATGGTGACTCAATTAGCCGTAGCCGGCCTTGAGGGCGTTGTGGGTGCAAGCTTTGGCGTTGAAGCAGATGCAGTAAAAGCTGCTGAAATGATTGATGCCAGAATATCTTCTAAGCGTGTAGCCTTAGGATTAAGCAAGTAATACAATTATTAAATGAAGAGGGGAAATGTTGCGCTTCCCCTCTTCTATATTTTATACATTTTTTAATGCATTTACACTAATGCGGACATTATCTGTAATACTTACAAATAATGTTATGCCAAAAGTATTTTACTCACAAAATGTGCTTCTCCAGCTAAACTCACCCAAAGGAATTAAATATGAAAATTGCCATAGCCGGAAAGGGTGGTGTAGGCAAGACCACGCTTACCGCAAGACTAGGAAATAGCTTAGCCCTTTGCGGACAAGATGTCTGGTTAATTGATGCAGATACAGCCACATCCTTGGGTCAAGCCTGCGGGCTTAGTGATGCAGAGCTACCCCCACCTTTAGCGGCACAAAAGGAGCTTTTACACGAGCGCACCACGGCTGGTAATAATTCTTTACTCTCCCTAACCCCCAAGGTGGATGACTTGCCAGAAAGCCTCTGTGTGCCCTTGCCTGTGGTGGGTAAATGCCAGCAAGCTAGCAAGCATGGCAAAAAAAATCTTTTACTTATGGGTGGTTTACATCATGCCGGCGGCGGTTGCGCGTGTGAGGCCAATGCCTTACTCAAGGCACTTTTAGCCCATCTAGTGCTTGAGCGTAAAGAGTGGGTGCTGGTAGATTTAGAAGCAGGGGTTGAACACTTGGGCCGCGGCACGGTGGCCTCGGTTGATTGCCTTCTTATCGTAGCTGAGCCAAGCAGACACTCCTTAAACATTGCCGCCCAAGTGGGGCAAATGGCCATGGATATGGGCCTAGATAAGCAAGTTTTAGTCTTAAATAGAGCTACGGAAGAAGATAAGGACGTACTGACAAACTTAAGCATGGATGGCTTGCCCAAGGATTGTATAGCCATCCCACCTTGCACCACACTACTTGCAAGCCGTTTAACCTCCGCCGCTGTGCTTGGTTTGGATGAAAGAGCGGATGCCGAAGTGCATAGTAAAATGCTTGAGCTTTTGCGTTTATGTGGTTTTGAAGCTGTGTAATTGAAAATTCAAGTATAAAAGCCTAATTTTTAAAATCTTTATTGCACCAAAAGCAGCATATAGGGCCGTAAGGCCGTGCAAAAAACTTATATTTTATTATAATAGCACTAATAAATCTTTTTAAATTAAAATAACGTGCCATAAAACCTAAGCCTTCTTACGTCTATGGCGTCTTTCTTCCATTAAGAATTTACCAGTAACAGACTTAGGATCAGCCACAATGGCTTCCGGTGTGCCCTGAGATACTATAATCCCACCATTTTCACCGCCACCTGGGCCTAGGTCTAGCACATGGTCTGAGCTCAAAATCACATCGGTATTATGTTCAATCACAACCACGCTAGCCCCTCTATCTACCAATTTATGCAATACCTGTATAAGCTTACCAACTTCGTGCATATGTAGGCCGGTGGTGGGTTCGTCAAGAATATACATGGTACCAGGCAAGGACTTTTTACCAAGCTCACGCGAAATTTTAATACGCTGAGCTTCACCGCCAGAAAGAGTTGTGGCAGGTTGACCCAAGCGTAAGTAATCAAGCCCCACATCCTCAAGCACTGCTAACCGCCGAGCCAGTACTGGATAATTTTCAAAAAAGTTCTTGGCTTTAGCTACGGATAAGTCTAACACTTCGGCAATATTTAGCCCTTTATAACGCACTTCTAGCGTTTCATGATTATAGCGTTTACCCTTACAAATATCGCAAGTGACGTATACATCGGGTAAAAAGTGCATCTCCACTCTAATTTGTCCGTCGCCATTGCATGCCTCACAACGCCCGCCTTTTACATTAAAACTAAAGCGGCTGGCGGTATAGCCACGCTTGCGCGCATCGGGAGTGGTGGCAAAAATATTACGTATCTCGTCAAAGACCTTAGTATAGGTGGCTGGGTTTGAGCGCGGGGTACGCCCAATGGCACTTTGGTCAATGGCCACAATACGCTCAATGCCTTCGTGCCCATGCATGTTGGCTATAATTCCTGGCTGATCCACGCGTATACCACGGGCAAGGGCCAAATGTTTATACAAAGTATCCACCACCAGCGAGCTTTTGCCAGAACCAGAAACACCAGTTACACAAGTGAGTACACCCAAGGGAATATGGCAATCAATATTGCGCAAATTATTGGTATTTACACCTTTTAATACAAGCTCCGCACTGCCTTCGCGCCTTTCTTCCGGTAGGGGGATGTACATATCACCGCGTAAATATTTAGCCGTCAAGGTGGATGCTTTTTTCATAAGCTTATCTACGGAGCCTAAATAAACTAAATCACCCCCAAGGGCACCGGAGCCAGGCCCAAGCTCAATAACTGTATCGGCTTCGCAAATGGTGGCCTCATCATGCTCCACCACAAGTACGGTATTTCCCCTTTGCTGCAATGAACGCAAGGTACTAATTAAACGTGCATTATCACGCGGATGCAGGCCGATAGACGGTTCATCAAGCACATAGGTAACACCCACCAAGCCAGAGCCCAATTGCGAAGCAAGTCTAATGCGCTGAGCTTCGCCGCCAGAAAGGGTGGACATAGCCCGCCCAAGGGAAATGTATTCTAAGCCCACGTCACGCATAAAGGTTAGACGATGGGTCAACTCTTTAAGTAGCGGCTCTGCAATGAGCGCGTGGCGGCCGCTAAAGCTTTGTTCTTGTAGCCATGCAAGGGATTTTTCTACTGAAAGGTCGCAAAATTTTTGGATATTGATGTCATTTACGCGCACAGCAAGGGCTTCGGGGCGCAGACGTGCTCCCCCGCAATCAGGACAGTGAGTGGATTGACGAAAACGAGAGAGAGTTTCACGCCATGCATCACCATACTGCATGCCCTTTTCTAATAAGGGGATAACGCCAGTCCAGCGTTTGGGGCCAATGGGCACATCGCCTTGACTATTATTATTGGAGGCAAATTCAAAGCTGTTATAATCACCCTTAGCATCTATGGCCACATTGCCCCCCATCCAATTGCGCCGCAAGCCTTGGGAGCTTTGGGCAGGCTTGCCCTTTTCATCTTCACCATAAAAAAGAGCTTGCAAAGCTTCTTGACTAAAATTGGCAAGTGGCGTTGAAAGCTTAAACTTAAAGCGTTTACCAAGGCCTTCCAAGGCAGGAATATAATTAGAAAAATGCCTTGCATGAGCCCAAGGCAAAAGGGCACCCATCTCAAGGCTTAAGCCCTTATTGGGGGCAATGAGTAATGGTTCAAAATAGTCAACAGTACCTAAGCCTACGCAACGCGGGCAAGCCCCTTGTGGACTATTAAATGAAAAAAGCTGGGGACTTGGCGCAGGAAAACTAATACGGCAGCGCGTACATACTGAGGCTGTAGCGTGAATAATATCCTTAGCTTGATTTTTTTCATCACCAAGAATGTGTACAATAAGACGGCCTTCGCCATAACGTAAAGCCAGCTCCACTGAGTCGGCAAGCCGCCCCCTTAAACCATCTTTTTGCACAAGGCGATCCACAATAAGCTCAATATTATGTTTTTTGTTTTTATCAAGGCTTGGCACATCATCAATGGTATATATATCACCATTGACCCTAACCCTCACAAAACCTTCAGCTTTTAATTTTTTAAATCGCTCAACATGGGTGCCTTTTTGATGCTCTACCAAGGGTGACAAAAGCATAAACTTTGTGCCTTGAGGTAGAGATAAAATATCTTCGATAATTTCATCGGCGGCGCGTGCTTCAATAGCTTCACCACACTCAGGGCAATACATACGCCCAAGGCGGGCAAAAAATACCCGCAAAAAGTCATATATTTCAGTTACAGTGCCCACTGTGGAGCGTGGGTTTCTGGCTGACGATTGCTGCTCTAAAGAAATGGCTGGAGATAAACCTTCAATCTTATCAACGGCAGGTTTATTCATCTGTGGTAGAAATTGCCGTGCATAGGCCGAAAGTGATTCCACATAACGGCGTTGCCCTTCAGCATAGACAATATCAAACGCTAGGGTAGACTTGCCAGAGCCAGAAGGCCCACAAATCACCACCAGTTCATCACGAGGGATTTTAAGACTAATATTTTTAAGATTATGCTGCCTTGCGCCTTCAATATATATACTTTGTTTTTTCATATGCGACTAAGGTAATTCCTTTATACCAAAAGGCAAGAGAAAATATGCATAAACAAAAAAGCCTTGTATACCATTGGCATACAAGGCTTTTCAGTTTGATGACAAACCCCACTTCGCGGGTTTTGCGCCGCTATTGTCAGCAAAGCTGCCAAGCGGAAAGACACGAAAATCAATCGCTTCACGGCGAAGCAAAGCTCCGCCTGCTCTTGATTTATCGGTCGTGCTGACTTTGTCAGCACTCTGAAAAAAACCTTGTATGCCATTGGCATACAAGGTTTTTTATTTTTTACACACCATTACTGGTCTTTGTTACCTCAAAACAGTGAAGGTGCTCTTTATGTTATTTAACTATTTTTTAAATTATCCACAATATTAGTAAGTTCCTGTGCTTGGTTAGATAATTCCACCACAGCACTGGCTGCCTCTTCCATGGCGTGACGAGTTTCATCAGCAATTTTATTAATAAGCTCAATGGAGGAAGTCATTTCATCCATGGTGGCAGATTGTTCCTCACTGGCTGTGGCAATATTGCGCACACCGCTAGCACTCATCTCTGCCATCTCAAGGATTTCTTGCAAGGCCACCCCGCTTTGATTAGCAAGTTCTGTTGCATTTTCAATACCTTTAACCGCCACATCCACTTGTTTAACATTTTCCTCTGTACTATGTTGAATGGCTGCTATGGCATTGGCTACATCGGTGGTTGAAGTGATGGTTTTTTCTGCCAATTTGCGCACCTCATCAGCAACAACAGCAAAACCGCGCCCCGCTTCACCAGCACGAGCGGCCTCAATGGCAGCATTAAGTGCAAGCAAGTTAGTTTGATCTGCAATATCAGAAATTACGCCCATAACTGTGTTAATAGATTGAGCATGCTCAGCTAAGGCGTTCATATTAGTGCGCAAAACCAAAGAATCTTCACGCACACGAGTAATAGCATCCTTGCACTTTTGAGTAACTTCTGCACCATCGGTGGCCTTTTCTCTGGTGGTGTTAGCAATGTCTGCACTATCGGCAGAGTTCTTTGTTACGTCAATAATAGTACTATTCATTTCTTCCATGCCGGCTGCAGTTTGCGCAATACGTCCGGCCTGATCTTGAACGCTAATGGATGAAGCCTCAATTTGGGAAGAAAGCTCTTCCGAAGCAGAGGCAACCACATGCACAACACTTTCAAGCTGTCTTGCGGCATCCAAAAGTCCTTCACGGCGCGCAAGGGTAGCTTTTTCAGCAGCTTCTTGGGCAGCTTTCTGGGCAGCTTCTGCATCAGCAAGAGCAACATTAGCGTCTGCGGTAGCCTTATCAGCTTTTTGTACTATTTCGGCAAGCTCAAGAATCATTGTACGTAAACCTGTGGAAAGCTCGCCAATTTCATCCCCACGCTTGCTAGCAGCAGCAAAAATTGCTTCATGCTCGGCGGTGAGTTCAAGATTACCTTCACTCACATAAGTAGCAATATCCGCGCCATGCTTGAGCGGCGTAGCAATGCCCCTTGCCACAACAGTAATAATAATACTAATCACAATAGTAATTAAAACTGCAATAAGCACAATATCGCGCACAAGCTCATTTGTGGCTTGATGAAATTCATCATAAGGTGTGTCAATAAACACATACCAGCCCACCGATGGAACTATGGCAAAATGTCCAACAGAGTGTAAACCTTCAAACACAAAATCAGATTTGCCGTATTTTTCAGCAATCATCGCAGGGATATGCGCAAGCTCTTTATCATTGGTGCCAATATACTCTGCTTCATTGTCCATGATAATATTGATATTTTCATCATAGACATAGGAGCGCATATTGGGAGTTAGAGAAAGCGCGCCCGTAGTAACATCATGTAAAGCAACTAAATCTATCAAAAATACAAGCACACCATTTATCTGCCCGCTGTCTAAAATGGGATGTGCAATAAAGGCTGTGTAGTGCTTCGTAGTTTCAGAGTATCGTGCTTCAACGGTAGGCTTTCCTGCAAGAGCGGCCATAATCACTTTATAAGCAGAGGCATCAAAATTTATTAACGTCTGATTTGTATGTGAAGTTACAACACCCTTGGTATTAGCCATAAATACACTAGAAACATTAGGATAAGCACCTGAAGCAAGCTTAAAATACTCATTAACTTTGGCTTGTTCGGCTAAATATTCTGGAGAACCGGGAGCCGTAACTTGCAACTGTGCAAAGCTTGTTACAATGGGGGCTTCTGATGTGGACTTAGCAAGAGCCTGCATAAAGCTCATAATATTATTAAGCTCGCTGGCTTGCACCTTGGCAAGTGCCATTAATTGATCGTCATTGGACTTAGTAAAATCAGTCCTAGCAAGATAACCAGCAACACATGCCAAAACAATAAGTCCCAGTACTGACGGGCCTAAGATGTACAATAGCATTTTTTTAATCAAATTCAGCTTCATAAAAACCGCTCCTATTAGTATTAAGTATTATCATAGCTCTTCATATCGGCACAAAATAAAAAACATTTAGCTAGTCAAGGCTAAAAAGACTTCCGCAAAGGTTTCAAAAAACAGTACAATAGTTTGATGCAAAGTCTTTTCTCAATTAAAGTGATTCGTTTCAAATGCTTACCATGTCTTTCAGCACCAACCAGTTATTTTTGATACTTTAATAAAATTTCTCGTGCAGCATGGGCGTCAACGCATTTCCCCATCCAAAGCTGCATTTGACTTAAAGCTTGCCCCACAAACATATCAAGCCCGTCTTGGGTGCTGTACCCTGCTAAACCAGCTTCGTGTAAAAACCTTGTTTTTAAGGGATTATACACCAAATCATAAGCTAAATAATCTTGCGATTTTGGGCCAAAATTATAAGGGCTTTGCTCTTGATATTCACCCTGCATACCAAGGGGAGTGGTATTTATGACCCACTCGGCATCTAAATTTTCACGTTCAGCCCAAGCCACGGCCTGCACATCAAAATCATGGGTTAAACTCAATGTTTTTTGCTCGCTACGCCCACTTACATAAATTTCTGCCACGCCCAATTCTTTAAGGCCCATAAGCACAGCTCGTGCAGCACCACCAGTGCCAAGCACCAAGGCCATCTTGGGCTTTGCCCGCTTAAGCAATGGCAATTTAAAACCATCTACGTCTGTATTTTCACCGCAAAGCATATCCCCTTGCCAATAAAGCGTATTCACAGCACCGATACTCTTTGCCCTTGGGCTTATTTGATCTAAAAATTCAATAATACTTTCTTTATAAGGTATAGTTACACAGCATCCACAAATGCGCAAGGTTCGCATTGCGGAAATAAAGCTTTGTAATTGCGTAGCCTCAATGGGCCACGCATTAAAAATACCTGCATGCTGAAGCACACTAAAAGCCCAATTATGTAAGTATGGGCTTAGACTATGCCCAAGAGGATTTCCAACAATACCATAAAGTTCAGTGCTTTGCATCAAAAAACCTACATCTCTTAGGGTTTACGCACATGCCCAAGGGCAGAAAGAAAAAAGCGTATTAGTTCAGAATTTAACTTTTTATGAGCCTCCATACGCACGCCGGGTGAAGCTTGACCGCATATTTCCGCAAGCCCTTTGCGCAATACAGGCGGACAAGCTGACATTAAATCTGGCAAATCCACACCATCAATACGCATAAACTGTGATTCTTCAGGAAAATTGTCATGTAAAAAATCAGTATTCCAAGGCTTTAAGTTAACGCTGTCCTGCCCTGCCTCCACCAATAAAAGCTCGGCAGAAAAGCTACTTAGGGCTTGCTTATCAAAGAGCATGCCAAGGCTTGGAGCTACGGCTGCTATGGCCTGCACTTGCTTAATGCGAAAGTTTTGCTTGAGGGGCAAGGCATCAACCATAATCTGAATACGTTCGCGCACGCCGGGTTCACAATATAAGGCATCACTGCTGGCATTGGCGCAATAATTTTTCCACCCATCACCAGTGGGCTTGGCATTACCAAGCAATAAAGCAACACTAGCACCTGTGCCAAAGCCCAAAACCCCTACTCGCTCAGGGTCAACTGTTTCACGTATGGCTTCATGAGTAAGAGCTATGTGCAAAGCTGCACTTAGCTCTGTGGCCCGCTCTGTAAGCTGGCGCAAAGAAAAGGGATGACTTATATTATTTAAATTATCATTTTTGTGAGCCGGTGCCACTACCACAAAACCGCTTTTAGCAAGCTCTGCGGCTGTTTCATGATAAGAAAAGCGTGTTGCTGTTGTATCATGAGAGAGCAAGAGTAAGGGAAAACGCCCCTTAGCACTACGCCCATAGCGCACTACGTTGAGCGTCCAAGGTGCGTAATTGGCCGGAGATGGCCGGCTGTACGTGGGATACCATATATTTAAATCCATACGCACTTGCGAATCTTTATCCCACACGCCTAAGGTCTTGAACGCTGGTTCAAAGCTTGTGGCGGCAAATGCCGGCCTTGCATTGTATAATAAGCACAAACAAAGCATACTATAAAACAAGATATAACGAATTTTTAGCATATGAACTATAAAGAGTTAATTTTCAATAACCGTACCCAAGGGCTTATGCTCCATAAGATACTGTTGCAAGCTGGCCTTAGCTCGCCCATCAAGAATTAAGGCCTTTTTACAACCACACTCAAGAGCATGCAAACAAGAGTCAACCTTAGGAATCATCCCACCGGATATGGTGCCATTTTGCTTTAATACGTCGATATCACCACGTTTTAACTGCGGCAACAATTGCCCTTGTGCATCAAGTACACCGGGAACATCAGAAACAAGCACAAAATACTCAGCTTGCAAAGCTCCGGCTAGAGCTCCGGCTGCGGTATCGGCATTAATATTTAAAGCGGTGAGCTCATCATTTTTTGCATGTATATTAGTAGCAACGGGAGCAATAACAGGTATATAGCCCGCATTAAGTAAGGCTTGCACAATACCCATATTAACCTTGCATACTTGACCAACAAAACCCAGCTCGGGCTTTAAGATTTGAGCTTCAAACAAGGCTGCGTCTTGCCCGCAAATACCCACGGCTTGCCCACCGGCTTGCTGTAGCAAGGTCACAACGGCCTTATTAACTTGCCCGCAAAGCACCATTTCTACGGCTTCCATAGTTTTAGCGCATGTAACTCTAAGGCCCTGCTCAAAGCGACTTTCAATTTGTAAACGCTCAAGCATATTGTTAATTTGTGGCCCTCCACCATGCACAAGCACAAAGTGCATGCCTTGATTTTTTAATTGCACAAGGCTTTCTGCAAAGGGTGCGCGTAAACTGGGGTCATCCATGGCATGCCCGCCATATTTGATTACAACAGTGGGCTTATTATTCATAGCTATACCTCTGGTGCCTTATCCGCTAGGGTTGCTACCATAACAGCCTTGATGGTATGCACTCTGTTTTCGGCCTCATCAAAAGCCACATTAGCTTTAGATTCAAACACAGAATCATCCACTTCCATACTTTCAATACCATACTTTTGAAATAGCTGTTCCCCGATGGCTGTTTCTCTATTATGAAAAGCGGGTAAACAATGCAAAAATTTGCAGTTTTCATTGCCAGTGAGTTTAATAGTTTCTTGAGTAACTTTATAATTTTGCAAACGCTCAATGCGCTCAGCCCACACATGTTCAGGCTCACCCATACTTACCCACACATCGGTATATAAAAAGTCACAACCGCGCACCCCTGCCTCAACGTCATCGGTTACGGTTATTTTTGCACCGGTTTCCTTAGCTATGGCCTTACACAGAGTTACAATATGCGCATCGGTTTGTGAGCCTTGTGGCGCAATGGAGCGAAAATCCATTCCCATTTTTGCTGCTCCAATCATTAATGAATTTCCCATATTATAGCGCGCATCACCAAGGTAAGCAAAAGTCATTTGCTGCAAAGGTTTTTCGCAATGCTCCTGCATGGTAAGTAAATCGGCCAAGACTTGGGTGGGATGATATTCATTGGTAAGGCCATTCCATACTGGTACTGAGGCGTATTTTGCCAAAGTTTCAACCATATCTTGCCCATAGCCACGATATTCAATGCCATCATACATACGTGAGAGCACTCTGGCAGTATCTGCCATGGACTCTTTTTTGCCCATTTGTGAGCCAGACGGGCCAAGATAGGTTGTAAAAGCACCTTGATCTCTTGCGGCTACCTCAAAGGCGCAGCGTGTTCTGGTGGAATCTTTTTCAAAAAGCAGCACAATATTTTTATCTAATAAATATTTTTTTTCATTTTTTTGCTTTTTTGACATCTTTAAAAATGCGGCTAAACGCAATAAGTAAAAAATTTCCTCACTGCTAAAATCCAATAATTTAAGAAAATGACGATTTTTTAAGTTCATGAACTCTGACTCCCAAAATATATTGCAAACAAAAAGCATATGCTCTTTCAGTTTGATGACAAACCCCACTTCGTG
>CAYJIU010000021.1:0-23096 GCA_964370305.1 uncultured Desulfovibrionaceae bacterium
AATTTACAGAAAAAGCCCGTGAGTCCATTAGCGAGGCTCAAAGCTTTGCTGCGGGCATGGGCCATCAAGAAACAGATATTGAGCACCTAGTCCTAGCTTTAATCAAGCAAGAAAATGGCATAGTACCCCGTATTCTTGAACATATGGGGGTGCAAGTTAAGGCATTAATAGTGGCTGTTGAGGGTGTCTTGCGCAAGCGTCCTGCAGTTTCTGGTGGCAGTATGGATGCCACAAAGATTGTTATTACGCAGCGTCTTGGGCGTGTTTTGGTGGATGCTGAGGCTGAGGCCAAACGCATGAAGGATGAATATGTTAGTGTAGATCATCTTTTTGCGGCCTTGGCAGATCAAGCTGCGGCATCACCTCTTGGTGATTTGTGGCGTGAATATTCCATCACCAAGGCTCGTTTTGTCATGGCCATGGAGGAATTGCGCGGAGGAAAGCGCGTTACCAGTGCCAATCCTGAAGACACATTTGAGGCTTTGAGCAAATACGGGCGCGACCTTGTGGAGGCTGCAAAGCTTGGCAAGATGGATCCTGTCATCGGGCGCGATTCAGAAATCAGACGTGTTATCCGTATTTTATCGCGGCGCACCAAGAATAACCCTGTACTTATAGGTGAGGCTGGCGTTGGCAAAACTGCTATTGTGGAGGGTCTTGCTTTTCGTATTGTTAATGGCGATGTGCCGGAGGGCTTGAAGGGCAAATCGCTTTATGCTTTGGATATGGGTTCCTTGGTGGCAGGGGCAAAATTCAGAGGTGAATTTGAAGAAAGGCTTAAAGCTGTGCTTAGCGAGGTGGAGAAATCAGAAGGTCAAATAATCTTATTTATTGATGAATTGCATACAATTGTCGGTGCTGGTAAGACTGATGGAGCTATGGATGCAGGTAATTTATTAAAGCCCATGCTTGCTAGGGGTGAATTGCATTGCGTTGGTGCTACCACCGTTGATGAGTACCGTAAATATATTGAAAAAGATCCAGCCCTTGAGCGACGTTTCCAACCAGTAATGGTGGAGGAACCAAACATTGAAGATGCCATATCCATTTTGCGCGGACTTAAGGAACGCTTTGAAGTACACCACGGCGTGCGCATTGGTGATTCATCTATTGTGGAGGCGGTTACCCTTTCACACCGTTATATCCCAGACCGCCAGCTTCCAGATAAAGCTATTGATTTAATTGATGAAGCTGCTGCCATGATTCGTACAGAAATTGACTCCCTCCCTTCAGAGCTTGATGAGGTCAACCGCAAGGTAATGCAGCTTGAAATTGAGCGCGAAGCTTTGCGCCGTGAGACTGATAGCGCCGCCCATGACCGCTTGCAAAGACTTGAAGGTGAGCTTGCGGAATTGCGTATTAATCAAGGCCTACTGCGCCAGCAATGGGAGATGGAAAAAGGCTCCATCGACACAGTTAGAGACATTAAAGAACAAATTGAGCAAACCCGCCTAGCCATTGAACAAGCTGAGCGTGCTTATGATTTAAATAAGGCGGCAGAGTTAAAATATTCCATTTTGCATGGCCTTGAAAAACGCTTGCAAGAGGCCGAAAGTGGTAGCGAGGGTAAGCAAAGGCTTTTAAAACAAGAAGTGCGCCCTGAGGATGTAGCTGAGATTGTTGGCAAATGGACTGGTATTCCTGTCACCCGCTTGCTTGAGTCAGAGCGCGAAAAACTCCTGCGCCTTGGGGATGAGCTGCACAAGCGCGTAGTGGGGCAAGAAGATGCGGTTAAAGCCGTTGCCGACGCAGTTTTACGCGCACGGGCAGGTTTATCAGACCCCATGCGTCCGGCGGGTTCATTTTTATTCTTAGGCCCCACCGGTGTAGGTAAGACTGAGCTATGCAAGGCCTTGGCTGAGGCTCTTTTTGACTCAGAGGATAATATGGTGCGCCTTGATATGAGTGAGTATATGGAAAAGCACTCCGTATCACGCTTAATTGGTGCGCCTCCGGGCTATGTAGGCTATGACGAGGGTGGACAATTAACTGAGGCTGTACGCCGTAGGCCGTACTCTGTGGTGCTTTTTGATGAAATTGAAAAGGCCCACCCTGACGTATTTAATACGCTCTTACAGTTATTAGATGATGGCCGCCTAACAGATAATCAAGGTCGCACGGTGGACTTTAGAAATACCCTTGTAATAATGACCTCTAATATTGGCTCCATGCATATGCTGGAAGGTATTGATAAAGATGGTAATTTAGCTGAAGCTACGCGTAAAATTATTTTTGAAGAGTTAAAAAAGCACTTCCGCCCCGAATTCTTAAACCGTGTGGATGAAACTGTGCTCTTTACTCCGCTAGGCCTTGCGCAGATTAAACATATAGTTGAATTGCAATTGCAACGTTTGCGCGGACGCCTTGAGCACCGCAAGATTTACTTGGATATGACCGATGAAGCAAAGGACTTTGTGGCTGGGGCTGGCTATGACCCCATCTATGGAGCAAGGCCGCTTAAAAGATATATTCAGCATCATGTGGAAACCATGCTTGCAAGAAAGCTCATCAATGGAGACATTCAAGATGGGCAACATATTATAATGGATGTTCAAGATGGTGTGCTTAGCTTGAGTGTGCAAAGCTAATAAGGTAATATATTTTAAAATTTATTCCATAAAAACAAAAATTTTATATTTTCCTGCATACCTTAATGCACTAATTTAATTAATTTTATAAATATACACGAAAAAAAGTTACAATTTGGTAAAAATTTTTTTACCAAAACACTTGCCATAGTATTTTTTTTATTCTATAAAGTTTTCACGGGTTATTCCGTATTCAGGTACAAATACAACACGCTTCATGCGTAAAGGAAGGATTAACTATGAAAAAACTCGCAACACTACTTTTGGCCGCTGGCCTCGTGTTCTGTGGCGTAACCGGTGCTTCTGCTATCGACTTCAAAGCTAAAGGTCAATGGATCATGAACTTTGAATATGGCGATGGTGCAAGAGGCTATTCTGACACCAGCAATGGTCGTCCAGTTTATGGCTACAATGGTGGCGATAGCTTCAATGCTAGCCAACGTGTACGTCTACAATTAGACGCCGTAGCTTCTGAAAGCCTTTCCGGTACTGTATACTTTGAAATTGGTAACCAAAATTGGGGTGACGCCGATCACGGTGCAGCTCTTGGTGCTGATGGTGTAGCAATTGAAGTAAAACAAGCCTACCTTGATTGGGTTATCCCTAACACCGACGTAAAAGTACGTATGGGTATCCAAGGTCTTGGCCTACCTTCATACACCACCGGCGGTTCCCAAGTATTTACTCAAGACGTAGCTGGTATCGTTGTTTCTAACAAATTTAACGACAACGTAGCCATGACCTTCTTCTGGGCTCGTCCTTACAATGATAACTTTGCTGGTGATGACTTCAGAGAAGGCTATGTAGCAAACTATCTTGATAACACTGACGCCTTTGGTCTATTGCTACCCATGACCTTTGATGGTTTTGCCATCACACCTTGGGTAACTTACATGGCCGTTGGTCAAAATGCCTATCGCTCAGCTTTTGCTAACCTTACTGCTGATCCTGTCACTGGCGCACTTGAGCCTGACGGAACACTTGGTAGCACTGGCGGCGGACTTACTTCCACCCTATACGGCTTGCTACCTGCTGGAACTCTTGGCCTTGCCGGAGCGGCAGGACAAGCTATTCCCACCGAAGATTTATATGCCTATGGTAACGTTTGGCATGTAGGTTTAACTGGTGAAATTACTGCTGCTGACCCATTCCGCATTGCTTGGGACTTAAACTACGGTTCTGCTGACTTTGGTTATGTAGACTTTGGTGTTGATGATTTTGAATTAAAGCGTCAAGGTTTCTATGGTAGCTTACTTGTAGAATACAAGATGGATTGGGGTACCCCAGGCCTTTACGGCTGGTACAGCACCGGTGATGACGATGACCCAACCAACGGTTCTGAGCGCATGCCTGTTATCAACAATGGCAACAGCGACAACCAATTCTCTCAATTTGCTGGCAACGGTAACCCATACATCGCTCGCGAAGCCGTGCTTGGCACAAGCCTTATCGGTACTTGGGGCCTTGGTGTACGCGTAAAAGACTTCAGCTTTGTTGAAGACTTAAAGCACACCTTCCGCGTGAACTACTTTGGTGGTACCAACAGCAGCGATATTGATTCAGTTGCTTTCGCTGCATTGGACGCACGCACCTTTGAAGCTGGCTTCTCTAACGGCAATGGTATGTATATGACTACCACTGACTCCGCTTGGGAATTTGGCCTTAGCTCCGATTACCAAATCTATGATAACCTAAAACTCTATGTTGATATGGCTTATCTTGTGCTTGACTTTGATGAAGACACTTGGGGTAACAACTACACCGCAACTGATGCCTTCAACATCAACGCAAGCTTTGTTTACAGCTTCTAAGAGTTGTTAAAATAGCTTAATTATAAAGGCCTCCCGCAAGGGAGGCCTTTTTTGGTGCTTAGACAAAACTAGCACCACCGAATTCCCGAAGCGACACTTGCAGTGACTTTGAATGAAAGCTTTATAGAATAACACGCTATTTTTTTACATAAATTTAACCAAAGTCATTACGAGCACAGCGAAGCAATCCATACGCTACGCTTTTCTGCCTCCCGTCATTACGGGCACAGCGAAGCAATCCATACGCTACGCTTTTCTGCCTTTAATGCCTTCAATGCCTTTCCTGCCTTTACATTCTATCGTTTTCATACTGGACTGCCGCGTCGTCGCGGGGCTCCTCCTCGCAGTGACTTCGCGTGAAAGTTTCACAGAGTACACACTAATTTTTTGCATAAATTTTAGTCAAGGTAACAATTACGAGAAAGCCCAAGGAACGAGGGCGACGAAGCAAGCAATAAAATTTTTTTGCAAAGGTTATAATTGTGTAATCTGATAATTTATTACACAAAAAACATTTCCTACTTCAAGTAAGAACGTATTATTATAGAAAAACTTCGTTACGATGATGGCACAACTTAGATGCTTTTGCCCTGACTAGTACTACTTTCAAAAGGTCGACTATTTAGCATCGCCTAAAAACTCACAATGAGTTATGCGCACAAAATCATCACCAAACAAACCCTTACTAATACCTCCAAGGCGTACTTTATCCCCAGCTTGCAATTTCGCAATATCTTCTGCCATATTTTTAGAAAACTCACAGCGAACACCAGTAAGCCCAAATGCATCCAAAGCCAATACAATTTCAGGAAATCCTAGGCTAGACTCACCTACCCTATGTACAATTCCTTGTACCGCAATGTGCAAGTCGGTATAAATGTTCTCAGCATCCAATGTGTGTTCTGTATATAAGTGAAAAAGTTCTTCAACGCTAAACAATCTTTGCAAGGCATAGGTTTTGCGGCATTTTTCTTGAGCCTTGGCATCATCTTCGGCCTTTTTAATACATGCGTCATAGCTGGCCCGCTCTTTTATCAGTTCGCTTTTAAGATTATTCCTTTCAATACCGCCTAGCTCATGCGCAGAGGCTAAACTGACTAATACCAAATAACATATGCATAACATTAAATAACGCATGAACATTCCTCATAAAAATTTGGGGATGGAAGTCACCCTCCATCCCCAAGCAATATTAGTAAAGCACCTATTATTGATTTTTGCCTAAGTATATCTTAAGCACATCCAAGAGCTTTTCCATATCAATAGGTTTAGCCACATGGCCATTCATCCCACTCTCAAAAGCCATATCAATATCATCTTTAAATGCATTGGCAGTCATGGCAATAATGGGTATTGCCTTAGCATCTTCGCGCTCAAGCCTACGAATGGCGCTAGAAGCTTCATATCCATTCATTTGTGGCATTTGTATATCCATAAATACTAGATCATAGTAAAAAGGCTCAGCAGCTGCAAACTTTTCCACCGCTTCAGTACCGTCGCAAGCCTCCTCAATAATCAAGTCAAAGGGCGATAATAACTCCATGGCAATCATGCGGTTAATGTCTACATCATCCACTAAAAGCACTCGCTTACCAGGCATGATTGGCATAGCATCATCACTTGTTTCTGTGATGCCTGCCTCTTTATTTTCTAGTAACCAAAGAGAGAAGAAGAATTCACTACCCTTATTTTCTTCGCTAACTACTTCAATATCGCTACCAAGTAGCATGGCAATACTTCTGCTAATAGAAAGCCCAAGGCCAGTACCACCATAAACGCGAGTGATATGCCCACCGCCTTGTTCAAATGGTGCAAACAGGGTTTCTAATTTTTCGGGGGCAATGCCTATGCCTGAGTCTGCAACGGAGAAGAACACTAAGGTTTTACCGTCTTTGCGCTCTTTTTGTTCAAGACGGAAAGTAATACTACCAAGCTCTGGTGTAAATTTAACCGCATTGCCCAATAAATTAATGAGTATCTGACGTAAGCGCAACACATCAGAAATGAAGTGCTTATGCTCAAGGCCATCAATATTAACGCTAAACTTAATATTTTTGCTCTCGCAACGAGGGGCAATAATTGATGATACATCATCTACAAGCTTGGATATATCAAAGCTTTCTTCGCTAAGCTCAATTTTACCAGCCTCAATCTTTGAAATATCAAGAATATCATTTAATAAGCCCAGTAAATGCATGGATGATGACTCAATTTGCATTACATTGGGGAGCAAGTCATCCTTGGAGCAATCAACTTCCCCAAGTTTACGCTTAGTAATATTGGTCATGCCAATAATAGCATTCATGGGTGTGCGAATTTCGTGGCTCATACGCGCTAAAAATTCACTCTTAGATTTGCTAGCTTCATTGGCCTCATTTACTGCTTTAATGAGGTCTCGCTGGGTTTTGCGCAAATCATTCTCAGCAGTTACACGCAACGACACATCACGTCCCACCCCAAGAATACCACGTATACTACCATTGGGCCCAAAAATAGGAGTGCGTACAATATCTAATATTTCTTCATGCCCATCGGCAAAAGCAATTTTATGCTCAGTATATGCAGGCATTTTTTGAGCTAATAATTCTTGGTCGTTAGCTTTGCTAGTTAAATACAATGCATCAGGAAGTAATTCTTCATCACGTCTGCCGTGTATTTCCTCAGGAGTAAGCCCAAGCATAGCTGAAAAACGCGGGTTAACAGCAAGATAAACGCCCTCTATATTTTTATACCAAATAATATCGGGTGATGCAGAAAGTACCATATCAAGCATGGCGCGTTCTTGCTCAATGCGTTCTTGCTCAGCAATTAATTGGGTTACATCTTCAGCAGTGATTATATAACCAATATTATTGCCGGCCCTATCTACAAGATATGTAACCTTACTCTTATAATAACTGTTAGTTGGAACATAGTAACTAATGGATGATGTTCTATTTTCTAAAAATGCAGCAACAGGGCCACCCTTTCCATCAAAAATGGTCAAATCAGTATAAAGTTTACCCTTCACATCATCCAAGGTTTTATTGAGGATGTTTAAGGCATACTCATTCATATACAAAACCTTTTGGTCAAGATCAGTAATGGTTGTGGGGTTTTTAACGCTTTGTACAATACCATTAAATAACTCATCCAAAGAGTTACATAAGACTCCAAACTCATCCTTGCTGGTAGTATCAAACCTAAAACCGCGATAACCACTACTAAAGCTAGAAATACCACGAATAAGCTTTGTTATACCTCGAGTTATGGAAGATGCCATCCAAATGGCCACAAGCACAACCAATATGGTCATAATCAATGTTGATACCGAAAGGCTCACAGCCGTATTCCACAAATTGGCGGCAATGGATTCATAGGCTTGTTCTGAAACCGATGATAACTCTCGGTCAGTATTTTCTACTAATGCTTGAATGGTTTTTTGACTCTCTAAGGCTGGACGGTGGAAGTCATCAACACCAACCGTAACAGTTACTATGCCAAAACCAACCAGCTTTTCACCGTATTGGCCAGTATAATAGGGTATGGCTGAAACTGTAGTTAGCTTCCACAAGCCACTCCACAAAATAAGAAATGACCCCGAACCACCGTCTTTAGCCAAGTTGTACCAGCCCGTGCATTGCGGGGCAAAGTTCAAATAGCGGCAATCTAAGGATACAAGACCTTGTTTGGCAAGAGCAATAGCTGGCTTTACTTCACGTGCTTGATTTGTAAACTCCGGCTCACCGGCAATAAAATCTGCGTATTTTTGGCCACTAGCCTGAAATCTTTCATAGGTTGCAGCATCAAGAAATGGTATTTGAGGTTCGCCAGTTTCAGCATCATAACCAGTAATGGAATGATGCCTTGGGTGAACAATACTACGCCCCTTATGATCCCAAATAAAAGCGTAGTTACCGGCAGCAGCACTAGATATATCAGAATAACGCTCTGTTTGCGGTACCAAGTGGCCTACCAAGGACATAATATGGTCATGATTAAGGGCCATGGTTATATAGCCCACAACCTTACCATCTTTTGCAACTGGTGTAGCCCAACGCACAATACCCTTAAAACGCTTACCATTGGGGTTTTCATCACCTACGTAAGCAGCACTTTCTGGCTCAAATGGTATGCCTTTTTTCTTTGCATTTTCAGGTGTATACATACCTATCATGGGTGTTCCTACGTATTCACCAATGACGTCAGAAACATATATTTCGCCTGGTTTAAGCTCTTGCAACTTCGCAAAATAATCTTCAGCTTTACAGAATGTATTTTTTTTATCAGAAATATTCTTAAGGGTTGGATCCATCAAATCAGAGGATGTAATTTTGACTTTCTCTTGCCCAGTTAAATCCACGTAGGTTAACTCAAGGTATAATGGTACTGATTCAAGCTCAAAACCATCAGCTGCACGAGAACGAAAGCGGGGTTTATTTTGTTCATTAATCAAGGTTCTTTCAGGTAATTTCTTAAATTCAGCAGTGGGCACCCAAGATTTACCGTCTTCTGCCAATACCCACTCACGCGGCTTTACTAAATGCCTAGTTTTACTATTAATAAAATCCTTAAATACAGTTTCGGAAGGGGTGAGTGTAGTTAAAAAGCGCAAATCACTGTCACGCCCATAAAGAAAATCTGCCACACGTTGTGCAGCATCAGTGGTCATGCGCTCAACTTCTTCGGTGGCTCTGTTATCTAGGGCTTCAACGGAGTCACTAACGGCTAGCTCACCA
The DNA here is from genome assembly GCA_964370305.1 of uncultured Desulfovibrionaceae bacterium. Classification (GTDB taxonomy): domain Bacteria; phylum Desulfobacterota; class Desulfovibrionia; order Desulfovibrionales; family Desulfovibrionaceae; genus CAYJAD01. The sequence continues at coordinate 9,118 of CAYJIU010000021.1, forward strand.
GCGTCAGAGAGTTCTCGTACTGCTTGTTCAGCCATTCTCTTGGTACGAGAGCGCATATCATCACCAAGTTCAACTGCTTGATACCACGCAACCAAGGCCAAAAGAACAAGTGGGAGCACTTTGATTACAACGAAGAGAGAAATAAGCTTGGCACGCACACCAAAACCTAAGTCGGTGAAAATTTTACCTATTCCATCAACAAACCTATCTAGCGATGAACCTTTATTACTCATATTATCCCTACCCTTACATCATGCACAAATAATACAAAGTTAACAGAATAAAGAAATATAATTCTTATCGTTTTTATAAGTTTATAACAATGCATAGTGTTTGTCATCATTTATTTTTTATGCTGGATGTATCTATTCTCAATTATTAACATATCGAAATTGGAAAGTCATGTCGGCTGTATTTTTAAAATAAGAGTCCTGCACAATTATTTTTTCAGTACAATTTTGTGAAAGCTACAAAAAAGTCGTACATTTTTCGTCTTTTTGCAATATTCTTAATCAAAAATCACTGCCAGCATGGGGCTTAAAAAAAGTGCCGGAAGCATGTTGCCTATGCGAATGTGTTTAATTTGCAATACATTAATGCCTATGGCTAACATGAGTACACCGCCAGTAGCGGTAATTTCTGCCAAGACTGGCTCAGTAATAAAACCCACCAAAACACTGGCAAGAAGTACAAATATCCCTTGATAAATAAATACTGAAATACCAGAAAATACTACACCAAGCCCTAGGCTTGCCGCCAAAATCATGGAGGCAAAAAAATCTATTATGGATTTTGCATACACAATGTCGCGCGCTCCGCGCAAGCCTTCCTCAATGGATGCCAAAATGCCCATGGCTCCGATGCAAAATAATAATGAAGCACTAACAAGCCCTTCGGTGAAACGCGGATTTGAAGAACCTACCAAGGCTTTTATCCAGTCGCCTAGCTTTGTGAGCTTATCCTCAATGCGGAGCAATTCTCCAATAATGCTACCACCCACAATACCTGCAATGGTTAAAAGGGGCCGCGTGCCCTGCAAAGCTGATTGCAAACCAAGCACTATAACGCATAACCCAAGCCCTTGAAAGATAAGTTCGCGCATTTTCTCTGGCATGCGCGCACCAAAAGCTAAGCCCGCAAGCCCACCTACGGCTACGGCCAGCCCATTTATCAGTGATCCCAAAGGGAAAATCATAATAAACCCTCAATTTTTATTTTATTTTCCTCTGGCGCGGCACGAACTTCTAACTCGGCCCTTTGCCATTGGCCAGGCATGGGGGCTTTAATTTCGGCCTTTTCCCCAAGCCAAGGGTTAAAGTATCCAAAGCCAAGCCACGGGCATTGCTTACGCAAACGTTTTTTAAAATTAGTAAACCCCACACAAGGGCCAAAGCTCATTTTTTCCAATAAAGACAAATATATTTCAGGGTCAATGTTCAAGTTGCGCAATTGAATAAAACTTACTCCACAATTGCCCACCAAATCAATAATGGCTTCAAGCTCATCCTCTGTATCGGTAACACCTGGAAAATACAAAAGATTTAATGACACATGCACACCGCGCTTGCGAGCGTTAATTATGGATTCACGCACATGACTAAAATCATAACCTTGCGGACGATAATAAGCATTATACACTTCTTCGCGGGCCGAATTAATACTCACCCTTAAGGAAGTTAGTCCAGCCTCGGCAAGATCTGCCACGGCATTGGGCATTGAAGCATTGGTATTTAAGTTAACGGTACCAAGACCTCCACCTTGACGAAACACGCGTATAGCTTCAGCCAGCAAAGGACTTTGTGTTAAGGGCTCACCCTCGCAGCCTTGCCCAAAAGAGTATATGGGAGTTTGCTGTTCTTGGGCTTCGTGATGGCGCATAATTTCCACAATTTCAGAGGCTGTGGGTGAAAAATCCAATCGACATTGCGGTGTCGTGGCAATGGGAGAGCCTTCTTCTTGCATGGAAATGCAGCCCACACAGCGTGCATTACAAGCGCGTGAAGTAGGTAGTGGTGCCTCATAACGGCCCAAGGCAAGGTTTTTAGCAGCAGGGCAATCATACTTAAGCACGCAATTTTGCATAATATGTTGCAAAAGGCGATTATGCTCATATTGCTGCATAAGCTTTTGCACGTTTCGGGCAAGGTTTTTACTGGCAACGCGCCTAAATTCTTGTCTGGTATCTCCATCCACCTTGCGCGCACACATATAAAAACGCCCTTTGGCAAAACCTACAGCCCCATAGGCAAAAAGAGGCAAAGTTGGCGCGCTTTTTTGAGTTACATAGGCTGCGTGCGCAGTCAAAGTATAAGCAGGAGCCCCAAAGGCAGCAACAGCAAAATTATCTAAAACTTCTGTAGTACCATTTTTGGGGTCAAGCCCAACGGCATTACGTCCTGGCAATAAAAATAACTCACTTTCTGGCGGCAACACAATAAGTTCATCAGGGCGAGGTAACATCCATTCACGCCCACGCCGACAAACCATTAAAAGCTGTGGATGTTCAACAATGGTGCCATCTGCTTGTGCCATCAAAAGACGCGGCCTTATGGGGGGGGTACGCATAAAATCCCTCACTTTTGGAATATAAATTACTACTTGCTAACAAAAAATGTATATGATATAAATAAATAATAGGCTGTTACACTATAAATATTCATTCAACAAAAAAGGCTTACCATGTCCATGATGATTTTTAACACTTTATTTTTTCTTGGCCTTTTTGTCATGTTTTTCTTTATCCTCCGCGGACAAGATGCTCTACTCAAAACCCTACGCAATGAGCTTGCTCAAACCAGAGCTAAGTTGCACCTTATGGAAATGCGCCTTGCAGGGCTACTTGGTGAGGATATAAGCCCCCCCATGTCCATGCAACATTTGGATATTGGTACGCAAGAGCAAAGTACAAACAATGACCCATTGCATTTAAACCTTGACCCTCAAGAAGAGAAAAACTCCTAAATATTAGGAGGGTTTTGAAAAATCCCCACGCGCAGCTTTAAGATAAGCATTACGCAGCGCATCACCGTCAAGCACATTAGCAAACAATAAATATATTTGCTTAAGCCACGTATGGCGTATATTTTGCGCTTGGCTTAATCTATTGATTATTATCTTATTCCAATCACCGATACTATCCATCAAATCAACTAGTGCCCAAGCACGATGTTTGGCTCTATGTTTGGCATTTACAAGCTCTAGGCCTTGCCTTGCAATTTTTACTCGTAACTCATGATTATTCAACAATATTTTTATTACCTTCGCGGCATCCATGGCATTATGCGGCTCATAGGTCATAAGTTCCTCACCATCACTAAACAGGGAGGGAAAACCATGCGCTACACGCGGTGTAACAAGACAACCTCCACAGCCCAAAGCCTCAAAAACCCTAAAGTTTAAATCATCATGCTCACATTGATTAATCAACACTCGCCCTTCGGCATATAAATCTACATAGCTTCCGCTAGTTATATGCAAAGTTGGTACATACTCGGCAAGCTCCTCAAAAAATTGCACCCGTCTTGGTAGGGTGTCATCATTAACATTGCCCACAAAAAGACAATCCCACTTCGCCTCTATGTGGGGCTTTGGTGCGTCAGTATCGCGTGCGCAAGGCGCGCTCCACATAATGCGCTCATCTGGTAAATATTTGTTTTGAAAGAATGTTTTGTGGTCATGCAGGCTTACAAGGCAAATATCAAAGGCTTGCGCGTAAAGGTCATACCAGCTGTGGATATGCGTATCAACAGCGTAAAAAACTGTAAGACAAGGGAAACTTTCCACTCCAAGCACAAAGGGCGGCATACTTTTATCTGCAACCACAACAACATCCGGCTCATAACCAAGCATATTTACAATGTCATTCCAAGTAAATGTCGTAAATTCTTTAAAATTAAAATAGTGCACTTCAAAGCCATATTGCCTTAAAGCTGCGTGAAAAAAAGGATTACCAATCCAAAAAATCCGCCGCATATACACCTACATGATTATGTTGCACTCACACCCTAAAAACTATATGAAGAGGGGGTTATTAATTTTGAACCTAAATTTATCGTATATATTGCATATGACTTTCAATAAATACAGCAACTAACTTACATTATATTACCTATGAGCACGCGTCAAGCAACACATGAACCCCCCAATCAATCATCTTTATTAATACGCTTAGGGCGTATTTGTATTTATGGTATTTTAGGCTTGGTGATAGTAATTTTATTGGCTTTTTCAGCAGCGGCAATTTATTTGTACCAAAATCAAGAAAGCCTATCCCAAGAGATTGCCGCAAAAATAAAAAACCGCACTGGCATTGAAGCAAGTTTTTCTGCCGTAGATGTGGCTTTATTCCCCATTCCATCCTTAGCTATCAGTGATATATCCTTGCAATTTGAACAAGCAAAACTGAATATTGCCTATGCTACAGCAAGCCCTGTCTTGTGGTCTTTATTGCAGGGCAAGGTTGTGCTTGGGCACATATCGCTCATCCGGCCGTATATCTCAGGCGAACTACCCAAAAACGTTACCGAAAATAATGCCCCCCCCCATGAAGTCAAGATTTTTGAAGACACTCATGACATAATCAACAAAGCCTTAGATTCTGTAACTATACCTCCTGTTTTACACGGTTGTGATATTAAAATTGCCCATGGCAGTGTTGATTTTGCACTAGGTGATAGTAAAATAGTGATGGAGGACATACAAATAGATTTAGACATAAGCCTTAATGGAACTCTGCGCACAGATATTGCCATTAACTCACCTAGCACTTTTAAGCATGATGAGACCATGACTCAAGTTGACGCCTTACAATTAAGCATATCCGGCCTGACAAATGCAGAAAATTTAAGGATGTTAAAATTAAACCTAGGCACTCGTCTGCACATTGATAAATTATTAAAAAATACAAATATTAATTTTGATTTTTCGCTACAACCAGATGTTGAAATGGGAACAACAGAAGGTAGCAGCCCTCACTTAAAGCATATCCTCACAGGAAAATGGAATATTGACGGCAGCTTACTTTGGCATGATGTAGCCATACCCATGGCCAGCAGTGGTGATTTAAGCGGGGATTTGGATACATCCATCGATATTACACAAGCTTCTGCACAATTAGGAGATGATAGCCTAAGCTTGCAAGCCCAATTAAATAATATTTTCTCCAATGATCCATCGATTTCTGGCAGCATTGACTTAAAGCATCTTAGCCTAACCCAATGGTTTGGCTTTGCAAGAAACCTCCCCCCCGGCCTACAACACACCTTAAAAGACATTAGCGATGGTAAACTTGACTTTGAGATGAATAAAAACTGGCTAAAAGTGCCACATATTGAGGCTACCGCCGCCAAAACTACCTTTGTGGGCACAGGTGGCGTTGCCAGCTGGGATGATATTATTATCAAGCTAGACCTTAGCGGGCCTGATGTTTCCTTGGTGACAGCCTTTCCTGAGACTGAGGGTGTAGACGTATCTGTCCCGTCATTTCCTCATCGTCCTTTAACTCCTATGCCCGGCACCTCAGAAGCTGCCGCGTCCACCGGCCCATCAGTGGGATATGACATCAATCTTAATGTTGAAAAATTAACCACTTGGGGCCTAACTTTGGGCGATGTCAGCTTTAGGGCCATACCTGCGGAGGAAGTGGCAAAATCTAACCCCAAAAATCATCCCGATGCTGTGCTTTTGGATTTTACTATTGATAAATTCTACGGCGGCAAAACCAAGGCTAAAGCCCTGCTTTTCCGTACAAAGGATAAAATATCCGGCTATGATATTACTGCCATTTTTCGCAATGTAAATGCCAAGGGGCCGCTTGATATCTTAGCTGGTCGTGAAATCCTTGGGGGCAAATTATCCTTAGATACATCATTTGTTGCGTACGGTAAAAATTTAGGTGAGTTTTTAATTAGTAAAGTTGGTGAATTATCATTAAATGTCGATGGCGGGTTTTTTACAGGCAAGAGCAAACAAAGAACAAGCTTTGAAAATTTTCATGTGGCCGGTAAATTTACATCCACGCCACTGACCACAAAAATGTCCAACAGCATGCCTGCAAGCTTACGCTATAATGGACTTTGGAAAGTGGCTTTACAAAGGCCGGACTTGCACTTGGAGTCAAACTTAAATGGCATACTCACCCTTGTGGGCAAAGATTATACAGACATAGTACTTGATAATATTTCTGGCAAATTGCAAGCCACGCTAGGCGCGAAAAGCATAGGATTAAAACAAGACATCTTAGCAGATATAAGTGGTAAATATTCCTTTGATAGTGCAAAAAGCACCCTTAGCGCTGCCAAGGCTCAGATGCTTATCCCAAATTTCGCCAACACCAGCTTAAATGGAAATTTTAGCATGGATTATGCTAAAGAATTACAGTGGGAGGCAAACTTAAAAGGCCACACAAAAAACCTATCTGTCTTAGCAGAAAAGCTAAGCTCAGAACATAAAAGCCCCATACCAGCTACCGCCCCGCAAGAGCTTAAAATACAAGCAAAGTTAACGAAAAACGACAAAGGCTTAAACATATCAAACCTATGGCTAAGCCTTGATAAAATGAAACTTAGCGGCAATATACATAAGTCAGCAGATCAAAAACCTTTATGGAATATTAACCTCAAACTAAATTTACTGGACTTAGACAAGCTATTCCCGACACAAAAAGCCACAACCTCTACCCCAAGTACCGTGACAACAAAGCCATCCAAGCCGTGGTCACTGGCATGGTTAAATGAAAATAATGCCAAGGGGCAAATTCAAATTGAAATTTTGCGCTTGCATAAAACTACCTCCACAAACATCAACATACCCATAAAAATGGAAAATAACACTCTAACCTTAAGTCCCATTCGTGGAACATTTTATGGTGGGCCGGCCAAGGTGGATTTTGTGGGTAAGGGTGTTGGCAATGTTTTGCATGTGCAAGGAGGCATCAGCGCGGAAAACATTAAAATGCTTGAGCTAAGCCACGAATTAAAATTAAAAACCGCCATCGGTGGTAGTGGATCAGTTTGGGTTTCTGCAAAAGGCGCTTTAACCAACTCAAACACCATCCTCCCGCTTCTTGATGGTACATGGCGCGTAAAAATCGCAAAAGGATTTTTTCAAACTCGACGCGATGACGGCACCCTCACTGGAGAATCCACAACCTTTGAAGAGCTACGAGACTCAGGCCCTCTATCTAATGGAATTTTATATAGTAAAAATTTAGCTTTACTAGGCCCTGACCTAAGCCTGACCGGTAGCGGAACCATTGACATAGTAAAAAACACCCTTGATATGCGCCTATTGGCCTCCACATCAGGCTTAAATGATATACCAGTGCATTATTATGGCAGCTTAGACGACCCCCAACGCGATATTAATACAGGCTCGGTTATACTTGGGGCCATAACCAATTTTGGTACTGGTATTTTTGATCTTTTGGGCGGAGCACTTGAAGGCTTATTTGGCATATTCAAGAATTAAAAAATTACATAATGTCTTAAGGCTATTTTTCAGCGGTTTGGGCAAGAATGAGCTCAACTTCATCCACTGTTAATCCGGCATTTTTGGCAATTTGTTTTGCACTTAAGCCACGACTACGTTGGTTTAAGATAAGCTCGCGTAAGAATTGCGGTGAGCGCGAAATACCTTCGGCTTGAGAGACCAAACGGCGTAATTCTTCGGCTCGTTCTTCTATTTTTTGATCAAGAGTGCGCAGCTCTGCTTGACGTTGGGCAAAGCTTGCCACAAGTTCACGCTCAAGTTCTGCATTATGTTGAAGGCGCGCAAGGAGTAATTCTTGATTACCTTGAAGGTTTTGCATAAGATTTTCTGAACGCCTAAGACGCAAGAAAAAAAACACCACAGAGCCAAGCAATAAAAGCTCAATTACAGAAAATAATATGACTGCCCACATAGTTAGCATCTTAACTGGCCTTTGTAATGAATTAAATTATGCAATACGACTTTCTGACTTGAAGTAGAAAATATTTTTTATATAATCAACCTGAGGCTACAATCACAACATCTAAGGCAATCTGCTATACTTTAATATTAAGCAAGTTCCCCACCATAGGCCCACTTGGTGCCGATGGCTCGTCATCTTCAGGACTATGCTGGCGTTGCCTTCTGCGACTGCCAAAGTTTCCTCTACCTTGACTGCCTTGCTGCCCTTCACCGGCAATACGTGATTCTACAGTATTTTCAACAGATTGTATTTGTTGCTTTTCTAGCTTAGACATTTCATTAGCGATGGCGCGCGACATGGCAAGGGCCGCTTGAGGGCCTGTTGAAGCATCATGCGCCGCACGGCCTGTAAAGCCAGTTTGGGCATAAAGCACTGCAATTGTTGCGTCTATAGTCATAACTCAGCTCCGGGGTTTGAGTTATTGCCTTCAAATCGCTTTAAAACTTCTAGTACAAGGCTCCTATTTTCCTAAATAACTCTCAAATAACATATCGTCAATTTTTCCACCAACTAAATAGCCTCCAAAAACAGAAGCTAAATCCTTCTTGATAGTTGCCACGTTGGCAGGGTCAACTAAGAAGTGATGTGGTTTGTTAACTAAATAATAGTACACCGCATCGCGCAGCTGGGCCATTTTGCCCTGAGATTCCAGCATGAGCTGTTCATCCTTGGTAACGATGGCAAACTTACATACCAAAAAGACCTCACCCAACTCTTTATCTATAAACGGCACCCAAAATGGCTCAAAGGAGACGATAAATTCATCAGGTAATGGGGCCACTTCTGGTACGTTTGGAACAGTAATAACCTCTGGCTCAACGGGCGGTGGAGGCGGCGTGCGTAAGAAAAACCACCAACCGGCACCCCCAGCCAAAATCAGCAGGAGTAAAACCCCAGCTATGATTATAATTTTTTTCTTTTTACTACCGCCGTCACTTTCTTCTTCAGGCGGCTCTTCACCTTCTGCAAGGCTTTTTGTTTCTGTTTCTTCTACTTCGGGTTCTTCTTCCTCATCTTTAAGAAAATCAGCACCTTCGATGTCTAGGGCTACCTTTTCATCGGCTTTGGAGCTAACCTCTATTTCTGGTGAGCTAGCTTCATCTTGCGTTTTTTCTTGCACTTCAGACATAGATCCCACCAGTTATTTAATAAAGCAGAAAAACAAACACCTTAAGGGAAGATTTTATCTATTTTTTGCTTCATGGTATCAGCTGTAAATGGCTTTACAATATAGTTTGATACACCTGCTTGCACCGCTTCCAAAATATTTTCTTGCTGCGCCTCTGCTGTAACCATAAGAAAAGGAATTTTTTCAAATTGTTCACTGGCGCGTACTTTGCGCAAAAGGTCAATACCAGTCATACCCGGCATATTCCAGTCAGATACAACAAAGTCAATTTTTTCACGATTAAGAACTTCCCATGCCGTGGTACCGTCGTCAGCTTCTACCACATTGTTAAAGCCAAGTTGACGTAAGATGTTACGCACAATACGACGCATGGTAGAAAAATCATCCACTACTAACACGCGCATTTCAGTATCATAAGCCATAATGCCTCCCTCGACAAAAATTATAATATTTCAGATTTGCCGTAATTATCAAAAAATGCTTGCCTTAGCCTTTGCAAAGCTTGTGAGTGCAATTGTGAAACACGCCCTTCGGTTATACCCATAACTTCTGCAGTTTCACGCATATTTAATTCATCACTGTAATAGAGTGATAATACCAGCTTTTCTCTTGGTGTCAATGTTTCAATAAGTGGTGCCACCCGCTCCACCATTTCGCGCATGGCTGTCGCTTGGTATGGCTCATCACTTGGCTTACCATCGTTACTGACCATATCTTGCACAGAGTCAAGTGATACCCAAAGTTGATTATGTAGTGCCTCAAGGCCGTGCCGCACTTCTTGAAGGCTTAAGCCTGTAATTTCTTGTAATTCTTCTTCGGTGGCTTGCCTTCCGTGCTCATGTTCAACACGGCGCAAAGCACTATCAATTTGCCTTACTCTTTGGCGCAAAGAACGAGGAAACCAATCTAATTTGCGCAAGTCATCAAGCATGGCCCCACGGATACGATTTTCAGCGTATGAATCAAAGCGTACTCCAAGTTGAGGCTTAAATTTGCCAAGAGCTTCCATAAGTCCTAGGGTTCCGGCACTTATCATTTCACCAAGCTCAATATTTTTTGGCAACTTGGCTTTGATGCGCAATGCAAGAAAGCGTATCTTAGGTGCGTAATGGCGGACTATACTCTCCTGCTCTGCGGGTGAGAAGTCATTCCAAGCCGTATGGCCAGACTCCATCTCTTCCCAAGGCAGAAAATCATGTTTTTTTGCTCTTACTTCACTCATAGCCTTTTCCTCATACAAACGTTGCACATTTTAGAACTCATGAGGCATAATATTATGCATACAAATTTTGACCTACATATTTACTATACCCAAGCTAGTGCATTTTTCATTCATATTATATTCATCAAATATGTAATCCTTCAACTATTGAAACAGTAAATGCTTCCAGAAAAATTTAATATTACCATCTAAATTCTTTTGCACATCCCACTCAAGCATATTATCTGCAATACTTTGAATAGCAACGGCTGCGTGACATTTATCATTATTTACACAGATGGGCAGTTGATGCACTACAGAGTGACGCACGGTTATATCGCGTGGTACAATGCCTACTAAATCTAAGGATACATTACTTAAAAAATGCTCACAAGCTTGATACAGCCTGCTAAATACTTCCTTAGCCATGCGCATATCCTGAACCATATTAAGAACTATCTTAAAATGCTCAACGCCATGTGTTGTTTTAAGCACTTTAATAAGAGCATAAGCATCGGTTAGTGATGTAGGTTCCGGCGTAAGCACCACTATCCGCTCTTGGGCTGCAAGGTTAAAGTATAATACGTTATCATTAATGCCAGCCCCTGTATCCACAAGCATAAAATCAACTTCTTTTTCTAAAACATCAACTGCTTCAAGTAGTTCTAGCTTTTGCCCTGTATCTAGTGAAAGCATTTCACTCATACCAGATGATGCAGGCAATATGGAAAAGCCATACGGAGTTGGGAATAAAATATCATGAATATCTGCCCCTTCATGGAAGAGGTGAAAAAGGTTCTTTTGTGGAGTTAGACCAAGCAACACATCCACATTAGCAAGGCCCAAGTCTGCATCCAAAAGTACCACTCGTTTTCCACGTTTAGCAAGCTCCACGGCTAGGTTAACCGAAAGATTTGTTTTGCCAACACCCCCCTTACCGGAGGTTACGGAAACAACTAGAGGAAAAGTATCACTCATAAAAACTCCCCACTACCGTTTTTTATTATCATTTTGGCCGTCAGAGCCAGGTAATTGTCGCTTAAAAATTAGCCGCCATAGTTGAGACTCTGTCGCAGGGGCAAGTGTATCACGAAGTTCTGCCCCATATGATAAGGCTGATACAGGTATATTGCATGCCGCTGCCGCATTGACGATGGTACCATAGCTAACAGATTCATCAAGCTTAGTCCAAATTAAACTAGCCGCACCAGCGGTGGCATAACGATTTAAAAAGGCTGTTACTTGCGCCCCGTCATAGGTGGGAGCAAGTACAATATGTGTTGCCATATCTGCTGCTTGTTCACCCTCTAATCCAAGGGATGCTTTGACAGTTTCTAAATTACTATCAAGGCCAATACCAGGCATGTCTATAAATATCTTATCAGCATGGGCGTTGGCAATGAGGGCTTTATCCATACTATTTTTATCCCTTGCTTCCACATATGTAAAGTCAGAAAGCTCAGCCCAATGGCGTAAAATCAGTCTACCATTGCCGCGTTGACAATCTGCATTAATAAAAGCAATGCGTAAGTCAGAATTATTGGCGCGTAAATGCAAAGCCATGCGCAAGGCCGTAGTGGTTTTACCCACTCCATATGGGCCAGCAACGCAGTGCAGCCTTTGAGGCCACTCTACATCGCCCCAAGTCTTCACCGGCACAAGCTCACTTAAAGATTCAAGTACAGATGCCCCAGGACTCAAAAGCAAACGACGGTAAAGTTCTAGGGCCACCACATCCGATACACCCTCACGCTGTAAATATTCCAAAGCCACACGTTGCCTTGGGGTGAGCCTTTCTAGCTGTATGGATGGCTTCATAAGTGCAAAGAGATGTTCTTTTACTTGTAACCATTCCTTATGCCATTCACTCCAGCCGGGCGGGCTTGGGTGGCTTGATTGTGAAAAATCAGCACTGCTCATAGTTTGCGCGCCGCCAATTAAGTGACTCAAAACTTGAGCTGCACTACTACCCGCACTGGCACCAGTATTTTTAATACTACCAGTGGATGTCATAGTATTGACATTAGGTACGCGCTCAATACCAGCAGTAACTTCATGCAGCCGCACACCACCTTTGCGAAAGCTCCTACTGCTAAGAATAACGGCATCAGGGCCAAGTTCTTCTTTAACTTGAGCAAGTACCGCTTGGGTATTGGTTCCAGTATAAGTTTTTACATGCATTAATCAATCCCCACTACACCTACAGATTGTAAATGAATATCCGGTGGTATTTCAGCTTGAGAAATGACCGGTACCGTAGGCAGAAAGCGTGTAATAAGCTGAGCTAAATGCGGTCTTAATATGGGCGAGGCCAAGAGTATGGGCTGGCCTTCGGCTTGTACTGCATTTTCAATGGCATTATTTACACTTTGAATAAGTTTTTGCGCCACCACTGGGTTTAGTGACAAAAATGTCCCTCCATCAGTCTGGCGTATACCTTCTTGTACAGTACGTTCGGCCTCTTGGTCTAGTGTTAAGACGGCCAAACCTCCGGTGCTATCCACATAAGGGCGCACAATAGAGCGCGATAAACGCTCACGCACATATTCTGCTAACATATCAGCTTGCTTAATATTTGGGCCAAAGTCGCCTAATGTTTCAACAATCGTAAGCATATCACGAATGGTTACATTTTCACGCACAAGAATTTGTAATATTTTTTGCACAACGCCAAGAGGCAAGGTGCCAGGCACTAAATCTTCCACCGCTTTTGGCGAATGTTTAGCCAAGGTATCCAAAAGACCTTGCACTGCTTGGCGGTCTAAGAAATCTGATAAATGCTTACGGAAGACTTCAGTTAAATGTGTTGCAATAACCGTTGCAGGGTCAACCACTGTATAACCTGCAAGCATGGCTTCTTCGCGTTGAGCTTCTGGTATCCAAAGGGCTGGCAAGTTAAAGGCGGGCTCACGTGTAGCTATACCATTAATTTGCTTGCTAACATTACCTGGATCCATAGCTAAGAAGTGATCGACCAAGATTTCAGCTGAGGCCACTTGATTACCCTTAATAAGTAGGGCGTACTGGCCGGGCTTTAATTGTAAATTATCACGTAAGTGTAAGGCCGGAATAACTACGCCCATATCCAGAGCAAATTGCCGACGAATAGAACGTATACGTGAGAGCAAGTTACCACTTTGGCTTTCATCCACAAGGGGGATTAAACCATAGCCCACTTCAAGTTCTAAAGCATCAAGGGGTAATAGGGCTTGTACTTCTTCTGGTGTATCAGCAGTGCCAGCACCCTTACCAGCTTTCTTGGCATTGGCTTTAGCTTCGGCGTCTTCATCTTCTTCACGCGCAGTCATGCGAGCTGCCACGAAGCACACCGCAGAGAGGATTAAGAATGGTATAGTTGGTAAACCAGGAACTATAGCAAAGACTAAGAGTACCAAGGAAACCATTTGCAAGGCACGAGTATTAAAGGTTAGCTGTGCAAGGAATTCCTCACCCATCTTGGCTTCAGCCGCAGCACGTGATACCAAGATACCAGTGCCAGTTGATACTAGGATTGAAGGAATGGTAGAAACAAGACCATCACCAATTGTCAATAAAGAATAGGTAGTTAAAGCACTATCCCAAGCCATATCTTTTTGTACCACACCAATAATAATACCACCAATAAGGTTAACCATGGTGATGAGCATACCAGCGTTAACGTCACCAGTTACAAACTTACAAGCACCATCCATAGCACC
>CAYJIU010000022.1:0-23041 GCA_964370305.1 uncultured Desulfovibrionaceae bacterium
AAAAATATTGCTATTTTAATAGTTTTGTCTGTTTTTCAGTGTCGACTTCCTTACCACAACTCCCTCCGCAGGAACCACACCCTTTGCCCTTGCTGCTTTTTACTTGCTTCCAAATAATAAAACCGGCAGCACAAGCAACTATCAAAAATACTATCACTTCTTGCATATTTCCGTCCTCTAGATAAAAGTCCTGTACAATTATTTTCAATAATCTAAGGGGAATGTATCTTTAGTGATAATGAAAGTCAATTTTAATATTATAAATTGTTTTCGGCATCACTTTTTAGAATATCCCAAATGCGCCTATCCGAAAGTCTATAGCGTCTTGCTAACCATTGTACAACATTTCCGGTGCTTCTACCTTGTTGTACTGCCTTAGTAAATGACTGTATAATTGTATTATTACGCAATTGCAATAAGTACTTAGTGCATTTTGGTATATATAAATCAGTCCCCCCATAGTGAGCTACCATGGCCTGCATTTGCTGTGGGGTTAAGACCCTTCTCAATGCATGGCCTTTGTAATTTGAGCTTTGCCCAAGGGGAGGCCACTTGGCTGGTATGTGCAAAGTGCAACCTCCAAAACGACCAATTAACTTCAACAAAATTTCATTGCTTTTCATTATGCTATAAATTGTACGCGCGGCATCAGGCATTCTTAAATATATTTTGGTATTAGCCGAGGAGTTTAGTCGTTCTTTAAGTCCGCGCTTGCGTGGTGGCCTATGGCTATTGGAGTCGAGCACAAGGCACCTCCGTATCGCGCTGAGCATAGAGCATGGCTGTACATATGCATTGCTGTACAGGTGATGGGGCAAAACTATGGGGTTCTATGCCTAATGAAGCAAGGATTTCAAAAAAATCAATTTCCTTAGCAAGCCTTAATAATTGAAGCTGCCAAAAAAGAAGTTCAACCTTGGTAATCTGCGCGGGCTCCGTGGAAAGCTGTGCTAGCATGAACTCTAATCGTAAAAGTTTTTCTCTTAAAGCAAACATACTACCTCCTGACAAGTTTTCTAACATTTTTAACGCTGTTGATATATAGATAAACAGATATTAGTTTTTTTGCAAGCTTTTAATTTAAAAATAAGCATTTTTTCTGTTACAAAAAACTTTTTTGCAGTGATTTCAATAAATAATTACAAGAAAAACTTTATTTTTATAATTTAAATAACAAGTACGCGCTAACTTGCAAAGTATTCTTTTTTTTTGTAGGCTTTCATTCGCAACTTTTCTTTAATATTTTTCTGCCAGTCAAACTTAAGGAAGCATCATGTCCAACAATACCGCAACAAATTTTAGCTCCCGCTTACGTCAGAGACGTGAACAATTAGGCATTCGCAAGCATGATCTTGCAACCAGCATTGGCGTTAGCCTGACCACTATTCAACAATATGAAAATGGACAAATGCCCCGAGGTGAGCTGGCCGTGCGTTTGTCTGAAGTGCTTGACTGTTCACTGGATTGGCTCTTAGCAGGACGCGAACAAGACAATCTTAGCTATTATAGCATATCTTCAGACCGTCTTATATTTGTTCCCACCATGAGCGCACACACTTCTGGTAACAGCTTAGAAACAATACCTTTGCGTCAATATGCCTTCCGTTGGGATTTTTTACAGCAAAAAGGTGATCCTACATCCATGGTGCTTTTGCGCATAACTGGCGATAGTATGCATCCAAATATTTTCAATAATGATATGGTCTTAATAGACAAAAGCCAAAATTCAGCCATGCCTGGGCATATGTACGCTGTAAGCATTGAAGATATGATTTATCTTAAAATTATAGATACCATGCCCGGAAAGTTAATATTGTCTTGCCAAAACCCTGCCTACATGAATATTGAGCTTAATATGTTTGAGCAAAGCCACTCCCCCATAAATATTCTTGGTAAGGCGGTGTGGGTTGGACGTGATATTAATTAGTCGACGCTGAAAAACAGACAAAACTATTAAAAAAGCAATATTTTTCAATCAAAGTTTCCCAATAAAATTGCCAGAAAAAAGGATGCGTAGCATACTTTTTGGGCGATTTTATGACACAAAAAAATGGTTTTTCAAGCGGCGACTAACGAAATTTTTCTATAAGAAAAATTTCGCGTGCCGTAAAATAAGCCAGAATTAACTTCTGGCGACCCCAAAGGGGTATTTGGGGGCAACGTGCCTTTCTGAAAAGCGCATGGAAATGCGTTTTTCAGCATCAATTAATTAGTCGACATTTAACATGCACAAACTCGTGAAAAGAGACATCTTTATAAAAAATTAACTAATAAAACCGTCACAAAACAAAACAAGAGGTATCAAATCATATTTTCCTTGGTCGCAACCACCAAGACACCATCTTCATAAACATTACGTCTTGCTTGCAAACATGCCCCAGGAATTCTACCCAAATTGCAAAACCCTGCCATGTGGGCCAGCCGCCACGCATGTATATTACTTGCAGCACAAAGCCCCACAAGACTTTGACAAGGCGCGTGCAAAAATATCCACTTAAGAGCAGCTTTACTCAAGTATAGGGCACTGGTAAAATGCGCACGAAAAACTGTAAAATCAAATGTCCATACTTGCCCGCGCCACGGTTCAAGCCATGCCACACCACATAGGCTGTTCGCATTATATTCTGTTATATGGCTGGGTACGCAGCATAAAAGCCAGCCTTGATGTGGGGTAGTAATTTTTAACCAGTCATCCTCACTGGGGTTATGAAAGCTGTGCATACAAGCATTTAGCAAGCCTTCTTTTTGCATGCGTGTAAATATATCCACGCGCATCTGCCTTAATCCTTCTGGCAAAACAAAAAATGTATAACTCATGCATGGCTCCATATATCATATGTTGTTTTAGCTTTTTTACCATCACCATTTTCGACGGGCCGAAAGCCCAATACTCCATAACGCAAAGCATCTGCCGCATGACTTGTCCAATCATGTAAGGGTGTTGTTGAATATACTTCTTGGCGTGGCCGCCAAGTTCTGCGATATTGTCGCAAAGCGCGCAAACCCAATGCGCATTTATGCGCATCAAACCACATACGAGGCAAGGCCACGCGCAAGGCATTAATGCCATCAGCTAGGTGTAACGAGGGGGCAACGGTAAAATTAATACCTAATTGTCTTGCCATTTCAAGGCGGCTTAGGCCAGTACCCAGTTCACGCACCCTAATATCATGCGGGGCAATGTGATGCCCATACACATATTCCTTGGATTGGAGTAAGCGTATATAGTGTGCAAGGCCTTGGCCGCTGTCTTCTAAATACTCCAATACGCGCCATTGCCCGCCGCTTTGAACTTGGAAAAACCAAATACCTGTAGCATCATCCATACCCAAATCCCACGCCGTATGTACCGGTAATTCTGGTGCGTATGGCACTTGAGTAATGCGGCCCTTTTTTTCTAAATCTTCGATACTTGCGGCATAATATGCACCGCGCACCGCAGCAGCAAATGAACATTCAAATTCTTGTAAATAATCCTCATGGCTCATGGAGCTTTTTGCGGCTGCAAGCTCGGTTGCATCAATATAATTGGTCATGGACGCAGGAAAGCAAAACCGCGACCAAAGGCCAGTGGTAGCAACGTTTGCGTGCTCTTTATGTTGATCTGCCATATCTTTTCCTGCCTCTTCCCATACATCATGTAGCAAGTTGTCTACTCCATTGGGGGTTCCGCAAAAAAGGGCTCGCCCCTTTCTGTCGGCTAGCATGGGGCGCAAAATGCGCGTCCAAACTTGGCGCGGCATATCGGCAGGCTCATCCAATACCACATCATCAAGATACATTCCGCGCAAAGCATCGGCATTTTCTGTGCCAAAAAGGCGAATACTTGCGCCGGTTGGCAAAATACAGCGTAGCTCTGTTTCTAAAAAACGTGTACCTGTTATGGCGCCAGCAAAGTATTTTAAATAATCCCAAGCCACGGTTTTGGCTTGTCCTAAATATGGGGCCATGTATGCGGCGCGCCAATCGTGGCAATTAGAGCGTAAGGCTTCACGAATAAGATCATTTATGGCGGCGACGGTTTTTCCAAAACGTCTATGGCAAAGTAACACACAAAAACGAGTACGTTGATTATGAAAATCCCTCTGTAATGCGCGCGGAATATATGGTATTATACATCTATTGTTCACTGGTGCCTGCTTTATGCTGATCATCGTTCTGATTGGATTTATCGGTAGCCACTGGATTTTGTGCTATATTTTCCCACTCAGCCCAGCCCACTTCAATTTTTGTATTTTCTGGCTTGGCCTGCGTTGACTCAGGGGCTAGTGTTGCAATAATTGCGTGTAATTCTTTAATTTCTTTTACTAAATCTATACCTTTATCACCCACATCTGCATCAGCCAAACCTTGAGTTAGGGCTGCAAGGCGTGCTTTTAGAGCTTTTTGCAAAGTGTTCTTTGTGTAGCTTATTCTTTTATCCTGCGCTTTTGTCATTACTCACCTACTACGTGTTTAGCTCGCAAAATCACCTCTTGACGGTCTAAAGCTCGCTCTAGTCTTTGCATCAATCTATCCACGCCGGTGATGCGCATATCAATAGCCTTAAGGTCACCGCGCAAACTCTCCACTACCTTGGCTAAGTCATTTAAGGATGAAGCATCAGGTAATAATGCAATGCGCTCATCCAAGCTAAGCAAACGGCCCTCCAAAGCGGTAATGCGCGCGCTTTCTTCCTGACGTAAATGTCCCTCATGCTCCAGATGCTCGGCATAATCTTCTTCTCGCACGAAGGCATGTCGAATACTCCATAAGGCCCAAGCCAAAAGGCCTTGAATAATTAAAACAATTATGGGAGTTAGAGCTATATTTTGTATATTCATATGTTTGCCTTTTGTAAAAATCTCCACTCATATTTTCAATCACTGTTAGCTATCTCTTTCCAGCATGGCTAAATGTTCAAGTAAATCCTGACAACGATTTTTCCATCCAGACAAAAATGCATTAAACTTTTCATTGTTGCGGCATAGGCTCACATAAAAATTAATCCTCTGGCGTACTGCCATGCGTGCGGCATAAAACTCTAGCCCACATTCACTCAAAGCTACACATTGTGTAATGGTTTTGGGCCCACAAATACCATCAACTTTGATGGGGTGAAACTCGTCCAAATGGGCCTCACCCACCACATTGCATACCTCCTGTAAAATACTTACAGAGCGATATATCCCCATATTTACAGCACCATCATAAAGCACCATGCCAAGGGCAAGGGGTAAGGAGTCCGCCTGTACGGGTTTCCAAAATTTTTCACACATAAGCTTAGCGGCTTGCGCCTTAGTGCAAGCCCTAATATCTTCAGCGTTGACAATATCATCATCGTTGAAATCATAGGGGCTATCCCAAGCATTACTCCCATTGCAAGTGGCGGCTTGTTTTTCAAATTCCTTTTTGGCATCCGCTTCCAATTGTTTAAGAAAACGTAAAGATACCCCATGATTGGTTATACCACCAGGGTCATTTTTATGTTCACTCAATCCACCTTCCCACTTAGCCGTAAAAGCATGGGCCAACTTAAAACGCTCTGTCATACTACACCTCATAATAATTTTTAGGTATAACTTGTACCTTTGAGCGCATCTTGCCTATTTTTTTATGTGGCGTAATACTGAAGGATTTCACATGCTTTTTGATTGTATTATAAAGAGTTATTGGTGGTTTTTTGAATTTTAGCTTAAAAATACCCTTATGGTATTTTATATTGCATTTATGAATTGAAAAATTATTTACTGAAAATAAAAAAATAAACCCATAGCATAATTATGGGCTTGTTTTAATATATACATTAAGCAATACATAACTTTGTGCATTGTATAGTATGCAGTTATATAACATATTGCGTACAAATAAATAAAATTTATTTATACCCATGTGGCATTAAAGATAAAATTTCTTTATGAAAATATGTAGTGCAAGGATGAATTACTAATATCTATGAATTATACGTATATCTGCAATCAAAAAACTATCGCCTGTGTAAAAAATCTTGTGTTCTTGGCACAGTGTATATATGTTGCCCTTGTTAAAGCCATACAACAATGACTGCGTAGCGATTAAACTTAAGAAGTTTTGTGTCTTCAACTAATTGATATAAGTAGGAAATTTTGTGGAAATAGAAATAGTAACCATTGTAATAGCAACCTTTGCCTTTTTTGCAGCCGGTTTTGTGGACGCCATAGCCGGTGGAGGCGGGCTTATAACTGTGCCTTCGCTTATGTTGCTTAATATTCCTCCACATTTTGCCTTAGGTACCAATAAGTTTGCTTGTTCGTTGGGTACCCTAGCCGCAGTTTGGACTTTTTTTCGCAACAAACTCATAATGTTGCACCTTGTACCCTATGGTTTCATTTCTTCATTTTTGGGGGGCGTGCTTGGCTCATGGGTAGCCCTACAAGTTGAAAGTGCCATGCTTGGTAAAATTATGGCCTTTTTGTTACCCATTGGTCTAATATTTTCTATATTTTCTGGGCGCGCCTTGCGTGATGATATGGATATACCCTTGAACAAGCAAAAAATTATAGTGAGCGTTATTGGCTTGATAATAGGCAGTTATGACGGGTTTTTTGGCCCTAGTACGGGTAGTTTTTTTATTCTAGCCCTGCATATGTTTTTGGGGCTTGGCTTAGTGCATGCATCAGGAACAACTAAGGTTTTCAACCTAGCTTCGAACTTAGGTGCGCTGGCAGCCTTTGCTTCTGGTGGAGTGGTGCTCTATACTCTAGCCATACCCTGTGCTTTGGGTAGCATTATTGGCAATCAATTGGGAGCACGGCTTGCCATTAAGGTGGGGGGAAATATGGTGCGTTATTGCCTATATGTTGTTTTATCCCTGCTGTTTGGAAGCTTAATCTATAAGTATTTTTTTGCTTAAGGCAATTAGGCCAATACTATGGTGCATTATCTTTTGCGTAGATGAGGGGCATTTTTGCTAAGCTCTAGGCCAAAGCTGGATAAAAAATGACTTAGATTACGCCCTAGTACACAATCTAATACATTTTCTGGCATGGCGGCTTTTTGTACACAAAGTTCACGAAAGGCCATATCATAACGCACTAGCTGTAAGATTTCATCCTGATGTTGTGCATATTCTGCAAGTAATTTTGTAAGTGTTTGTAAGGAACATTGCTCTTCATGGGCTATGGCTAACTCTTGCCAGCCCTGCGGTGCGTGTAAAAGAACGTTAGCTCTTGTGGCTAAGTTATGCTCATACATGGCCTCAAGGCTTGCGGTATCCTCGCAAAAAAGAGCTGCGCATTGAGCTGGGCGCAAGGGGTACAAAGCACAAACATTTCCTTTATGGAAAACACAATGCCATGGATAAGCTTGTTCCTTGGTGCCAATAATTTTAACCACTTCATTTTCAAGCGGTTTTAAGCAGTCTTGCACACCATCATAGGCAAGTTCGCCGCTGCGTAAAGTCACAAGTTTAGAAAAGCAAATATGCCCCTCATATACAAGGGGCATATCTTCCATATGAAGCAAGGGCCCACCTTTACGGCAACATTCACCACATTGCGTACAAAGTGGGCCTTGCAAATTTTTTACAGTACTATCCACCGCATTTTGTAAAGCTACAAGCTTGGCAAATGTGGCAGCCTTCTTGGAAGATTAACTCACCCCCACACTCAGGGCAAGAGCTACCATCTAGGGGAGTCACATTTTCGCTAACTGTAGCACCGTTTAGGTAGTTGCGTTCAAGCACCCAAGCTATGGCATCGGGGATGGAGAGCAAAAGCCCCTTGCCACGAAATACCGGATGTTCACCACCAATGCCCTTTATTTGGCTTACCACATCATGCACACTCACGCCTGAGCGTAAAGAGAGCGATACCAAGCGGCCAATGGCTTCGGCTTTGGCTGTGGTTGAGCGGCCGGATTTGCCAATGGTTGCAAATACTTCAAATGGTTGGCCATCAATTTCATTAACCGTTAAGTACAAACCTCCAAGACCAGTTTGCACTTTATGCGTAAAGCCGCGTACCACGTCAGGACGTTTGCGCACACTACCCGCATCTTGTGAGGTGATGCCGTCTTGTTTTTTCTGGCCTTCACCAGTGGCTAAAACTTGCACCGATTTGCAACCATCACGATAAACGGTCACACCTTTGCAGCCTTCTGCAAAAGCCATCCAATAAATATTATAAATATCTTCTACAGTGGCGGAATTGGGTAAATTTACGGTTTTTGAAACGGCATTATCTGTATGCCTTTGGAAGGCGGCCTGCATTTTTAAATGCCATTCGGGGGCAATATCCATGGCAGTCACAAAAACTTTGCGCATGTGCGCTGGTAAAAACTCCATTTCTTGGATGGAACCCTTTGCCACAACACTTTCCATAAGCTCAACACTATATGCGCCGGCATTGGCAAGGGATCGCTCAAAGTATGGGTTTACCTCCACTAGCTTTTCGCCATCCAAAATATTGCGCGTAAAGCAAAGGGCAAAAAGTGGCTCCACGCCAGAGGAGCAACCAGCAATAATGGACAAGGTGCCGGTAGGTGCAATGGTGGTCACAGTGGCGTTGCGATATGGGCCTTGCTTGCGTTTGGCAAAAATAGATGTGGCATAGGAAGGAAAGGCGCCGCGCTCCTTGGCTAGTTCTTTTGAGGCATTATGCCCTTCGTCATTTACAAAGGCCATGACGCGCTCACCAATGGCTAGGCCTTCGTCAGAGTCATAAGCAATACCTAAATTGAAGAGCATATCGGCAAAACCCATGACTCCAAGCCCGATTTTACGGTTTTTTTGCACGCGTTCGGTAATCAAAGGCAAGGGGAAGCGTGAGGCGTCAATAACATTGTCAAGAAAGCGTACTGATAAATGAATAACTCTTGCAAGTTCCTTCCAGTCAATACGCTGGTCAATGGGCTTATCTTGATCCTTACTCTTAACACCGTTCACAAAGCGGGCTAGGTTAATGGAGCCAAGGTTACACGCTTCATAGGGTAGAAGAGGTTGCTCACCGCAAGGGTTGGTGGATTCAATTTCGCCTTGGTCTGGGTTTGGATTATCCCTATTTATACGGTCAAGAAATACAATGCCAGGATCACCTGAGGCCCAAGCCTTATTTACCAAGAGGTCAAAAACTTCCTTGGCGTTTAACTTGCCGAATTCCTTACCATCACTGGGTGAAATGAGAGAGTATTCAGTATCATTTTCCACGGCTTTCATGAAATCTTCAGTAAGACCTACAGAAAGGTTGAAGTTGTTGAAATCACCTTCTTTTTCCTTGGCTCGAATAAACTCTAATATGTCCGGGTGGTCAATACGCAATATACCCATATTGGCCCCGCGACGCGTACCACCTTGCTTAATTTGCTCTGTGGCAGTGTTAAAAATACGCAAAAATGACACCGGCCCTGAGGCTACGCCACCGGTGGAACCCACACGGCTTTGCTGTGGGCGAATACGGGTGAAAGAAAAACCTGTGCCGCCGCCAGATTTATGAATCATGGCAGCATGCTTTACTGCATCGAATATTTCTTCAATGGAATCGCCAATGGGCAAAACAAAGCAAGCAGAAAGCTGGCCTAAGTCAGTACCGGCGTTCATAATGGTTGGTGAGTTTGGCAAAAACTTCCACTGGGTCATTATGTCATAAAATTCACGGGCCAAATCTTCTGCTTTGTACGGTGATTTATTGTATTTTTTCTCTTCTTTGGCTACGGCAGATGCAACACGCCAAAATAAGTCACGCGCATCTTCAACCTTCCCCGTTTCGGGGTGAGTGTGGTAGTAGCGTTTTTTGAGTACAACCTCAGTGTTGGCTGTAATGTCTGGATGGGGCAGATTTTTTGGCATTGTAATCATATAGATTTTGTCCTCACTTAAAGATGAAATAACAACGGCAGTAAAGAACACTGCCTCGAAAAACGTAAAAACAACGACGTTTTGTTTAAGGTGCGACATTCATAGCACTTTTTTATATATACGCTAAACTGAAAAAAAAATCCATGCATCGCAAAACCGCATTGCTCCGTTAGCCTTTTGAAATCATGTGTCATTTTTTCTAAAAAATTTTTAAATTTTTCTGTGCTTAAAATTGAATATTGCGGTAAGTGCTCAAAGTAATATAGTATTGTGTGTAATTTTTTTTGAAATAAAAAAAGTAACCTCACTTTCGTAGCAATTTTTATACTTGACAAGAAGGGCCAATGCCTCTAAAAACGTGCACACAGTGTGCGAGAGTGGCGGAATTGGTAGACGCACTAGGCTTAGAACCTAGCGCCGCAAGGTGTAGGAGTTCGACTCTCCTCTCTCGCACCACTGTAGCATAAAAATAAAAAAATCATTAAGCCCTAAGTCAAATAAAGACTTAGGGCTTTTTCATTTTTATATATTTCACGATGATGTTGGTTCTGGTTCTTCACCACAAAAGCCCACATAAAGGAGTCGTGGCACTATTAAAGCAATATGGTGCAAGATAATCTAAGGCCATTGCAAGGAAGTATGCAAGACACGCAGGATTTTGATTTTTGTTTTTAGAACACTATAGACAACGACATAATGCGGATGCACCACCATTTCTCTTGTGCCTTGTATGCGGCCTTCTTTGTGGGCAAAGGGGAAGTCAGCTAGGCCATGCACCTTGGCTTTGATGTTGTCGTGTAGCTTGCGAGCGGCCTGTTTATTGTCCTTGGCAATATAGGCAACAATATTTTCAATATCGTCAAGAGCCGCAGGGGTGAGTACGATATGCATAGCTAAAGACCAAGTTTGTGTTGGATTTTATCCATGCCTTCATCAAAGGGTATTTCCTCTTTTTGAGCCATTGCCTCAAGCACTTTAGCCTTAAACCATTTATCATAGGCGGCAGAGTTGGCAGTTAAGGCAATGGGTAAGCCGCCCTCGTCCACTATGCGAGTTAAGAGAACACGCACGGCATCGGAAAGGGTCAAGCCTGATTTAGCTAAATATTCATGGGCTTGTGTTTTTAGTTCGTTACTCACACGTACATGCAGCATTGTGGTTTCCATATATCCCTCCTTGCGTTACATATACGTTGTAACTCATTTGAGATATTGTCAAGATAAAAACACAATTTGACTTTATATGTGCAAAGAAATACAATAAATAATAACAGCAACAGAGGACTTTAAGAGTGGTACTCATATGGGTACTCAAAAAAATGAAAAAGTTTTTATTTAATAAAATTGGGATAAGGGTGGGAGAATAAAACTCTCCTCTCTCGCACCACTGTAGCATCCCCTCAGCCTGCTTTAAAAATTTTACTGCTATGCCTAACGATACCCCTTCACTGCGTATCTTACATATAACTGCATCTTCCATGATTGGCGGCGGCCCCGAACATGTGTGGCAATTGGTGCGTCATTTACCCAAAAACATAGAATCTTTCATTGCTGCCCCCACATGTGAACCCTATGGTGGACGCTTTATGGAAGCTGTTGGGGAAGATCATTTTATAAGTATACCTCAAAGAAAATTTAGCCTCAGAGCTTTTTTAAGCCTGCGAGCTTTTATCAAGCAAAACAATATTTCCATCATCCATTCTCATGGTAAGGGAGCCGGTATATATGGGCGTTTGGCAGCTCTGTGTACTGGCGTGACCAGTGTACACACTTTTCATGGAATTCACCTGCCATTAAATGCTATTTTTCGTCATCTTTATATATGCCTTGAGCGTTTTTTATGCTCCATTAGCAAATTGTGCATAGCCGTTTCTGACGGTGAAGCTGAGGAAGTAAAACGCTGTGGCTTTGCATTTGAAACCTTGCGCACCATACACAATGGAGTTTTTGTTCCAGAGCAATTATTGCAACGCAAGATGCCAAATCCCTTTACTATTTTGCATGTAAGCAGGTTTGATGTGCGGCAAAAAAATTCTTTAATGCTGTATGATATTGCCCTAGCCTTACAGAAAAAAGAACTTTTGGGGCAAGTGAATTTTGTTCTCGTGGGTGCGGGGGAGGAGCTAGCTATCTTGCAAGATAAGATTGCTCAAGCGGGGCTTGCAGAATTTTTTACATATGTAGGTCAGCAAAAGTCAGTCCAGCCATTTTACGAAGCTGCTGCTTGTATTCTTTCTACTTCACGCTGGGAGGGCATGCCGCTAGCCGTTTTAGAAGCGCAAGCTTTTGGAGTACCCGCTATAGCTTCTGATGTGGTGGGTAACAGAGATGCTGTGCAGGATGGCAAAACGGGGTTTTTATTCAAATTAAATGACAATATAGGTGTGGTTGATTACATTGAAAAACTTATAAAAAATCATGGTTTATGGGAAGAAATGTCATATGCGGCGTGGATGCAAGCACAAGAGAAATTTAGCGTACAAAATATGGCAAAGCTTACGGCTAAAGTGTATCTAGCCGGCCATAAAAAAATTAAATAAATAGCCAAAGTTTATTGCAAAAAACGACATTTGAACCATAAATAATATGGGTGTAGAAAACGCTTTAACCTTGGAAATTGAAAAATCACAGCGCGCGCAAGGTCATTTTTTGCCACCAGCATATTTATGCGTTTGGCAATGCCACTGTGCATAGTTGCATATAGCATATTTTGCACTTCTTTTTTTTGTAAAAATGTAGCATTTTTCTTTTGATATACTTCTTGTAGAAAACCTTCCCAAAGGTCAAAAACCTTATCTGGCGTGTACGTTTTGGCCTTTTCTTGTCCTCTTAAACCCATGGTTTTGCGTAGATTTTCATCTTGCATAAGGGGGCGCAGCGCATCAGCTAAGCATTGCGCATCCATAGTCGGCGCAAGGTAGCCGGTTATGCCATCTTCAATCATTTCATTGGTGCCTGGGCAATCCAAAAAACCTACCACCGGCAATCCTGCCGTCATACCTTGCGCTACTGCGCCTGGAAATCCTTCGTAGCGAGAAGGTAGGCAGGCTATATCAGCTCTAGCAAAACACTGTTCTGGTTCTTTGGTAAGGCCTTTTAGCAAAACATATTTTTGCAATTTAAGCTTTTTTATTTGTGCCTCTAGTGGGCTTTTTTCTGGGCCAGCCCCCCATATTTCTACACGCCATTGTGGAAATTGCTTATGTAGCAGGGCAAAAGCCTGAATAAGCAAATGATTTTGCTTTTCTGAAGATAGGCGGCCCATGGTAATAATCGTAGGGTGGGAGTGCGCTATGGGGTCTACTTTGGGCAAGTTAACAGCATTATGGATGGCATGGGTTTTTGCTTGTAGATGTACTGGCAGGCTATGTGCGTAAGAGGGTAGCAATATGCGTATTCCATCTGCTGCTTCAAGTATGGCTAGGCGTTCTTGCCGTGTCATTTGCTCATTTTCTATGCCATAGGGTGACGATTGTTCAGATATAATTAGTGGAATACCTGTATCTTGCAGGGCTACACACCATGGGAAATGGCGTCTGTCTGCTGTGGGTGAAATGCATACATCAGGTTCACAGGATAGGATTTGAGTTTTAAATTTTTGTAAATGCTTCCAGCGTCCGTTATGAGTGTAAATTACAATTTTTATATCAGGATGTAGGGGATATAGTGGCGGTACAGGAGGCTCTTCTGTAAGGAAATAAAAAACCTTGTGCCCGCGCATAACAAGGTTTGAGGCTAGGTCGGTAGCTGTGCGTTCTACGCCACCAAGTACATGCAGGGAATGTCCGTCAATAATAATATTCATGGGGATTATCCGTGTTTTGAGTCATGCTTTTCTTTTAGTTTTATAACACTTGTTCTTTGCAAGTAATTATCAATTAATTCCCATGGATATGAATGAGGATGTTTTGTTTTGTACTGCATGTATTGTTGATATCCTGATTTTGAAAAAATATTTAGCCGTTTAAGTAAAGGAACTCCAAACTCTAAAAGTACAAGGGGAGAATACTTCTGTAAATAAAGGGGAAATTCAAAAAACTTTTTTAAGGTGCAATATGCCCCTGCGCTAAAACCGTGCATGGCTAGCCATAGGGTCATGGATGCTTCTAACAGTACGGCCTTTTCCTTATTATTATCTAGGGGGACGTTTGCAAAAAAAGTTTTAAATGCAGCATGTTGTATGACTTGCGGCTTAAATACAAGATAAAAGCTTTGCAAGGCCGGTGCAAGGCCAAGGCCAAAATTCATGCCCCAAAAGTCGCATTTAATGGACTGCATACGCTTGTGAACATGAGTAAATGAGGGCATGGGGCCAAAGTTACTATCATTAGCTAGGATAAGCTCCTTACTTGCGTAAATGGAAGGAAAACAATCAAGAGTCGCTTTCCATGATGTAAAATCATAACCATCACAAGTGCGGCAAATGATAGCATGGCACCATTCATTATAATTTTCTAAGGCAGGGCAAGGCATTAGTGGATGTGCTGAGGCAAGTATCACCATTTTTCCCATGTTCATAAATCCTTGGCACATAAAAACAACATAGGGGTCTATAATATCATCCATATCCCAATGGGCTATAATTACGACCTCTTTATGGCTAAAATCAACATTTTCACCATGTATACAAGTGTATTTTCCAGTAACATTATGGGATTCATTGATCGCAATGGGAAGTAACTTGCGGGCTTGCTCCAATGCTTTTTTGTCATGTGTTGAAAGTCCATGGATAATTGTAACTTGTTCGCTGGTAAGGATATGTTTTAAACATGATGCAGGTAAAATTTTGCATAAGCATAGATATATACTTCTAAAAATATAATACTTTACCTTTAAAAGAGCATGTAAGGCTCCATTATGCTTTATGTGGTGGAAAAATTTTTGTATAATATTCATAAAGTTAAGTGTTGCTTTTGAAAATTTTTGTGATTTTTTTAGTTAAGGCTTTTAGGGTAAAGCCTAGGCCAAAAGTTTGAAATTTTAGTTTTGCAATAAGCAAATAACAAAAAATGTGAGGCTGGATTTTTGCGAGGCGTAGCCATAGGGGAGTATGCGGTGCTAATAATGCGCTAAATTGAGCAAGGCTTTTTTTATTCCAGTAATTTCTTGCTTCTTTTAATGTGTGCTTTCTTGGGCGCATAGTAAAGCTTTGCTCATGTAAACGCCATTTTGTGAGTGCTTTTGGTAAATATAAACATAAACCTTGCGTGCTCACTTGCTCCCATAACCATTTGTCAAGACATGCTTGTTCGGGCGTATTGAAATTACATGCAACCAAGGCCTCACGTTTTACCATGACTGAAGAAAAAGTTTGGATAAAATTAATTGCAAAAATCTCTTTTGAGTATACTTGGGGTGGGCGACGGTTCATGAAAGCTGTATCTATTATTTTATGGAGTAATGCGTTGTATTCAATATCTCTATGCCCATCGTAGATAAATTGCAGTGCGTTAAATACTAAAACAGCATCTTCTTTTTTTATAGCTGCTATGCGCTCAGAGAGTGAGTTTTTCTCCCAAATATCATCGGCTTCTAAAAATGCTATATACGGGTATTGGCTATTGGAAATACCAAGTTGTAGAGAGGCGCTAAGGCCTCTATTTTCTCCGTTTGCATGTTGCAAGCATTTAATTCGCTCATCCTTTGTAGCATATTGTTGCACAATATCTAGGGAATTATCAGATGAACCATCTTCAATGATTATCAGTTCCCAATAAGGATAATCTTGTGCAAGAATAGATTCTATGGTCTCAACTATATAATGGGCATAGTTGTAGCTTGGGAGGAGAATAGAAATATGGTTTTGAACGATTACTGACATAACGATTATTGTTAAAGTTAAAGTTATTTTAATGTGTTATATTTTAAAATTTAAAATTAATGCGCTGTAAATAGTTATCTAATAATTCCCACGGATATGCATTGGGAAATTTGTTTTTTATGGATAAATAGATAGAATGTCGATTCTTTTCTGACATACACTCTATGTCTTCATGTATATTTGCAATGCTATTTTTTTTAAAAATAGGTACTCCATATTCAATTAGTAAGTGAGGATAGTAGGTTGGGAAGTTCAACTCAAAGTGAAAAAGTTTCTTCTGCCTACAAAAAGCGGCAGGGGTAAACCCGTGTAGCGCAAGCCATAATGTAAATGATATTTCAAATAAAACAGCCAGTTTTCGGGAGTTATCTAAAGGTACTGAGTTGAAAAAATCTGCGAATGAATAATGTTTTAAAACTTGTTTTTTTAAAACAATGAAAAAACTTTGCAGATGAGGTTTTCTAGTTAAGCTATAATTCATACCCCAAAAATCACAAGAAAATATCTCCATTCGCTTATACGTATTTCCAAATGAGTTAATGGGGCCAAAGTAACTGTCATTCGTAAGGGTTAGCTCCTTTGCTTCAAACAATGAAGGAAAGCAGTCAAGGCCAGCTTTCCAAGATGTGAAGTCGTAGCCAGGGCATGTTCTGTAGATTATAGCATGACACCATGTATGGCTCGTGGATAAAGCATGACACTCTTGTATGGGATGGGAAGATATAAGAATGACTTCTTTTCCTAACTTTATAAAATTCTTACATTGATAGACTACATAAGGGTCAATAATGTTATCAGGATCCCAGTGCGCAACTATAACAACTTCTTTACCGGCAAAATTTGCACTCTCCCCGAATATGCAAACATACTGACTTGATATAGAGTATTTTTCCTCTATAGGAGCGCAGATAACCTCTTTATTTTGGATAGAAGCAGATAATATATCTTTAGGTAGGTCTTTTATAGGCTGAATAGTTCCAGATGTGAAAATCATTGCTAGAAGAGGCTTGGGTAAATATCTAAAAGAACAGATAAGAATAATCCTGTAAAAAAAATTCTTTGTTTTTTTTAGTGCGCCCATGAGGCCTTCATCTTTTACCGCAGTAAAAAAAATTTTAAGTCTGTTCTTTTTCATACATTTATTTAATATTTTGTTGAATATTAGCCACGTACTTGAGCATATCAATCAGGGCAGCCTCTGCATGCATTTTTTCTAGAAGCAATCCTTTGGCATATTGCTTACAGCGCTCACCTTGTGCTCCGATGTTGAAACAAGCCAAAGGTAAGCCCATGGATATAACTTCTGATACGACATAAGAAAATGTTTCAGGCCAAATGGAAGACATAAATACTATATCTATAAAGTTTTGCTCTATGATGTCGGGAAGGGCATCAGGATTATAATGGCCAAGTATTGTAACATTATCAGAGTGTATTTCATAACTGTAGCCAATTATTATTATATTAATTTTCACATCTTGCTCAAGCTCTATTTTTTCTGCGTAGCTAGACATTTCATTAATAATATTAGCACCTTTATGGGGTGTGATGTGTCCAATAATACCGATATTTATAGAGTTATGCTTTTTAATTTTTACCTGCCTCAACGGGGCTATAGTGTGTGGGATAATTTTTATAGTCGTTTGTAGTTGGGGATATGCTTTTAATAAAAAAACTTTTGATGATTCAGAAAAGCAAATTATTTCATCAACTGTATCAGCAAAAAATTTCTGCCATATGATGTGCCACTTTTGCACACTGTCAACGAGAATGAATGGATTTTTGATATTAGGAAAACAGTCAGAACAATTTGAAATATTATCAAAATTGCAAAAAATTTGTGCTGCATTTGTCATGAAAACATTGGGGCATATGGATTGAAAATCATGTAGTCGATACGATACATGACAGTTATGTTTCTGTTTAAGATCGGAAATAAATTTAAAAATACTCTCATGAGAGCTGTATCCAAATAAATTATTAACTATTATAAAATTAATTTTTACATCCTTCAAGGCTTTCATGAGGGTAGGCATGTTTTTACACAGCACAGTATAAACGTGCGCGTTATGGTATATTGTAACTATAAAAGTTGATTTTTTTGCCTCTTGGATGCAAAAAATAACCCTCTCTTTTTGATTTTTTTCAATTTCCTTGAGTAAGTATTTATGTGCTCCCCCTCCAGCTAGGTGAGTAAACCATATTTCATGGGGTATATTTTTTCTTACGTGTAGAATAAAGAATAATTTAACCTTAATGCGAAATAGAATACTATTTTGTGTTAAGCTTTTATATATGCTTAGGAAAGAAAGATAGATAGCTTTGCAAAAAGTCTTAAGAGTAGGGTGTTTTTCTAAAAAACTAATTATTTTTGTATATAGTGTGATGTTAGACATAATGATTAAGCTTTTTTACGCAGTTTTACAAAGATTTAAAAAAATATCTGCGAATATTATGCAATACATTCCAAATTTTTTGTGTCAGGGTAAAGTTAGAAAATACACTCTTTAGCCATAGCTTGAATGGAAAAAGTTTTTTATCAAGCAAAAAAAGTTTGTGTGTCATGTAAAATAGTATTCTATTATTGCCATGCTTTAGTCTTATTTTGTATATTTCTTGATGACGTAATTTTTCTGTTTGGGGAGAGTCAGAAATACCACCACTGCTCATTTTTGTTATAAGTATATGTGCAGCAACAAGTTGCTCTTGTTTTTTCCATATTTTTTGTATCCATTCAAAATCGCCAGTGATCTTGAAGTCAGTATCAAAAAGGTACTTTGTGAATGTTTTTTTACGACTGAAAAGTGCAGAGTGTGGAATCATTTTATATGAAATTTCTTTAAAATATGTTTCTACATCTACATGGAATTTTTTTGTGGGAAGAAGATTCGTATCAAACATTTCCAAATCTCCTATCACAAAAAGAACGTCGTCGGACTGTTCAACACATATCATTTTAACCCTATCAAGTACATCGTCGCTGGCTAACAAATCATCAGCACCCAAAAAAAGCACCCAGTCGCCAAGATTATCCCCTTCTCGTGTTAGGGCCTTATTCCACGCATCATAAATACCTGTGTCTTTGCAACTTTCAACTGATATTGATATTTTGTCGCGCCATTGCTCAACAATTTTAAGAGTATTATCATTACTTGCCCCGTCTTGGCATACCCATACAAAGTCTTGGCAGCTTTGCTCAGCTAAGGATTGCAAAAGCCTTGGTAGAGTTTCTGCTGCATTATATGTCGCGGTAATTATAGTAAAAAATGGATGAAGGGGTATTTCTTTCATATTTCAAAATTGCTGCATAACTTTGGTTGCGAAAATATTTTTGAGGCATTTTTATATAAGTAGCTGTCTAGGGCTTTATTTTATCAGTGCGATGCGGTGTTGCCTAGCATATTAACATATCATTGGCAAGTTATACAGTTACATGCGTAAGCACCATATTGCCCCAAACTCCAATGGCTTCGCCGCATTGCACAAAAACGCCCTCAACACCTGCAACACTTTGCGCAAAATCCAAAGCTCGCTCCACGCTGGATTCTCCTTGCAAGTGGTTGCCAAGGGCGGTGGCCATGGCATCGGCCAAGGCTCCATCCTTAGCTCGAACTACTGCAAGCTCTCCATTGCCAAGGCTTAGCGAGTGCCCGATGGTGGCTGAAGATGCACAAAGAGCAAGGGGAAAGTCCTCTGCCTCCAACTGTAAGCCAAGGCTTGGCCCCCCCTTAGGGTCAGCCAAAAGGGCCACAGTACGCGGCCTTTGCGAGAACATATATATATCGCCACCGTTTTCCACTATAATATCTGGAGATAGTTGCGCATATGCCTCGGCTAGTATCTGAGCTATGCTCCCAGCCACGGCGGCAAAGGGGCCCACTTGAGCCTTGAGCGCGCCAGCGTACATGCGCTGTATAATTTGTGGTGCCTTTTGGGGTATGGGGAGTGGGGTAAGGGATGTGCGAAATTCAGGATATAGCGCGGCCCAAGTTTTTATATCTGCACGCAAATTTCCAAGAGTTTCAAGCATGGGACTTGCTAAGTTTTCTTTGGCTATTACATGCAAGTCGCTTTCTTCTAGCAGCAATTGAAATGCACACTCTCCTAAACGTTCTGTATAAAGGGTTCTATAGTGGCGTTGCCAAGTATTATGTTTTTGCTTTTGCTGCATGACTATTAAATGTACCCCTTGCGTACAGACGCTATATAATGTATTTTGTAGGGAGAATGGAGTTTCACTCTCGTTTATACTAGCCATAGACTAGTATTCAATCAAGGAGATATAATGCAAAAAAATTTTTTACGTATTTTACATTTAGGTGAACATAATTTTTGGAAATTATTACATGATATTACTAACGCCACAGAGGAGCAATGCGCCCTTTGGCAAAAAAATATTGCCTCTATACCCGTATATTTATGGAAAGGCCCCAAGGAAAGCCAAGAAAGTACTACTTTTTTGAGTTTGTTGGAGTCATTTGACTTATCCATGACTACCTATAATTGTGCAAGTCTTGATGCCGAAGTCTTGCAAGAAAAGGCTGCCAAGCGCACAGCGCCAGCCTTGCATATAACATGCGGATTTAGTGAAACGTATATAGACATTCTTACCGCCAATGGTGCTGGGGTGTGGTTTACTGGATATAGCCCGGTGAATTCGCCTTGGGCTGCTTTGGCTGAACTAGCTTTATTTCAAACCATTACCCCAACGCTTGACTCATTGCGCGTAAGCATAATTGGTGCTGTGGACGGCCTTAGTCAATCCTTAATGGAAGCAGCTATATACGCGCCATTTGAACTATTTATGGGTGTTCCGCCTTGGGGTGACCCAGACCATTATCAAACCGGCTTAGCTCTTAAGTCTGGGGCGAAAATTTTTATGACCAGAGAGCCACAACTGGCCCTTGATGGTGCGCGCCTGATATACATTGATTCGCGCCTAGCCAGTAAGGCCGCTGAGCAAAATACACCCGCTGACCTTGAGCCCATTGGCTCAAGCATGGATGCTTTTTCGTGGAAGCAAGGTTTTACCCTTAGCCCTGAAATTATGAGTTATGCACTGCCAGAAGCGCGAATATTAACCTTGCTTGACGCTGATGATGCGCTCATACCGGACGTGGATGCTGGCTTAAGTGCTAAGCGGACGCTTTTACGTAAATACGCGCTTATGGCTAGCTTAGCCTATACCATTACAAATGTGGAAAAATAGATGTCAAACCATATGTGGCCACAATTATTGGCTAAATATGATATAGCCGATACCTTACGGGCTACGGCTTACGAAAATGCCCATGCTAGGGAACGAGCATGCTTAAAAAATGCCATGGCTTTTCATGCTTTGCAAGGTGAGGGGCCTCATTGTGAACACATTCAGCGTAATTTTGCCAACAGGGGCTATTGGCTGAATGTGAAAACACAGCCCGTACCTTGGGTGCTCTGTATTTGCTCAGCGGGGTATGCATCTCCAGCTCGTCTAATAGCAGCCTTGATGCCAGCTATCATGGCCGGAGTTCCAGATATATATGTGCTATACTTGGATGAAAATCCATCTCCAGCCTTATTGTTGGCTTTGGAGCTTATGGGGCTTGAGCAGGCAGTGGCTGTGCCAAAAGCGGATAGCCCACTAGATTTAGCGCGAGAATTTTTAATAAATTTAGCTCCACAATGTGGGCGCGTTTTGCTTTTATCAGATATTAGCTCTGAAATGTCTTCATTATATAAGCAAGCTGATGAATTACGTATTCCTTGGTGGCAAGATAGCATCCCACCGCGTATAGTGACGCACAATCTCCTAGAAGCAGAACAAGCACTGCTCAACTTTGCTCAACCTGATGCCATTTTAAGTGAACATATGGACGTGTCTGTAGATGCCATTTATGGTGATAAATTAGATGCTGTTGCAGATATATTTATCCCACAAGTTTGGGCTAAGGGCATGGAAGGATGTTTTATTCATAGGCATCTAAGTGTGGAATTTTTTCAAAATTCAGCACTCATGGCTGGAAATTTTGTACAGGATGATAGGCATGAGTATGGCCAATAATAAATCTTTGAAAAGTTTGCAATTATTGCGAAATATTGGGATTATTGCTCATATTGACGCTGGCAAAACTACGCTTACCGAGCGTGTTTTATTTTATACTCAAAAAATCCATCGCCTTGGTGAAGTACACGAAGGCACAGCCACCATGGACTATCTGCCAGAAGAGCAAGAACGAGGCATTACCATTGCCTCAGCTTGCACTCATTGTGAGTGGAATGGGCACAATATTAACATTATTGATACTCCAGGGCATGTGGATTTTACCATTGAAGTTGAGCGTTCTTTGCGTGTTTTAGATGGAGCTGTGGGGGTTTTTTGTGCTGTGGGTGGGGTGGAGCCACAGTCAGAAACCGTATGGCGGCAGTCAGAGCAATTTCATGTTCCTAAAGTTGCGTTTATAAATAAGGTGGATAGAGCTGGAGCAGACTTTGAGTCTGTGCTAATATCCATGCAAAATCGCTTAAACACTACCCCTATTTTATTAAGCATGCCCCTAGGTCAAGGGGAGGATTTTCAAGCCATCTTAGATATTATTAATGAAGAGCGTGTTAATTTTGCCAGTGAAGACCAAGGCCGCAGTATAACACGCAGCCCTCTAAGCGATGAAGAAGCAGAGCTTCTAGCCCCATGGCGCGAAAAATTATTGGAAACATTGGCCGAGGCTGATGATGATTTTTTAGAAAACTACCTTGAAGGTAAAAATATTAGCTCCGCTGACATCATTACAGCTTTACGTCGTGCTACTATCGCGCGGCATGTAACACCTGTTCTTTGTGGATCTGCCTTGCGCAATGCCGGTGTGCAAATGGTGCTTGATGCTGTGTGCAATTTGCTCCCAGCGCCACCTGATATACCGCCAGCCATAGCCCTTAATACCAAGGAGCAAGAGCAAGAAATAATCCCAGACCCTAATACGGACTTAACTGCTTTGGTGTTTAAAATCATCATGGATGCAGGGCGTAAGCTTTCTTTTATGCGTATCTATGCTGGAACCATGCAGGAAGGTAGCAGTTATTATAATAGCAGTGAGCAATGCGAAGATAGGGTTAATCGTATTTATCGCCTACATGCCGACCATCGTGAACAGCTAAGCCAAGCTGAGTGTGGTGATATTGTTGCGGTTGTGGGTTTACGTTCAGCTCAAACTGGTTCAACTTATTGCCATAAAAAACACCCCTTGCTTTTAGAAAGCATTGCCCATTATGCACCGGTAATTACTCTGGCCCTTGAACCACGTAATGCCGATGAAGGCGCAAGTTTAGATGAAGCTTTAAATCGCTACAGCATTGAAGATCCTACCTTAGCCGTAAGTATTGATGAAGGTTCAGGGCATCGCATGCTTTCTGGTATGGGTGAATTGCATTTAG
>CAYJIU010000023.1:0-22454 GCA_964370305.1 uncultured Desulfovibrionaceae bacterium
AATGAAATGATACGTGCTCGTGAAGTGCGTGTTATTGGTGCGGAAGGTGAACAACTAGGGATACTTGACCGCAATGATGCCATTGCCGCCGCCAAGGAGGTGGGCTTGGATCTTGTGGAGGTTGCAGCAACTGCTGATCCGCCAGTATGCCGTATTATGGATTATGGTAAATTCAAATACGAGCAACAAAAGAAAAAGCAAGAAGCCAAAAAAAGACAAACTGTGGTGCAAATTAAAGAAATCAAGGTGCGGCCTAAAACCGATGACCATGATTATGAAACTAAGGTGCGCCATATTCGTCGATTTATTGAGGCTGGTGACCGCTGTAAGGTTACAGTATTTTTCCGTGGGCGAGAAATTGTGCATAAAGATAGGGGCCTAGCCATACTTGAGCGCATAGTTGCTGATACCCAAGATATTGCCAAGGTTGACCAAGAGGCACGCTCCGAAGGACGCACCTTGCAGATGTTACTTATACCCAAAAAGTAACGCGTTTTTTTTTATTTTTGTTCTTGCCTTTAGCTACGATTTAAGGCAAGTTACGGCTTCTTTATGCATTGGCGTTGCTTATGACTTTGATTATAAGTGTTTT
This sequence comes from uncultured Desulfovibrionaceae bacterium, assembly GCA_964370305.1. Classification (GTDB taxonomy): domain Bacteria; phylum Desulfobacterota; class Desulfovibrionia; order Desulfovibrionales; family Desulfovibrionaceae; genus CAYJAD01. The sequence continues at coordinate 593 of CAYJIU010000023.1, forward strand.
TCGCGCCATTGCATTTAGTGTAAATATTGAAAAATATTTGAGTTATTGTCTGTAATTAAATTTTTAGGAGAATAATATGCCTAAGATTAAAACTCGTCGCTGCGCCGCAAAGCGTTTTGAGGTTACAGGAAGTGGCAAGTTTAAGCGTCGTCGCCAAAACTTGCGCCACATCTTAACCAAGAAAAATGCCAAGCGTAAAATGCGCCTTGGTCAATCCACCTTGGTGGATAGCACTAATGAAAAAGCGGTGCGTCGTATGTTACCTAACGTTTAAGGATTGTTAAAAACTACAACCTATTGCGTTAGGAATAAATTTTTTGGAGTATGGCCGCAAGAATTCCATACGCCTTCAAAATTTTTGGTTTTTGGTTAGCAAGTAAAGAAGTTTACAAATCCCTAAGTGGTGCTTCAAGCTTGTTATATAGTAGTAATTTTTTTTATCAGGCTGGCATGATCTCCGCCTCGCTTGATAACTGGAGGGTATTCCCATGCGTGTAAAGAGAGGTCTTGCCGCACATCGCAGGCATAAAAAATATTTGGCCATGGCCAAGGGCTTTCGTGGCGGGCGCAGTCGCTTGTACCGCACCGCTCGTGAGGCTGTTGAGCGTTCATTGCAATACGCCTATATTGGGCGTAAATTACGTAAACGTGACTTCCGTAAACTATGGATTTTGCGTATTAATGCTGGTGTGCGTGAACATGGTCTTTCCTATAGCCGTTTTATGCATGGCATGAAAAAAGCTAATATTGAGCTTAACCGCAAGGTACTTGCTGATATGGCAGTACGCGCAAAGGATGACTTTGCCAAACTTGTAGACGTGGTTAAAGCAGCTTTGCAATAAATTCGTTATTCTTTACAGACAGTAATGCCTAAGGTAAAAAAACACCTTATGCCTACGGCATAAGGTGTTTTTTATTTAAATAATTTTTCAATTATTATTCGTACTCTGTGTTTGCAATTTGTTAGAGGTGTATATGGACTTATTAAGTGCGTTAGATAGTCTTGTGCCTGAGCTTAAGGGAGGGCTTGATAAAGCATCATCCCTTACAGATTTAGAAGCTTTGCGCGTAGACTTCTTAGGCCGCAAGGGGCGTGTAGCTCAGATTATGGCAAAATTGCCAAGTCTTGAGCCAGCAGAACGTCCTGCTGTTGGTCAAAAAGCTAATGAAATTAAAGCTACTTTAAATAATTTATTTGATCTTAGCAAAGAAAGCCTTGATGCCAAAAGTGAGGCTTTAGCCTTATCCCGCTTTGATGCAACCTTACCCGGTCGCGCTCCTTGGCATGGCTCTTTGCACCCCACCACCTTGGTGATGGAAGAAATTTGCACAATTTTTAAGAAGCTTGGTTATGACATTATGCATGGGCCAGAGGTGGAAACAGATTATCATAACTTTGAAGCCTTAAACCTTCCGCCTGAGCATCCAGCGCGCGATATGCAAGACACATTATACGTGGCTGATAAGGTAGTTATGCGCACACATACCTCACCAGTGCAAGTGCGCACCATGTTATCTAAGCGTCCTCCACTAGCCATTGTGGCTCCGGGCAAGGTTTATCGCCGTGATTCAGATATCACTCATACCCCTATGTTCCATCAAGTTGAAGGTTTGCTCGTAGATAAAAATGTGAGCATGGCTGAGCTTCGCGGCACTTTAACAGCTTTTATGCGTGGTGTGTTTGGGCCTAAGACCAATGTGCGCTTTCGGCCAAGCTTTTTCCCCTTTACTGAGCCCTCAGCCGAGGCTGATATTTCTTGCTGTATTTGTGGTGGAGCGGGGCATATTGGTGCCGATGTATGCCGCGTATGTAAAGGTACAGGCTGGGTAGAAATACTTGGTTGTGGCATGGTTGACCCCGCCGTTTTTGAGGCCGTAGGCTATGACCCTGAAGAATACACCGGTTTTGCCTTTGGGCTTGGTGTTGAACGTGTGGCCATGTTAAAATACGGCATTGGCGACTTACGGATGTTTTTTGAAAATGATGTACGCTTTTTATCGCAATTTATGTAATATTTTACTGTTTATGTTGGTTTTCGCGCTTTGCCTAGCTTTTGCTTGTACTGGCAATGCAGCAACCAACGCTCCGCGCACTGGCCTTGAAGGTGGGCAGGGTAATAGCTTTGGCCCTGGCTCTGAAAATAAACAAAATAAAGGTATTCCCACCGGTGGGGCCATGGTTGATGCCTATGGTAATCCGGTGGTGCCGGAAGAAGAGCAAGTTACCCCGCGTGAGCGTTTGCGCAGTGGTGCCTATGGCGGTGCTAATAAACAAAATTCTCGTCCTTTGCCTGATCTACCAGAAACAGATGCTGGCTGGAAATTCAAATAAGGTATTATTATGTTATTAAGCTTAAAGTGGTTACAAGAGTTTGTGCCTTTTACCGGTAGCTCCAAGGAGCTTGGGGATCGTTTGACCATGCTTGGCCTTGAACTTGAGGAAATTTTGCGCCCATATGATAATATTGAGGCCATAGTCATAGGCCACGTATTGGAGTGCTCTAAACATCCTGAGGCTGATAAGCTATCAGTATGTAAGGTTAATGTTGGACAAGATGAAGCCTTGGACATTGTTTGTGGTGCTCCTAATGTGGCGCAAGGCCAAAGGGTGCCCGTGGCCCTTGTAGGCACGACTATGCCAGATGGTATGGTTATTAAAAAGGCTAAATTGCGCGGGCAGCCGTCCATGGGCATGATTTGTTCAGAGCGTGAACTTGGCCTGACAGAAGACCATAGCGGCATTATGGTTTTGCCGGAAGATGCCCCCATTGGTGCAAAACTTGTAGACTATCTTGAGCTTGATCGCGAAGTGCTAAATATTGGTATTACTCCTAATAGGGCTGATTGTATGTCTGTGCTTGGCCTTGCGCGAGAAGTTGCCCTTGCCTATGATTTGCCGCTGAGCATGCCTAGTTTTAATATAGCAGCACAAGGCGAAACAAAGCCCGTAGATATAAATATTGCCGATGCTAGCCTTTGTCCTCTTTATCAGGGCTTGGTTATTGAAAATGTTAAAATCGGCCCTTCGCCAAGGCATATACGTTATCGATTGCATGCCATTGGTATTAGGCCCATTTCTAATATTGTGGATATTACAAACTATGTGCTTATGGAGTGTGGGCAGCCGCTACACGCCTTTGATGCTGATAAAATACGCGGTAATGTGATTCATATTGCCCCTGCCGCAGAAGGTGAAGAAGTGGTGACGCTTGATGGCCAAAAGCGTAAATTAAATGCTCATGATTTAACTATTCGTGATGCTGAAGGCCCCATTGCTTTAGCCGGTGTTATGGGTGGTCTTGATTCAGAAATAATTGATAGCTCACAAAGGGTATTTTTAGAAAGTGCAGTGTTTCGCCCTGCCAGTATTCGTAAAACTTCCCGTCGCTTAGGGCTTTCCAGTGAGGCTTCATACCGCTTTGAGCGTGGTGTGGATCAAGTGGGTAATACTTGGGCCATGGAACGAGCTGCAAGCCTTATGGTTGAGTTTGGTGGCGGGCACATTTGTAAGGGAGTGTTTAAATCTGAACCCTTACCGTGGGTTGCGCCTAACATTAAATTTCGCCTAGCGCGTGCCAATGCCTTGCTTGGACTTGAGCTTGATGCGGAATTTTGCCGCAAGGTGCTAAGCGGACTTGGATGCACTGTTGATACAAGTGATGCTGCCTGCTGGCAGGTCATTGCACCTTCTTGGCGTGGTGATTTTGAGCGTGAGGCAGACTTAATTGAAGAAGTGGGCCGCGTATACGGTCTTGACCGTATTGAGCCAGTATTGCCGGTAGTTAAGCATAATTTAGATGCCGCTGGCGCGCCGGAGGCCATTTTTGATTTTTGGTCACGCCTTAAAAAGTGGGGTAGTGGTCTTGGGCTTAATGAAGCTGTAAATTATAGCTTTGTGGGGCATAATGATTTAGATTTTCTAAACTTAACTAAGGATAACCGCGTCTCCATTATCAATCCCCTTTCGGCAGAGCAAGATGCTTTACGCACAACCCTTGCGCCGGGCCTTTTGCAAAATCTTAGGCATAATATTGCTCAAGGCAACACAAGCTTGCGCATTTTTGAGCTTGCACACATCTTCTTAGCTGATAAAAACTCAGAAACCACTGCCAGTGAACATGGCCGTTTGGGTTTATTAATGTATGGTTCACGTTTTGATGGTCATTGGCCACATGTGGCTGATGAAGTGAACTATAGTGATTTAAAGGGCATTGTTGAGCATTTATTAGCATTTTTGCATATTGATGGGGTAAATTTTGTTCAAAGTGCCAGTCATGAATTTTTGTCTCCTTGTGTGCAAATAGAGGTTAAGGGAAAAAATATTGGTTTCATGGGGCAGGTTAAGGCACAATTGGCCGATGCCTTCCACGCTAAAAAACCCACATGGCTTGCAGAAATTGATATGGATATTTTATATAATCTAGCAAACGAGGCCACAATTGCCTTTAAGCCTTTGCCCATGTACCCACCGGTGCGGCGCGATATAACGGTTATGTCCGATGATATTTTAGCTGTGGGTGCTGTGCTTGAGCATGTGCAAAATATGAAACTTGCCCTACTTGAAGATATAAGCCTTATTGATTTATTTGAACCTCAATCTGGTGGACGCAATGCAACATTTCGTCTAACATTTCGTCACTCGCAGCGCACTTTGAAGGATGCAGAGGTAGACAAAGAGAGGGAAAAAGTGGCACAATCAATTGTGAAGTCGTTGGGTGTAAGAATTTAATAGCTTTGATGAGGTGACGCATGACAGAAAAGACATATCGTATCGGCGATGTGGCTGAGCAATTGCAGCTAAAAAGTTATGTATTGCGATTTTGGGAAACAGAATTTTCGCAACTTGCACCCTTGCGCACCAGCAAGGGGCAACGCCTTTATACTGAGGAGCATGTTAGCTTACTCAAACATATTAAAGAGTTGCTGCATGAGCAGGGCATGACTATTGACGGTGCCAGACGGGCTTTGCAATCTGAGCAAGGGCGTAAATGGCGTGACCAGCAACAAAGCCCAGCTGCTGTGAATGATGATACAAGACTTAAAGAAGTGCGCGATGAGTTATTAGAACTACGCCAAATGCTTATGAAAACATGCGATTTGCTTAGTGATTAGGCGTGGTTAGTATGCAAACTCCCATCATAGCACCTTCACTTTTAAGTGCCAATTTTGCCCGCTTGGAGCAAGAGCTGCAAGCCTTAGAAGAAGCCCGCGTACCATGGTTGCATCTAGATATTATGGATGGCAACTTTGTTCCCAATATAACTTTTGGCCCTCCTGTCATAGCTTCCTTGCGTAAATGTTCCAAACTTTTTTTTGATGTGCATTTGATGATTGAAGCTCCCGAGCGTTATTTAGACGATTTTCATAAAGCCGGAGCAGATATTTTAGTAGTGCATGCTGAAGCAACTAAGCATTTACAGCGCACTCTTAGTGCCATACGCAAACTGGGCATATTGTCCGGAGTGTCCTTAAATCCTGCAACACCTCTAAATATTTTAGAATATGTGCTGGATGATGTGGATATGATCTTGCTTATGAGTGTGAACCCAGGTTTTTCTGGTCAAAGTTTTATTCCTGCTACTTTTGATAAAATCCGCGCTTTGCGTAGCATGCTTGATGATGCTGGCAAAGGGCATATTAGAATTCAAGTGGATGGTGGGGTAGACCCACAGAATATTGCCGCTTTAGTAGATGCTGGTGCCGACATTTTTGTTTCTGGTTCGGCCTTTTTTTCAAAACCACCTTATGATAAACGTTTGCAAGATTTTCTTGCCGCTGCTGCCCTAGCCACAAGAAAGCCTTTGGGAGAAAATTATGGTAACCCGTAAAGAATTAGCAAATGCCTTACGTTTTTTATCCATAGATGCCATTGAAAAATCTAAATCCGGCCACCCTGGCGCGCCCATGGGCATGGCAGATATGGCAGAAGCCCTATGGCGACATCACTTAAAGCATAATCCGCGCAATCCACATTGGGTTAACAGAGATCGTTTTATACTTTCAAATGGTCATGCTTCCATGTTGCAATATGCTCTTTTGCATTTAAGTGGGTATGATGTAAGCATTGAAGATATTAAAAGTTTTCGCACATTACACTCCAAAACACCTGGGCATCCTGAGTATGGACATACCCCCGGGGTAGAAAGCACCTCCGGCCCCTTGGGACAAGGCATTGCCATGGCTGTTGGTATGGCCTTGGCAGAGGCGCGTTTAAGTGCAGAATTCAATCGCCCTGAGCATACGATTGTTGATCATAATACCTATGTATTTCTTGGGGATGGCTGCATGATGGAAGGTATTTCTCATGAAGCTTGCTCCCTAGCTGGTACCCTTGGTTTGCATAAATTAATTGCCATGTATGACGCCAACAATATTTCCATCGATGGCAATATTAAAGGCTGGTTTGATGAAGATGTGGCCAAGCGTTTTGAGGCTTACGGCTGGCATGTGATACGCGGTGTTGATGGGCATGATTTCACCTTACTTGATGAAGCCATTGCCCTTGCTCATGCTGAAAAATCACGCCCTACATTAATTATTTGTAAAACTCATATTGGCTATGGCTCACCTAATAAAGTTGATAGCAGTGGTTGTCACGGCTCACCCTTGGGCACTGAGGAAGTTTTAGCCACGCGTAAAGCCTTGGATTGGAAAGCGGAAGCATTTATTATTCCTGAAGATATTGCAGAAGCTTGGGACGCAAGCAGCTATGGTATTAAAGCTGAAGCCCAATGGAAGACAGTTTTTACAGAATATGCTCAAAAATATCCAGACCTTGCTGATGAATTTTCACGCCGTATGGAAAGTGCTTTGCCGCTAGATTTTGCAGATACAGTGCACTCTGCCCTTGAAGCATGCATAAATGATAAGCAAAGCATTGCCACGCGCATAGCCTCCAAAAACTCTTTAGAAGCCTTGATGCCAGCCTTACCTGAGCTTGTGGGCGGCTCTGCAGATTTGACTGGCTCTGTGGGCACCATGACAAAACATTCCAAGGCCATTGAGTACGATAAGTTTGGCGGTAATTATATTTATTATGGTGTGCGTGAATTTGCCATGGGTGCCATTATGAATGGCATGGCTTTGCATGGTGGTATTTTGCCTTACGCTGGAACATTTATGATGTTTTCAGATTATGCTAAAAATGCCATACGTTTATCTGCATTAATGGGCACACATGTAATTTGGGTGCTGACCCATGATAGTATTGGAGTGGGTGAAGATGGCCCCACACATCAGCCCATAGAGCAAGTGGCAAGTTTGCGCCTCATCCCCAATGTTAATGTGTGGCGGCCTTGTGATACTGTGGAAACCATGGTTGCTTGGAAGTGCGCCATTAGTGATAAATCACGCCCGCACTGTTTATCTCTTTCGCGCCAAGATTTGGAGTTTATGGAGCGCAGCGCAGAGCAGGTGCAAAATATTGAAAAGGGCGGATATATTCTGCATGATTGTACAGGTACTCCGGAGCTAATTATTATAGCCACCGGCTCAGAAGTTGGACTTGCCCGTGAAGCTACGCAGGTTTTAATAGAGCATGGTAAGAAAGTACGTTTAGTTTCAATGCCTTGTACCGAAGTATTTGATGCTCAAGATGCAGATTATCGTGAAAGCGTTTTGCCATCTAGTATACGTAAACGCTTGGCTGTGGAAGCAGGATGTGTTGATTATTGGTATAAATATGTAGGGCTTGATGGACGTATCGTGGGCATGAATGGCTTTGGTGCTTCAGCACCTGGCAATGTGCTAGCGGCATATTTTGGATTTACGCTTGAAAATGTTTTGCAAAATGCCAACGAAATGCTTGCTTAAAAGGAATATATATGGCTATTTTACACTTAAAAGATTTAGATATTAATGGCAAAAGCCTCGTTATTCGTGAAGATTTAAATGTACCCATCAAGGATGGAGTCATACGCAATGATAAGCGAATTCGCGCGGCCTTACCCACCATAAAACTTGCCCTTGAGCGCGGTGCTGGGGTGATATTGCTTTCACACCTTGGCCGCCCTACAGAAGGTCAATTTGAAGAACAGTTTTCCCTAAAACCTGTGGCTGCCCGCCTGAGTGAGCTTTTAGGCATGCAAGTGGGTTTTGCAGCAGACCTTACTGGCGTAAGTGTTAAGCCTGGTGAGTGTGTTGTTTGCGAAAATATTCGCTTTATCAAGGGTGAGAAGAAAAATGACCCTGCCCTTGCTGAACAATTGGCCAACCTTGGTGATATCTACGTCATGGATGCCTTTGGGGCAGCTCATAGGGCTCATGCGTCCACTGAGGGTGCTGTGCGCAAGGCAAAAATTGCATGTGCTGGGCCACTTATGGCCGCTGAGCTTGCCGCCTTTGCCAAGGTTCAAGATGATCCAAAACGCCCCTTGGTGGCTATTATTGGTGGTTCTAAGGTCTCTTCAAAATTAGCTTTGCTTGAAAATCTTTTGACTAAGGTGGATAGACTGATTGTAGGTGGCGGTATTGCCAATACATTTCTTGCAGCGGCAGGTTATGGTGTTGGCACTTCCCTTTGTGAAGAAGAACTTATCCCCGATGCCAAACGTATTTTAGAGCAAGCCAAGGCTACGGGTAAGATCTTGCCTCTACCCACTGACGTGGTGGTGGCTAAGGCTTTGGCCCCAGGTCAAGAGGCCAACACTGTGGATGCAGACAAAGTGCCTCAAGATTCCATGATTTTAGATGTGGGCCCAAATACTGTGGCTCATTACGCCAAACTGTGCCAAGATGCGGCAACCATTGTTTGGAATGGCCCAGTGGGTGCCTTTGAAACCGAACCTTTTGGGGAGGGAACCAAGGCCCTTGCTCAATCCTTGGCTGAGTGTGCGGGTTTTGTTGTTGTAGGTGGTGGTGATTCTGTCGCCGCAGTTGAGCAATATGGACTTGCCCAAAAAATGGACTATATCTCCACCGGTGGTGGAGCTTCGCTTGAACTTTTGGAGGGGAAGGTGTTGCCCTCCATTGCCGCTTTAGAGTTTGCTGAAAAAGGGTAATCTGCTGCGTCAGGCTCGTTTTTTACTACGGTCATTTATGTTAAATAAACTCCGCTCCGTAAAAAACTTCGCCTTCCTTGCATCTCACCCTTTTTGAGCAAACTACTGAGGTGTGTGTTTTTAATATGCTACAGGAAGTAGCAAAAGGCGCGCAGCGGAGCAAACCAAAGACAAGCATGAATTTACTTCATGCGCAGGCGACGTTTGCGATAGCTTGTGTCGCACAGGATGTGCGACCAAGCGTCATATGATAGGTCAAAGCCGTCGGCTATAAGGTGTTCTAATTTGGAAGATTATGTCCTTTGATTGAGACTTGTAATATGGATTGCCACAGAAAAATGCTAATAATTTCGAATTCTAATACACTCCCGAAGCATTTTTCTTCGCAATGACCTTCGACACAACGAAAGTCATTGCGAGAAGCATCGCTCAGGGGGTTATGTTTAACAATTGTCCTAATAGCGATGCGCCGAAGCAATCCATGTTTTTGAAAACTACATAAAGAGGAAGTATCACTCTTGAAATGGGATTAACGTGGCTTTGTTCACTATACAGCAAGCTAACGCTTGCGACTGCCGTCGGCTATAAGGTGTTAATAGTTTCGTTGAAGATATAAATAGGTTAAGGAGGAAATATGCGTAGATTTTATCAAGAAAGCTGGCAAGGTATTCCATTTTCTGCCTTTACGCATGTGACCTTTATTCGTTCACGGCGGCGGATATGATGCAAATGGAAGTAAATTCCATTTGCCCGCCTTGTTCACTATACAGCAAGCTAACGCTTGCGACTGCCGTCGGCTATAAGGTGTTAATAGTTTCGTTGAAGATATAAATAGGTTAAGGAGGAAATATGCGTAGATTTTATCAAGAAAGCTGGCAAGGTATTCCATTTTCTGCCTTTACGCATGTTTCGTTTTTTCATTTGGCGGGTAGTGAATTCTATGCCACATTTTATGAAGAGCTCTTTCGGCGTTATACCGGATGGGAATCATTGCCAGCACAATGGCGGGCCGGTAAGGATAACGGCGCAAAGTGGCTTGCAGAGCAAATTAATGCACAGCGCGAACATTGGGAGCATGAAGACATGCCCGATGCTCCGCCGCGTGTACTCTCCATAGGCAGTGGCCTTGGATATATGGAAAAGTCCTTACTGGATATCATGCCGAAAATGGAATTGCACGTCAATGGCCCAAGTACAGTTGGTATGCGCTGGCTGCGTAGCTATGTGCCCAATGAGCGCATCTACATTGGCCCATCCCATTTATGCTTACCCTCTGATATTAAATATAATGTAATTTATCTTTCTGCCATTGACTACAGCATGAATGATCACGATTTTGAGCTAACCTTGCGTGAAACCCGCGCTCAACTTGCGCCTGGGGGCAGATTGCTTTGTATTTCCGCATCATTGCTAGAAGAAGATACTTTAGCCGGAAGTGTAGTCAATGCATTTAAGACTGGTCTTAGAGCGGTGTTGCACCTGTTAGACGTACGCAGACAACAGCTCTGGGGTTGGCGACGTACTCGAGAAGAGTATCATAATATTTTTGCCGCTGCCGGATATCGTAATATCCAAGACGGTTGGCTAAATGATGGCTTTGATAGTTATTGGATAAGTGGTGAATAGAAAAAATTTAAAAATTAGTCACTTACTTTGTAAGATATGCATTGCAAATAATGCTTACAAAAAATAATGTCGCTTATGACTACTTATTAGCGGCAAGAATGGCTAAAGCATTAATAACACTAGCAACTAGAGGGGAACCGCCCTTTCTGCCTTTTACGCTGAGATGCAGATACGGACTTTGCATGAGCAGTTCTTTTGATTCCGCTGCATTTACAAAACCTACGGGCATACCAATAATCAATGCCGGTGGTTTTGCACCTTGATTTAACACTTCCAATAAAGCTAGCAAGGCCGTGGGGGCATTGCCAATGGCTAGGATATTTCCTTCTAGCTTATGGGCAATATTTATAATGCCAGCTCTAGCGCGAGTGCAACCGTGATTTTTGGCAAAGTTTATGACTTCTTCAGCACTCAAAATACACTTAGTCTGCACGTTTAATGGCTTAAGGCGATAATCAACCATACCGCAGCGAGCCATTTCTGTATCGGTAAAAATAGTACAGCCTTGGCGTAAGGCCAAAATACCATCCTCAACGGCTGTTTCACTCAGCATAATGTCATGAATAAGATTAACATCACCCGTGGTATGAATCATACGCCTTGCTATTTGCCATAACTTGCCAGTATATGGTCGAGGTTCTTGTACCTCAGCATCAATAATGGCAAAGGAGCGGGCCTCAATGTCTTTAGGGCTTTTGGCTGTGTCTAGTGTTGGCATGATTATTCTGCACTTAGGGAAAAGATTTTAGCAAGTAATTTGCGTGAGCCCTCAGGGTAAAGATGCACCCATGAAGCCATAATATTATCCTTTTTTATTCCAGCGGTTTCCCTGATATTAATGGGCAAGTGTTGCCGGTCAAACACATTCCACAGTGGCGGCACATGGGCAGGGATTGTGGTTTTTGCGTAGTGGAATTCGTGCCCTCGTCCTCTTTCTTGGTCAAGGTATACTTCTCGGTATCCCAAGGCAGTTTTGTTCTCAGCCATGTGGGCAGATATTGGCAAGACATTACATAATTGATGTGTTTTTCCAGCATATTCAAGATCCTTCATAAGGTATATAAAACCGCCGCACTCAGCGTATACACATCCTCCATTATTGGCAAAATTGCGTATGGAGTTTAGTGTGTTAGTATTTTGAGCAAGCTTTGCGCCATAAAGTTCAGGGTACCCGCCCGGTAGGTAGATGGCTGTACAATTTTCGGGTATCTCTTCATCGTTAAGGGGTGAAAAATAAACACATTTTGCCCCCATTTCTGTTAAAACATCCGCCATGTCTGGATATAAAAAACAAAATGCCGCGTCACGAGCTATGGCAATGGTTTGCTTAACAGCTTGCACCCTTTCAGACATTTTAGGCATGATGTGCACAGAAGGAAATTTTGCACAATAAGTAAGCAATTTGTCAATATTTATATGCTCCTCAACCCATGCCGCCATGGCCGTTAACCTTGGTTCATCCCATGTATATTCATGACCCATATGCAAGCCAAGATGGCGTGATTTAAGCTCAATATGCCCTTTTCTTGGTAGATAACCCCATATGGGTGGGTCGTTTGGCCCAAGCTCCTTCTCGAAGGCTTCTTTAAGCATGTTTATATGCGACTCACTTCCCACATGGCTACACACAATGCCCGCAAAAGGAATGTGCTTTTGAAGACGGGTAAATCCAGTAGCCACAGCCACGGCAGATTGCCCCATTCCACGTACATCCACCACTAAAAGCACTGGCATTTGCAATAGGCTAGCCACATGCGCCGATGAACCCGGCCCTCCAACACTTGAAGCCCCGTCAAAAAGTCCCATGACTCCTTCGGCCAAGAGCATGTGTGCTTTGTTTTTTTGAGCTTGTGCGCACATGCGAGCATAGACGCGCTTAAGGCCATCATCTTCACCCATCCATGCATCGAGGTTATAGGATGGATTGTGAGTGATGGCGGCATGATGGCTTGGGTCTATAAAATCAGGCCCTACCTTGCAAGCTTGTACTTTAAGCCCTCGTTTTTGTAGTGCAGCTAGCAGGGCAAGGCTAAGACTTGTTTTGCCAGAACCACTCTTGGTACCAGCTATAAGCAAGCTATATTGCATGGAATTTTATGTCATCTGTAGATATTGTGTGATAATTTTGGCATCATCGTCTTTTGCTTCGATGCCAAGTCCAGGGTGCCCACCATGACAAATAAGTGTATTGTCTTTTAGTTCAATAAATCCAGCACTTATTACCTTACCATAAGGAAGCTGGTCGCGCATATCTTCATGATCAACACGACGCGGAAAGATAAATGGGGCAGGTTGTCCGGAAAAGTCTTCCATAATTAAGTATTTCATGATGACCTCGTATCCTTAGATTAAATGCTTGCGAATTTATACCAATTTTAAGCTTAAAGCGGAATTACTTTTTTTTCTTGCGATTATTTAGGTAGTTGCGCACAGCATTTTGATGCTCGCGTAAGGTTTTAGAAAATGCATGCTCCCCGCCATCAGTAATGGCCACAAAGTATAAGAATTTATGTTCTTCCGGTGTTATGGCGGCCCTAATGGCGGCCACTCCCGGTGAGCATATGGGCCCTGGGGGTAGGCCTCTGTGCTGATAAGTATTATATGGATTCTTAGCATCATCAAGATGTATACGCTTTAAGTTATTATCAAAATTTGGCCCAAGTCCATAGATGATGGTTGGGTCTGCTTGCAGGGGCATTTCTATGCGTAGGCGGTTGGCATAAACTCCGGCCACACGGGCTCGTTCGTGAGCAACGCTGGTTTCCCTTTCCACAATGGATGCCAGAATAATAATACGGCGCAAATCGATTCTGGAGGGCCTTTTGCCGCCTTCCCAAAATGGATCCATCTTTTGCCAAAATGTATCCACCAAACGGCTAGCCACCACACGAGCTGAGTCCAAATTAGGTGCCTCATCTTTTTTTAGCAAGTAAGTATCGGGCATGAGAAAACCCTCAGCATTCTTAAATGGTATACCATACTTTTGCAGAAAAGCCGCATCGCTAATGATAGATTTAAAATCTTCAAAGCGTACAAATCCGTGTTGTTCAAGTAACTTACCGGTTTCCCACCAAGTTAAGCCTTCACGAATAGTGATGCGGTATAATATGGGCTTACCCTGCACCAGATACAGGAGGATTTTTTCTGGCCCCCAACCAGAATGTAAGGCAAATCGTCCGGCTTGTAGTTTGCTGTCAAGCTGCTTGAATCTGGCAAGTAGCCTAAACTTAAAAGCATTTGTTATTAGATTTTTATCTTCTAGTGATTGTGCAATACTTATGAAACTAGCCCCAGGGGGCACGTCAAAAAGTATCTCTACTCCAGGGCTTTGGGGTGCAGTATCTAAAAATAACTTGGCTTGCCAAAAGACATATGCAGCAGCGATGCCGCTAAGTATTAGCAAAAGAAGGAATATTTTTAGTAAAAACTTCATGCTAGCCTTTGTTCTGGATGTGGGTCTGCAAGAAAGGATTCAAGTATTCGCACTGCCGCTTGTTGGTCTAATACACTCTTGCGCTTACAAGCTCGAAGCGTGCTATTATGCAAGTCAGTGGCAGCCTCAGCTGAGCTTAATAGCTCAGGCATAAAATATATGGGCAATGTGGTTCTGCGCTTTAGCCGCTCCACAAAATTACGCACTTGCTTGGTGGTTAGGCTTTCGCCGCCGTCTTCTAATAAGGGCAAACCCACCACAATGGCCGTGGGTAGCTCCGCATTAATTTGAGCCAGTAGTTTGTCAAAAAAAATACTGCGCTTCGTTTGTGGTGGCGCATGTATGGTGCAAAGGGGAAAGGCCATCCTTGCTCCGGCATCGGTTATGGCAATGCCGGTTCGGGTAAGTCCGTAGTCAATGCACAATAATTTCAAATGTTAAAGCCCCATTTTTTGGCGTACTATTTCCATGGTTTTATGAGCACAGTCCTTAGCCTTTGCATTACCCGCATGGATTATATCGTGTACAAGTTGTGGATTTTCATCAAAATAGTGCATTTTTTCTTGCAGAGGAGTGAGGAAGTTGGTCAAATTTGTAAGAAGCATTTTTTTACAATCAACACAGCCTAAGCTTGCGGTGGTGCAACCATTACGAATTTCTGCTTGTTGCTCAGAGCTTGTAAGTAGCTCATGATATGGAAATAAATTACATACATCGGGGTTACCAGCATCACTTTTTCTTAGGCGAGCAGTATCTGTAAGCATTTTACGCATAACTTTTTCTTGAATATCATCCATGCTGTCGCGCAAGAAAATACCATTATTATAGCTTTTGGACATTTTTCGCCCGTCAATGCCTGGACATTTTGCGGCCGGAGTTAAGTGAGCTTCAATCTCGGGGAAGGTTTCACCATATAAATAATTAAAACGGCGCGCAATTTCGCGGGTCATCTCCAGATGCGGGAGTTGGTCTTGCCCTACTGGTACAAATTTTGGCAAATAAATTAATATATCCGCTGACATGAGCACAGGATAACACAAAAAACCTGCATTGCTTAAGTCTTTATGACTAATTTCTTGTTGCTGTTCCTTATATGTTGGGCAACGCTCAAGCCAAGATACGGGTGTAATCATAGAAAATAGCAAGGAAAGCTCAGCATGAGCTTTTACGTCAGACTGCCTAAATATCACACATTTTTCAGGGTCAAGCCCAGAGGCAAGCCAATCTTTTACCATATTAAAAGAGTTTTGATTAATGGCTGAAGGGTCTGCAAAGTCACTGGTTAGGGCATGCCAATCGGCCACAAAGAAAAAGGCATCAGTAGTATGCTGTAGCTCTGCCCAGTTTTTAAGTACGCCAAAATAATGGCCTAAATGTAGTGGCCCTGTAGGGCGCATACCAGAAACAGTACGAAAGCGGGAGCTTGTCACAGTTAATCCTCACAAATGTTTACCATGTTTTTCAGTGTCTACTATTTAGAGACCTCTACGCAATTCATTGCGTAGGGTCTCTTGGAACGTTGACGGTAGTTCATCTAAGATAAACCAAAAAATGCCAATAAAATGTCCTTGGTGCCGTGTACTAATGGCCCAAGTATGTAGCCTAAAACGCCCGTTCCAAGTAAAAGCAGAAGTATAACAAAGCCATATTTACCGGCACTCATATACTTCCAAGCAAGGTTGGGGGGCATGAAGTAGGCTAAAACCTTACTTCCATCAAGGGGCGGAATGGGCAATAAATTTAGCCAGCATAAGCCGCAGTTGATGACAATACCCACCTGCAACATGAGGAAGAAAAATACATAGGTGGCGTTATCTTGCCATTCAGCAGGGGGCATAAAACCTACAAGCACTCGTAATAGTAGAGCAAAAATAATAGCTAAACCTAAATTTGTTAATGGCCCCGCAATGGATACCAGCATCATATCGCGGTGTGGGTTGCGCAAATTACGTGGGTCTACTGGCACGGGCTTAGCCCACCCAAAGACAAAAAAGCCGCTAATGCTAGTTAATACAAAGACCAAGAGCCCCATGGGGTCAATGTGGGGCAGGGGGTTAAGAGTTAGCCTGCCATTAAATCTGGCTGTGGGGTCGCCACGTTTATCGGCCACGTAGCCGTGGGCCACTTCATGTAATATTATACCAAGCAAAGCCGGCACAAGGGCTACGGCTATGCGCTTTAGGGATAATGCTAAGTCTGCGTCAATCATATTTTTACCTTTTAAAGACTTTGCACAGTAAATTGTACAGAGGTCTTTTTTAATGAACGAACCAGCTTTTAGCACGAAGTAGGCCAGAAAACAACACCATATATAGGCCTAAAATTCTTATTGCTTTGCAGGCTTAAAAATGGCATTAAATTCATGATATTTGGAGCTGGAGCATAACTTCTGTCCATTAAGTTTAGGCAGATTTAAATAATCGGCATTGAATAAATATAACAATTTGAAACAGAATATTTTATATAATAAATTAAGATATATAGAATTACATCCCTTTGCATTATGTAGATTGCTTCGTCGTTACGATATTAATTATTTTAAAATTATAACTATTTATGAGGTTTAAATGGAAGAGCCAACTCAAGACATCCCGCGGCCTAGTGCTCAGATATATGTATTGCTGCAACCAGAGGATAAAAAACTACAATTGCCACGCCAAAAAACCGCAAGACAATTGCTGGCTTTTCTTGGTCTGCGTGAAGAAACGGCCCTCGTGGCCCGTGATGGTGAGCTTTTAACTCCAGATCGGCGCATCTATGCTGATGATGAAATCTTAGTGCGCAAGGTAACATCATCAGGCTAATCTACATGCCTAATTATTTTAGTTATTTAAACTTATCTCTTGGTGTATAAATGTGTACGGTTCATATTGTTTGTACTCCAGCTAAACCGACGAATATAGATGAGAATGATATTGTTTTTTGGTGGGATGAACATACATGTGATAGGAATGAATATTCTGTACGCGTTTGGTTTGATAAACATTTTTTGAGTTTGCGCCAAGAGTTGGTTGAACTTGTGTATGAGCTTGGGCAAAGCTTGGTGCAAGGCCAGCCGCTTTATAAGTGGTTTTGTGCTGGGGATAGGCTTTCCATGTGGTGGTGTTCGCTACTTTTTGAAAAGCATCCCATGCTAATGCCAGAGCTTTACACCATATTAAAGCTGCGTAGTGTGGAGCAAATGTTGATAAACTTTGCACCGCATTGTAAGCATATTCAAGTACATGGCGGAGATGCCGCTTTCAAACAATGCTTAAATGACTTTTGTTTGCGCAAAAATTTAGAATATAGCCATAAACATCATACAAGTTTACTCAAACACTGCCAAAAAATTTTATGCGATAATTTATTATTTTATGTGTTTAAAGCAAGTTTTCGCTTTGTGTATTGGTTGCTCACAGTGCGCATATTTGCTCCAAAAACCAAGGCTATGCGCAAGCCCGAACCAAGCGTAACCATGGTCACATATTTCCCACACAGTTCTGCAAATACTGAAAAAGATAAGCCTTTTTTTTCACCCTATTGGGGGCCATTGCCAACTTTGCTTGTTAAGAAAAATATTAACTGGCTGTTTATACGAATAAAATCCTCGCATATGTCCTTTAGACAGGCCATACTTAAGAAAAAAAGTTTTCAGCATAATAAAAATGAATCATTTTATTTTCTTGAAGAATTTTTATCACTTGGGGATATGGGGCAGGCCATATTACGTTATGTGCGTATTTGTTATAAAAGCTATTGTCTTGAGCAAAGAGTGCGCCCCTTATGCCATTTAGGTCAAATGAATGTATGGGGTTATTTTAAGCCCTACTATGCTGAGTCATTTCAAGGTTGGAGATGCCTTGAGCGCAGCTTACAGCGGCGGGCCATGCTTGCTTATGTGGCTTTTGTTGGTGCGCAAGAGTGGACTTTGTTTCCTTTGGAAAATTGCCCGTGGGAACGCATGCTTACTGAAGCCATAAAGTTTAATAATGCCGGCAAGGTTTATGGTGCGCAACATTCGGTACTTCGCCCAACGGATTTGCGTTATTTTGATAGCCCCAGACTTTTTACACATGCCAGTACTAGCGATTTTTTGCCCCATAAAATCCTTGTAAATGGGCAACTGGCCTATAATGTCATGCGTGAGTCCGGCGTAGCTGAGCATATGCTTTTGAAGATTGAAGCTTTGCGCTATTTACATTTAATAAAATATAAATCCGCACCAGTGCAGACGTGCATGACTAGACGACTCATGGTGGTGACAAGCTTTTTCCCTAAGGCTGCTCATGCGCACATTCGTTTACTTGCTAAATGGTTAAATGAAAAAGCTAATAATCAATGGCAAGTAAGTATAAAGGCGCATCCGCATTGTGGTATAGATGATGCGGTAAAAAAATATATGTCTGGGATTCAATCATTTGATATTACAGATAAAAAAATGGAAACACTACTTGACGAAGCTAGGGAGCAAAACGCCGTTATTTGGGCAGCTCATGATACTAGTGTCACGGTGGAGGCTATGTATGCCGGTTTGCGCGTGATTATACAAGGAGCCGAGCAGGGCCAAGGGCAGGAGATGAATCTTTGTCCACTTCAGGGTATTGACGGTTTGAAATATGTGTATACTTGTGAGGATGTGCATATGGCATTAGAAAAAGATTTAAGCCCATGTGTTAAAACGCAGTTTTTTGAATTGGATAAAAAATTGCCCTTGTGGCGAGCTTTGCTTGAAGTGTGACATAAGGTGTTGCTAAAAATTGTATAATTCCTTTATTGTCGCGCTGTAAAAAACTGTTTTATAATATTGTGAGGACATTTCATGTTGAAAGAATTTAGTAGGTTATATTTAATGTTTATAGCTATTGGAGTTTGTATGTTTATACCTTCGGGCAAGGAAGCTTTGGCTGCAAAGAAAAGTGAAGAAACTCAAATAAAAGAACAATCCGCAGCCCAAGGGGCACAAATTACTAAGCTTAAAAACGGGCTTACGGTGTATATTTTGCCTGATGAGCGTTTTCCTCTTGTGTCAACACGCTTGTATGTGCGGGCGGGCTCTGCTTATGAAAGCCCAGCCGAGGCCGGCATTAGTCACGTGCTTGAGCATATGGTATTTAAAGGCACACAAAAGCGGCCCAAGGGCGCAGTAGCAAAGGATATAGAGGCCGCAGGCGGATATCTTAATGCGGCAACTAGTTTTGATTATACGGTTTATTTAACAGATTTACCCTCAAAACATTGGGCCTTGGGTCTTGATGTGGTCAAGGATATGGCTTTTCACCCAACCCTTGATGCAGCAGAGCTTGAATCAGAAAAGCAAGTTATCCTAGCGGAATTACAGCGTAGTTTGGATAATCCCGGCTCACGAGTGTTTAAGGAATTACAAAAAAACGCGCTTAAAAACACACCCTATCAGTGGCCCATCATTGGATTTGAAGAGACCATTGTGGCGGTAACGCCTGAATCCATGCGAAATTACATCGCAAAATACTATCAGCCGCAAAATATGCTCTTAGTGGTTGTGGGCAATATTAAACCGCATGAGGTGTTGGCACAAACGCAAGAGCTTTTTGGTGATTTGAAAAATACTTCTGATATTACACCTATTAATGCACTTGATGCCCATGGTATGAATAATGCCAGCGTTAATATTCAGCGTGGCCCGTGGAATAAAGTTCACTTGGGCATGGCCTTGCCTGTGCCGGGGAATATGGATGCAAGCTCCAGCGCGCTTGACGTTATGGCCCATGTGCTTGGTGGCGATGCCACATCATATCTTTATAAAAAATATAAATATGATAAGAAGTTAGTTGATGAAATCTATGTAGGTAATTTTGGTTTTGAGCGTGTGGGCATGCTTTATTTTAGTATTCAGCTAGATGCCGACAAGGTGGAGCCATTTTGGAAGGAATTTGTGGCTGATATGGCAAGCTTAAAGGCAGATGCTTTTTCAGCTAAGGATATTGCCAGAGCGAAGTTGCAAATGGAAGATAGCATACATAGAGCTAAGGAAACTCTTTCTGGCCTCGCATCTTGGAAGGGACAGCTTGAACTATTCTTAGGTGGTGAGCAGGGCGAAAAAAATATTCTTACTTTATTACACGATGTTAACCAAGAGCAAATTCAAAGTGCCATGGACACATGGCTTGTGCCTCAAAGATTTAATGTATCCATTTTGGCCCCTCACGAGGCTAAAATTCCAGACCTTGCCACAACTTTACACGCGCTTTGGCCGGTGAAGGATGGCGATATTGCTCACGATAATGTGGTAAAAGAGTCTAATACGCGTATTGTAGACCTTGGCGAAGGGCGCAAAGTGGTGCTTATTCCGGATAATACCATGCCTTATACTGCTCTTGATTTATATTTTACGGGTGGTAATAGTCTTGCCAATAAAAACCAACAAGGGCTTGCGTCATTGGTAGCGCGAACTCTGACTTCTGGCATTAAGGGCATGGATGCTTTGCAGATGGAAGAATTTTTTGCTGAGCGTGCTGCAAGCATAAGTGCCTTTGCAGGTCGGCAGGTTTTTGGTGTTTCCATGCGTGAGCCATCGCGCTTTGATGCTGATTTATTTGATGTTTTTACTAAGGTTCTAACTGAACCGTCTTTTTTGGAAGAGGAAGTTACACGCGAGAAAGAAGATCAAATAGCAGACATTCATAACCGTGATGACCGCGCGTTAAGTCTTGCTTTTTCGCAGTTGCCCAGTCTTTTATTTACCGATGGGCACCCTTATGCTTACAAAACCTTGGGAGATATTGAAGACGTTAAAAAATATACCCGCGCCATGGTGCAAGATTTTTGGCAAAAGCAAATTAAGCAACCTTGGGTTTTATCCATTGCAGGTGACTTTGACGTTGAAAAAGTGCTTGAATTTGCCAAGTCTTTGCCCGTACCAAGTGTGAAGGGTGTGCAAATTAATATGCCTAAATGGGGTGATAAAACTAAGCTTGAGTTGCATTTGCCAGAGCGCGACCAAGCGCATTTGGTATTAACCTTTCCCACAGTGCCAGTTGATCACCCCGATGCCCCTGGGCTTGCATTGTTGCAAAATGCCCTAAGTGGACAAAGTGGTTTACTTTTTAGTGAACTTAGGGATAAACAAGGCCTTGGTTACACAGTGACGGCGCAAAACCGTCTTTCGCCCAAGGCTGGATATATGTTCTTTTATATTGGTACTGAGCCGCAAAAAGTGGAAACGGCACAAAAAGGCTTTGCCGAGGTTATTGCGTCACTACATGCAAAAGATTTGCCTAATGAAACCATCCAAAGTGCTAAAAATCAGATGGAAGGCGATTATTATCGCGAACGTCAAAGCCTAGGTAGCCGTAGTTCAGAGGCAGCACTTTTGACTCTTTTAGGTAATGGCTTGGATTTTAAGAAGGAAAATATTGCCAAAGCCCAAAAATTAACTGCTGAGGACTTGCGCAAACTTGCTAAAAAATACATTCAAATTGATAAGGCATATACCTTAACAGTGATGCCGTAATGAATTGCGCAAATACGATTTACTTTTTTAACTCTAAAAATCGTATTTATATAATAAGCCATCAAATTAAAGCCTCCGCACATATTGTACGGAGGATTCAGTTTGATGACAAACCCCACTTCGTGGGTTTTGCGCCGCTATTGTCAGCAGAGCTGCCAAGCGGAAAGGCACGAAAATCAATCGCTTTACGGCGTAAGTAAATTGCGCCTGCTCTTGATTTATCGGTCGTGCTGACTTTGTCAGCACTCTCAAGCCTCCGCACATATTGTACGGAGGATTCAGTTTGATGACAAACCCCACTTCGTGGGTTTTGCGCCGCTATTGTCAGCAGAG
>CAYJIU010000024.1:0-21299 GCA_964370305.1 uncultured Desulfovibrionaceae bacterium
CTGTGATATAGTCTTCTGTTTGTTTTACATTGGGCTTTGTGAATATGGTATCTGTATTGTCATGTTCAATAAGTTTACCCATATAGAAGAAAGCCGTATGGTCAGAAACACGTGCAGCTTGTTGCATATTGTGAGTTACAATAATGATGGTTAGCTGGTGTTTTAGCTCGTGTATGCCTTCTTCTATCTTTTGAGTGGCAATGGGGTCAAGTGCTGATGCTGGCTCGTCCATGAGCAGCACTTCTGGCTCAACGGCCAGCGCGCGCGCAATACACAAACGTTGCTGCTGTCCGCCAGAAAGCCCAAGGGCTGAGGTGTGCAATCTGTCTTTTACCTCTTCAAATATGGCGGCGCGCTTTAAGGATTCCTCCACAGTGCCTGCAATAAGTGATTCATCTTTAATGCCATTAACCCTAAGTCCATAGGCCACATTTTCAAAAATAGTTTTGGGAAATGGGTTTGGCTTTTGAAAGACCATGCCCACCTTGCGCCTTAGGGCAACAACGTCGGACTGAGGTGCGTTAATATCTTCACCGTCAAGGGTAATTTTGCCTTTAACCTTAGTTCCGGGGATGAGGTCATTCATACGATTAAGACAGCGTAAAAATGTACTTTTTCCACATCCTGACGGGCCAATAAGGGCTGTAACCTGATTAACAGGAAAGCTAATGCTTACGTCAAATAGGGCTTGGGCTTGTCCGTAGTAAAAGTCAACATTATTAGTGTTTATCTTGTGTTCTTTCGTCACTTTATGTCTCCAAGGGCAGTAGGAATGGTGAAATAAAAAACCGTAGCAAATGCATCGGTGGGGCTTTCTACCCAAATTCGCCCCCCGAGCCGCTCCACAGTATGTTTGCATATGGCAAGGCCAAGCCCCGTGGAGGCGTGGCTTCTATGCTTTTCTACTCTGTAGAAGCGTTCAAAAATACGATCTTTGTCTGGTGCCGGAATTCCCGGCCCATTATCGCATACTGCAAAACGAGTCATAGACTTTTCAAGCGGGTCTTGCAATGCTTTAATGTGTACTTGCCCACCTTTGGGGGCGTATCTTCCGGCATTTTCCAAAAGATTTCTAAAAATTTGTGTTAAATGTTGTATGCTTGCCATGATGGTTAAATTTTCAGGCACATGTAGCAAAATTTCCACCTCATGTAAATCAAACTGCCTACGGCACAAAGCAATGGCTGCATTTATGCTTTCAAGGGGGTTTGTTTCCACAATTTGCATGGGCACATCGCCACTTTCAAGGCGCGCAAGGGCCAGCAATTCTTCCACCATGCGCGCAAGATAAGCCCCGTGCTTACGAATAATTTCTGCAAAGCGGCGGGAGTTTTCCGGCATATTATCAAGCTCGGTGAGGGTTTCGGCATAGCCTTGAATGGCTGTTAGGGGGGTGCGCAATTCATGTGATACATTGGCCACAAAGTCGCTACGCACGCGCTCAAGACGCATAAGTCCTGAAATATCATGAAATACAGCCACGGCACCAAGGTTTACGTCATTGGTGCCGGCGCGAGTGAGTTGGATGGAAAATACGCGCTCATGGGCAAGCTCAAATTGCAAGGGGCCAACGCTATGCCCACCATTTTGTGCTGGCATTTCTATTATATTTTCAATGGCTTTTTGTAATGATGGGGCGGGTATGGCCTCCACCACTTGCATGCCATGAGCCTTTTCAATATTGGGGAACATGGCACGCAAAGCCCTGTTGTAGCGGCGAATACTGCCATTTGGCCCAAGCACCAGCACTCCTTCAGTCATGGTGTCAAGTATGCTTTGCAGTTGTTCTTTTTGGTCTGCCGTGGTGCGGATATGCTCTTCAACTTGGGTTGCCATGTAGTTTACTTTTGCTTCTAATGGGGTGAATTCTTTATATAATAAGTTGCTTAAGCGTAGTTGATATTTACCCATGGCAATGGCTTCAATGGTATTGATTATTTGTTTAATATCGCGCTTAAGTGGTTTTGTAATGAAAAATGCCACAAGAAAGGCAATAAATCCCGTGGATATAATGAGGATGGAAAAGACCTTGGTTTGGTTTTGCAATAGAGGTAAATACTTACCGGTGGGGGTTGCAATGCGGAGAATATTATTGTTTTTAAGGCGCGCAGCCGCAAAAACAGATTGGCTTCTTATTTCATCGTGGTAGCGTATATCCACACCTGAACCAGAGTTAATGGCTTGCTTAACCTCTGGCCTGTCTGCATAATTATGCACGGGGGAGAAGTCTTTTTCAGCAATGAGGCTGTCACTAATTAACGTACCCTCGGCGTTAATCAAGCTAATGCGTGCACCAGCTATGTGCTCTGGGATAATTTGATTAACCGTTGTCTCAGGCATGCTATCATATAGTGTTGCCATGATCTTGGCCTCGTTTAAGGCTTTGACGCTTAAATCTTTCACGATACTTTCTTCTAAATTTTGGCGCATATAGGACATGGCCAACATAAATGTTAAGCCAACGCCTATGAGCACGATGAGAAAGGTTCTGTGAAAAAAATACATAATAATCCTAAAATATATAAATATATTGTAAACTTTTGCTTTTGCGCGCTTAAGCCTTAAAACGATAGCCAACGCCTCTAACGGTTTCAAGGTTGTCTGCTTGTGGACCCAGTTTTGCGCGCAGTCTGCGAACATGGGTATCTACAGTGCGCGCATATCCTTCAAACTGGTACCCCCACACCGTATTTAAGAGCTGTTCTCGGGTGCGCACGGTACCTGCATGGCGCATGATATCTTCTAAAAGGCGAAATTCCGTGGCGGTTAAATCCACGGGTTCATTGTTGACCATAACCGAATGTGCCAAAGGGTCAAGGCGAATACCATGTTTGAATAGGTTTGGCCCTTGCTCAGCTTTGGCTTGACGGCGCAGAATTGCCCGTATGCGCAAAATAAGCTCACGCACGCTAAATGGCTTTACTACATAATCATCCGCTCCAAGCTCAAGACCCACTATGCGGTCAATTTCTTCGCCTTTAGCTGTAAGAATTATTATGGGGATGTGGGCAGTTTCTGCATTACGTTCAAGCTCACGGCATACCTGAAAACCATCCTTACCAGGCATCATCACATCCAATAATATGATATCCGGCTTATGTACCACTGCAAGCTCAAGCCCTTGGATGCCATCCTCAGCTTGGATGGGGGTAAAGCCTTCGCGCTCGAGGTTAAAGCTTATAAGATCTCGAATATCGGCTTCATCCTCAACAATTAGAACTATGGCTTTGCTCATGATAACTTCCTTTTACAGTTATTCTGTTCGGAATGTACAAAATTACTTTACATTAAATGCTGCGAAAAGTTAATTATATTATTGTGCCAAAAATAGGGTGGACTTGTTACAAAATAGTGACGAATTATAGGACAAAAGTTCTTTTTAATGTAACCTCTATTTCTAGCTTTTGTCATGTTTTTGTAACATGAAGCAAGGATAACTACACACGCCGCGTAAAGGAGTTCTTGGTAAAGTTTGTTTGCTACCACTTTACACGGCATGCTCATTGTTTTATGAGTAGGAGATAGAGGTTGAGGGATAAAACCCATATGTTAATATTTAATATTATAGCAATTTTAGGAGTTTAGGATGAAATTTTCACGTATTCTTTTTGCTGCTCTTTTGAGCCTTGCTCTAGCTGCCCCAGCCATGGCCGCTGGTGAAGTTGTAATTAATGGTTCCACCACTGTGCTTCCTGTGGTGCAAAAAACAGCAGAAGCCTTTATGGAAGAAAACCCAGGTACCGTACTTGCCATTTCTGGCGGCGGTTCCGGTAATGGTATCAAGGCCATCATAGATCAGCTTTGTGATATTGCCATGACTTCTCGCGATATTAAAGCCAGCGAAATTAAGTTAGCTGAGTCCAAGGGTATTAAGCCCATGCGTCATGTTGTTGCCGTTGATGCTCTTGTGCCAGTGGTGCATCCTTCTAATCCGATAAAGAACCTTACTACCGCTCAACTTGCTGATATATATATGGGTAAGGTCAGAAATTGGGAAGAGCTCGGCGGCCCTGATGCTAGAGTTGTGGTGATTTCCCGTGATACATCTTCCGGCACATATGAAACTTGGCAAGAAAAAATTCTTGGTAAAAAGCGTGTAAGCCCAGCTGCTTTGCTACAAGCTTCTAATGGTGCGGTGGTGCAAGCTGTGGCCAAAAACAAGAATGCCATTGGTTACATCGGTTATGGTTATGTTGATAAAAGCACCAAACCCGTAGATGTAGATGGCTTTGCCGGCACTGCTGAAAATGCCCTCTCCGGCAAGTGGCCCATTGCTCGCGAACTTTATTTATTCACTAATGGTGAACCTACCGGTACCCCAAAAGCCTTTATTGATTACCTCCTTAGCGACAAAGGTCAGGCTTTGGTTAAAGAAGTAGGCTTTATCCCCTTGTCCAAATAAGCTTTATATATTATAAGAGGGCTCCTTTCACGATTGTGGGGGGAGCCTTCATAAAATTTTTTGTCTAAGGGTTATAGATGAAAGAAAAAATTATCCATTCTCTTTTGGCCTTGGCTGCTACATTC
This sequence comes from uncultured Desulfovibrionaceae bacterium, assembly GCA_964370305.1. GTDB lineage: Bacteria > Desulfobacterota > Desulfovibrionia > Desulfovibrionales > Desulfovibrionaceae > CAYJAD01. The sequence goes on from CAYJIU010000024.1 coordinate 4,528, forward strand.
TCGTTATTATCCCTCTTAGGGATTATGCTTTTTTTATTTTATGAAGGATTGCCGATATTTAATACGGTTTCTGTATCATCCTTTCTTTTTGGTGAGTGGTGGTACCCCACCTCTGAGCCTCCAGACTTTGGTATTTTTCCCTTACTTATTGGTTCCTTCGCTGTAACGATATTGGCTTCGCTCATTGCTGTACCCTTGGGAGTTTTAACGGCAGCCTATCTTACAGAAATCGCTTCAAGCGGCGTTAGGCGCATAGTAAAGCCGTTTATTGAATTGCTTGCAGCTTTGCCATCGGTTGTAATTGGTTTTTTTGGCATGGTGGTCGTTGCCCCGCTCTTGCAGGATTATCTTGGAGCAGCTACGGGGCTAAATTTATTTAATGCCGGCTTAATGCTTGCTTTTATGAGTGTGCCTACCATTTGTTCGGTGGCTGAAGATGCCCTTTTTGCCGTGCCAGTGGCCTTGCGTGAAGCATCACTTGCTCTTGGGGCCACGCGTTGGGAGACTACCATCAAAGTGGTATTGCCTGCGGCCCTTTCTGGTATTGGTACTGCCATTATGCTTGGCATGTCCAGAGCCATTGGCGAAACTATGGTTGTGCTCATGGTGGCTGGTGGTGCGGGGATGATTCCCCTATCCATTTTTGATCCCGTGCGCCCCATGCCCGCATCCATTGCCGCAGAAATGGCCGAAGCCCCTTACCGTGGTGAACATTACTTTGCACTTTTTGCCATTGGTATGATGCTATTTTTATTCACACTTTGCTTTAATATGATTGCCCAACATATTGCCGAAAAGCATAAACAAGTTGGTAGCTCCAGTCTGTGAGGTTGCTATGAAGTTTGCTGTATCTAGTAGTTCACGCTTAATGCGCCAAAATATTATGTTTAATGTGTTGCGTCTTGCAGCTATTATCAATGTGGGCGCGCTTATTGTGGTGTGTTTTTTCTTGGCCTATCAAGGTTTACCGGCCATTAGTTGGGAATTTTTAACCGAACCACCAAAGCGTATGATGACCGAAGGTGGCATCTGGCCTTGCATTTTAGGGACTTTTTTGCTCTCCTTAGGGGCCATTTCCATTTCCTTTCCCCTTGGGGTGGCCTCGGCCATATATTTGCATGAATATGCAGGGCGCACGGCTTTTGCGCGCTATATTCGCCTAGGTGTCAACAACCTTGCTGGTGTGCCATCGGTGGTCTTTGGGCTTTTTGGACTAGCTTTTTTTGTGACATTTTTGGGTATGGGCGTTAGCCTGCTGGCAGGAGTTTTAACCTTGGCTGTGCTATCGCTACCAGTAATTATTGGTACAGCTGAGGAAGCTTTGCGTAACGTTCCAGATACTTATCGTGAGGCATCCTTAGCCCTTGGGGCAACTAAATGGCAAACCATCTCCCGCGTAGTTATGCCTGCGGCAACGCCCGGCATGCTTACTGGTGCTATTTTAGGTATTTCTCGTGCGGCAGGGGAGACTGCGGCAATTATGTTTACAGCAGCAGTTTTTTATACGCCTAAGGAACCAGATTCTGTTTTTAGCTCCGTTATGGCCTTGCCATATCATATGTATGTGCTTGCCACAGCTGGTACTGAGATTGAAAAAACCAGACCGCTACAATATGGCACGGCCTTGGTGCTTATTTTGTTGGTACTGGGCATGAATTTAGCTGCTATATATCTACGCGATCGCATGCAAAAGCAACGCTAAATCGGTTCAAAAGGGGCAATTTGCTTCGTCAGACTCGTTTTTTGCTACGGTTGAGTAGCGTAAGAGTGCACTACGCTTTGCAAAAAACTTCGTCTTCCTCGCATCTTAGCCCTTTTGAACCGATTTCACTCTCTGTACGCTGAGGGAAGAAGACCCCGTTGCCCTCCTAAAAATTTTCTTTTTCTTGCTCTTTGCGTTTTTTTGAACGCTCTTAAGTGTTTTGTTTCCTTGTATTTTACCCTTTTTAAAGTGAATTCTATTTGTAAAAGAGAACATAGTGTTTTTATAAATTGATGCACGGCAATCTAATTTCAAACTTGTTCACAAAAAATTTTATTTCAACAGTGGAGTGTGTGAGATTGGGGTTCTTTTTGAGCAATTAGCCGGCGATGAAGCGAAGCCCGACCCAACGGGCGGCGAAGCCGTTTGCGTTTGCGAAGTATGAGCAATTACGCAAATCGAGAGCAACGCTAAAGTGCCGAGCCGCGAAAAAAACTTTACCGAACTTCACACACAGACGTATAAATTTACAAAATTAGATTGCCGTGCAAATTGATGCTTTTTAATATATTTTGTTGTTGTAAAATAGGAAGTTGTAGTGTAATATGTTTTACAAAGGGGGAGCTATATGAAAATGCTAAAAAATATTTTATTTTTGAGTTTGATACTCCTTATAAGTGCTTGTGCTACCACTAAGGTTTCTGTTTTAGATAATACAGCAGTTGGACATAGAAATATTCATGTTGTTTTTATTAATGATGAATTGGATGATGAACTAGATGTAGCCACGTATCTTATTGAAACATTTCAAAAACATGGCGTTTCTGCTGGCCGTAAAGACTCTGAGCCAAAGAGTGAGAAAATGGGAACAGGCAGCGGCTTTGTGGCGGCTGATGGATATTGGCTCACTAACCAGCATGTGGTGGGAGACAAAAAAAATGTCACCATAAGCGCGCTTGGGGTAGATCGCCAAGCTACGGTAGTAGCTACCGATAAACATCTTGATCTTGCATTGTTAAGAGGTTCCACCACAGGTTTACGCCCCATAGCCATTGGCACATCAAAGGTAGGGGAAGAAATTTTTGCCATAGGTTATCCCGTTCCTGATATTTTGGGTAGTAAGGTGCGCATTACGTCCGGCCTTGTATCTAGCTTGTACGGCATGGATGACGATTCAACAAATATACAAATTTCTGCACCAATTCAACCGGGTAACTCCGGCGGGCCGGTGGTTAATAAAGACTGGCAGCTTGTGGGGGTTGCAGTTAGCTCTGCTTCGCATCGATATATGATTGCTCGCACGGGTGCCATTCCGCAAGGGCTTAATTTTGCAGTATCCCCCAATCATGTAAAAGGTTTTTTATTACAAAATGGAGTGCAGCCTCAAGCACCCTTTGCTAGCAGTATGGACGAAGCTATTGCCAGTAGTGGTTTAATTTGGCAGGATAAACAAACTCCCAGTAACAGCAAAAGAGTTTATTATGCGCGATTTAGATATTCCATATATTTTGACGTTGTTGAACATATTAGAAGGTTAAATATTCAACTTGTTGATGCAGAAACTGGAAAAGTTATTGCTACTTCAAAGACAGAAAGTCCAGGTATTGGGGTAGAAATACCAGCAGAACAGGCCGCTGAGGATATATTAGCAAAGCTTGGGCTTATCCCCGGAAAGATGTAGCATAGCTCTCAACTATCAGATTGATGACAAACCCCACTTCGTGGGTTTTGCGCCGCTATTGTCAGCAGAGCTGCCAAGCGGAAAGGCACGAAAATCAATTGCTTAACGGCGCAAGTAAATTGCGCCTATCTCTGCTCTCTGTATCCGTAAGGTTCGTGTTACTCTCGATTTGCGTACTTGCTCATACTTCGCAAACGCAAACGGCTTCGCCGCCTTTTAGGTCGGGCTTTGCTCACCTAACGGCTATGCTGCGCACCCTTCGGGCAGGCCCCTTGATTTATCGGTCGTGCTGACTTTGTCAGCACTCTCAACTATGCCCTTTGCACAGACCAAAGGCTGCGGGTACCGTGGGCTATAGTGTAGCTTTCTTCGGCGGTGACATGCCATCCAAGTGTGCTCAATTCTTGCTTGGGGGCTGCTTCAAGGGTTAAAAATATTACCTGCGCGTCAGAGTTTATATGGTCTTGTACAAGGCTTAGCACATTTTTCCATGGCATAAAAGCCCGACTGATGACCATATGGGCAGGGTTTTGCGCTGGTTTTGCAAAAAAACTTTCGGCCCTGCCTTGAAAGACATGGGTATTTTTCAGGGTTATTCTTGCAAGCACTGTTTGTAGAAAAAGGGCTCTTTTTTCACGCGCTTCCACAAGATAATAATCTCCATCATCCCAAAGCATACGCAAAACAATGCCTGGTAGGCCTGCTCCGGCACCTAGATCCCAAATGTCTGGGTGGGGTGGTAAGCTGATTTGATTTAGAAATTTTGCTACATAAAATGAGTCTACCAAGAGTTTTGCAAGACAATCCTGCCAAGTTTTGGCCCCCACAAGATTCATGGATTTGTTCCATTGCATAAGTAGTTCTAAATATATTTTTAGTGTGGGTAATACGTGCTCTGGCACGGATATGGGGAGTTTTGCGCAGGCTGCTTTGAGATCTTCAGGTGATATTTGTAACGCTTTAGGGGGCATAGTTACTCTTAAGGTAAAAGCAAAGCTACTCTATCTCACATTGTAATTATCTGAATGTCTTATGGAGTGTTAATTATGGTATCTTTACTTTTTTCAAGGTGGGGTTTGTTAAAAATCTGAAGGGAGGCGAACCCCCCTTCAGATTGATATATTACCTATTGTTTTGGCATATTCTTTTCTCTTTCGAGATATTCCTTAGTCATGGTAAAGATAATTGGGCTTAGTAGTACAAGACCAATCAAGTTAGGAATAGCCATACATGCATTTAGAGTGTCTGACAAAAGCCACACTACTTCTAATTTAGCAAGGGCCCCTATGGGTACCACTAATGTAAATACAATACGGAACGGCTTTAATACTTTGTCACCAAAGAGGTAAATCATGCAACGTTCACTATATACGCACCATCCAAGCACTGTGGTATAAGCAAAGAGGCAAAGAGCCACGGTTACTAATATACCACCAAATCCTACTGGTAGCACACCATCAAGCACAGTGTTAAAGGCCATAGTTGTAAGAGCTGCACCCTTAACCCCGCTAGTAGGATCAAGCACGCCGGACACAAGAATGGCAAAACCAGTCATGGAACAAATGATAATAGTATCAATAAAAGTACCGAGCATGCCAATTAGAGCTTGGTTTACAGGGTCTTTAACAGTGGCGGTGGCGTGAGCGATGGGAGCAGAACCAAGGCCAGCTTCGTTTGAAAATACACCGCGGGCAACACCAAAACGGATAGTTAACCAGATAGATGCACCAAAGGCAGCAGATGGAGTGAAAGCTTCTCTAATGATAGTGGCAAAAACTTGTGGAACTAGGTCAATTTTAAGTATGATAACCAGCATGGATGCAATAATATAGAAAATAGCCATAATTGGTACAACCTTACCAGCAACAGCACCAATACGGCGCACACCACCAACCAGCACGACACCAACTAAAATCATGAGCACTATAGCTGTAATAGTTGGGTCAATACCAAAGTTAGCTTGCACAGCATCAGCAATGGAGTTGGTTTGGGTCATGTTGCCAATACCAAAACCGGCAATGGCACCAAAGAGAGCGAAAAGCGTACCAAGCCAAGCCCATTTTGGCCCAAGACCATTTTTGATGTAATACATGGGGCCACCCACCACGTTGCCTTCGGGGGTGATTTCACGGTAGCGTACTGCAAGTAGTGCTTCGGCAAATTTAGTTGCCATACCTAACATGGCTGTGCACCACATCCAAAATAGCGCGCCGGGGCCGCCTGCAAATACTGCTGTGGCTACACCAACAATATTACCAGTACCTACTGTGGCGGCAAGAGCAGTCATTAGAGCATGAAATGGAGAAAGTTCGCCGTCTACATCATCCCGAGATTTTCTACCAGCCCAAAGCTTCTTAAAGCCTTGTGGTATACGTCTAAACGTTAAAAACCGAAGCCCAAGTGTTAAGAATAAACCCGTACCAAGTAATAGCACGAGCATAACAGGCCCCCATACAAAGCTGTTAATGGGGTTTAGAAAATCTGTAATCATTTTTGCTAAGGCATCCATAACTCCGTCACTCCTCTCTACGTAAAATGGTTATCTAAACAAGCTATCAATGAAAGCTGAACGCATTGTACATAAATTTCGAAAAATAACAATGAATTTTTTTCCATACTTAGAAATTAATGTATATTGTATACATTATAAACAATACTAACCAGTTAAGATGTAGGATGAAATGTGATTTTTTTAACAAATATGAGATTTTTGTACAATTGTTGCTATGGTAGCATTGAATATATATAAAGATATTTTTTTATGCAATTTTTGCCTGCGTAGAAGGTAAGGGCACAAAGCTCAAGACACTGCAAAAATGAAGCAAAAATCAAGTACTTGACTGAATATATGACTTACGCATATTATGCATCATTCATTGAATGATTATTTTTTACACATAGTTTTTTTGTGTAAAAATATGGAAATTAAGAGGGATTTATGCAAAAATATTCATTTTGCTCTATATATTGCGTCATGCTATGTGTTTTTTTACTATGTGGCACTGCCCATGCGGCAAGTAGCTTAGAAGATGATTTGCAAAAAAAATATCAGCAAATCAATACCATGCAAACAACTTTTGCTCAAAGCCTTGTGCATCGTGAAAGTGGTAGTGTGGAAGAGAGAAAGGGGACGCTAATCTTTCAAAAACCCTTAAATGTTCGCTGGGAAACTAATGACCCACATGCAGAATTACTTCTCATAACCGATAAAGTAATCTGGAATTATTTACCCGATGAAGAAGTGGCCTATAAATATAAGCCAAACCTTATGCAAGATATGCAAACCTTGATTGAAGTTATTACCGGTCAGGCAAAACTAGATGAAGATTTTGAAGTAAACAAAATGGGCGAAAAAGATGGACTGGCTATTTTACACCTCTTGCCCTATGAACCCACACCAGAAATGGTAGAAGCCGTGGTGGGTATTGATGCTAAGACTTTGCTAATTAAAAAAGCAAGTATTATAGATTTTTATGGCAATATGAATACCATGGAGTTTACCAGTATCAAAACCAATATTACCTTGGATAAAGATGTTTTTAACTTTACCCCGCCTAAGGGTATTGATGTTGAAGAAGGTGGGAGTCGCTAACTCCCACCTTTGAGAGTGCTGACAAAGTCAGCATTGCCGATAAATCAAGAGCAGGCGCAATTTACTTGCGCCGTCAAGCGATTGATTTTCGTGCCTTTCCGCTTGGCAGCTTTGCTGACAATAGCGGCGCAAAACCTACGAAGTGGGGTTTGTCATCAAACTGGAAGGTGGGAGTCGCTAACTCCCACCTTTTTGCATAAATTGATTTTATTTTATCTTGTGCTGGTAGTAATATTCTTAATATCTACCATATTATAAATCATATACTCGCCCGGGGTTTTTCAGTATATAACCGCCAAGGGTTTCAAGTTTCTGTTTGAATGCTTCGCTTTTAATGATTTTTAGTAAGTTTTGCACCATGGGAGTGTCAAAGGCATAATCCGGCACCAGAAAATCATATTGTTCAGTGCAAACGGGTATAAAATCAAGTCCAAACATCTTTGCGGCTGAGTAAATGCCCATACCCACATCGCCAGAACCAAGAGAAATTTGCGCCGCAATGGATGTATGCGTAAATTCCTCACGCTCGTATCCATATATTTTTGTTGCATCAAGGCCTTCATTTTTATTGATATAATCAAATAAAATGCGCGTTCCTGAGCCCTTTTGACGATTGATAAAACGCACTCCGTCTTTGTATAAGTCCTGCACGCAATTAATGTTTTTAGGGTTACCCTTAGCTAACATAAAGCCTTGCTCACGGCCGGTGCCTTCAATAAGACGCACCCCACCATCGGGAAAATATTTTTTCACAAATGATGTATTGTAACTTCCGTCATTTTCATCCAATAAATGTATGCCTGCAAGGTGCGCTTCACGACGTTTTACGGCCATAATACCACCCATGGAGCCGGTATGTGATGAAATCATATATAAACTTTCATCGCTTAAATGCAGCATATCACTTAGCTCATCCAATAATGGGTCGTGACTGCCAATAACTACGAGGGAATTGTTAATTTTGGTAAGCGGTTGTAATAATCGAATATTAACCATGTCACCAGCAGTATGGCCTTCAACTCCTTGGGCTACTTCTAGCATGCCGTCGGCCTTCATAAATGATGAAACAACGCCACTGCCACGGCTGAGCGGCGATGCAATATATCTACCTTCCACATAGCCCATGCGCACACGGATGAATTCTTGATATTTAACTCCTGAAACCACGGGGCGGGAGAGTGCAGCTTCTTGGAATTGTGGTTCAGCAGACTTAAGCTTGGTATATTGCTCCAAAAGTGGCTTTAATATTTCTTCAATTACAATGATGCCAGACACAGGATAACCGGGCACGCCCAGTATGGCTTGATGGCCTTTATAACCAAGAATAGCGGGCTTGCCGGGCTTTATGGCTATGCCGTGATAAAGCACTTGCCCCACCTCTTCAATGACGCTTACCGTAAAATCTTCTCGTCCGGCGGAAGAACCGGCATTGATGATGACTATATCACACTCGTTTAAGGCAAGCTCAAGGGCGGCCTTCATGTTTTCATATTTATCTTTGCAGATGGGGTAGGTCTTGGTATCTGCACCCAAGTCGCTTAACATGGCATGAAAAATTGAGGAGTTAAATTCAATTATATCACCAGTTTTGGGGCTTGCCGTGGGTGAAATGATTTCGTCACCAGTGGGTATTATGCCCACAAGCGGCTTTTTAAGCACACTTACTTCAAGCACACCACCAGCTAGCATAGAGCCAATGGCTGCTGGGCTAATGGGGGTATAGGATGGGATAATCATCTCACCTTGGCAAATATCCTCACCGATTTGGCGTATATGCTGATAGGGGGTGGCCGCAGCGTGGATTTTTATTTGTCCATCTTCCAAATGTACAATGTCTTCTACCATGATGACGGCGTCATACTCATCGGGTATTGGGTCACCAGTATCTAGCACAAGGTATTGATCTTTATTCAAAATTATGGGCGTGGTTTCTGTGGCACCAAAGGTTTCTTTAGCATGCACGGCAACACCATCCATGGCACTAGAATTATAGTGAGGTGCTGAAATATTAGCATAAATTGGCTTTGAGCATACACGATTGCATGCGTCAAATACGGCGATGTTTTCTTCCTTAGCTCTAAAGCCATTTTCAAGCATGGCTGCCACGTAATTTGCGCGAGCTTCACTTAAAGGCACATTGGTAAGGTATTTAAATGACATGATTAACTCCTAAAATGTATAAATAGTTACCGTTGTATTTTTGGCATAACCTTCACAATCTTGAGGTATGATAAAGTAACCGTCAGCGCTGGCTAGGGTAGTGATTAGCCCTGATTTAGCACGTATGGGGTGGGCTATATTTTGCCCGTCTTGCACTTCAAGGGTTACAGGAACAAATTGCATGCGCCCGTGATTTGCCTCCACAGATTCGCTGATATTGGCATTAAGATGCGGCATATTTAGCTTTTTACCGCAAAGGCACTCCAAAACCTTATATACAATGGTCAGGGCCACAAAGAAAACCGCCACCGGATGTCCGGGTAAACCCACCACCGGAATATTATTTATTTTGCCCATAATTGTGGGCTTGCCTGGCTTTAAGGCTACACCATGAAACAGTATATCCCCTTGTGATTCAATAACATTGCTTGTGACATCCTTAACGCCAACACTACTTCCACCAGAAATAAGCACCATATCACATTCAGCCACGGCTTGGCTTACGGTATTGCGCAAAATTTCTTCATTATCTTTAATGATACCATAGGGTTTAACTTTTGCTCCGAACTCAGTAATGAGCGATTGTAATAAGCTACTATTCACGCAGCGCACTTGGGCATTGTTGGGCTTTTCGTGTACTTCCACAAGCTCATCGCCAGTGGCAATAATGCCTACGCAAATATGCTTTTTTACTGGAACATTACAAAAACCAAGAGCCGCTAAAGCCCCGATATCCTTTGAAGATATAACAGCACCAGCTTTTAACAATAGCTTGCCGGGGTAAACATCATCACCCTTTAAGGTTACATGCTGTCCTGGGGCTACAGCCTTTAAGATGCCAATAGTATTATCGCCATAGTCTTCTGTGTATTCAATCATTTGAACAGCATCTGCCCCTTCGGGAACAGCTCCACCCGTGGGAATACTAGCGCAAGATCCCTTATCTAAGGTGAAGTTTACCTCCTCACCCATGAGGATATTTGCTTGTACGGGTAAGATGGATGGAATACTATCACTAGCACCAAAGGTATCAGCAGCAATAACGGCAAATCCATCCACACTTGAACGCCTAAAAGATGGTACATATTCCGCCGCGCAAATGTCTTCAGCCAAAATCCTGCCCTTGGCTTGTAATAAGGGTACAGTTTCAATATCTACAGTGAGCAATTTAAAATTTTCTTTAATAATACTATATGCTTCTTGTAATGTTTTTAATTTAAACATGGTAACGTCCTTAAATATTTTCTTGGCCGTGCAAATTGATTTCAAAAAATTGCATTTCCCTATAGTTCCACTTTATCAACAAATTGCAATACATGATCAAGTTCACCTGATGCTAGCACCTGCCCCTTTTTCATATAATGAAATTCGTCACAGACTTTTTTGAGCTGGCTAAATTGATGACTAATAATAATCCACGTTGATTGTAGTTCCTCTTGTAATTCAAGGATTAAATCTAAAAAAACCGTCAAGCTGTCAATGTCAAGGTTGGAGAGTGTTTCGTCAATCATAATTAGCTGGGGCCTAAATATAATTGCACGAATAAATGATATTTTTTGCTGCTCACCGCTAGAAAGGGTGCGCGCATATTGGCCTTTTTTGTGCAATAGGTTGGTTCGCTCTAAGTACTTATCAATTTTCGCGTTATCAATGGGCAATTTACGAATTTGCAGGGGGTAGATTATATTTTCAAAAACCGTGCGTTGAAGCAAATAAGGTCGCTGTGGCATAAGCGTCATTTCATCAAATCCAACACCTTCAAAGTTAATATCGCCGCAATCGGGCACAATATCACCAATGAGTAGTTTGGAAAGGCTTGATTTGCCACAACCATTGCCTCCAAAAAGGCCATGTATTTTGCCCTTGGTAAATGCTAAGTGGGGTATGGAAATTTCAAGCTCCCCACGGGTCGCTTTGAGGTTAGTAATTATCAAGCTCGTTCCTTTCTTTTCTTAAAAAATCTGCCATGAGTTGCAAACCAAAGGAGAGCAAAAGCAAAGTAATGCCCAGCATAATTCCCTCAGTATAAATGCCCTGACTTTTTAACAATGAAATAGCCGTGGTCATGGTGCGCGTATCACCCTTAATATTGCCGCCCACCAGCATGACTGCCCCAATTTCACTCAAAGAGCGACCAAATCCAGCCACAATGGCAAAGTATACTTCTTTGCTCATTTCCTTATATATAAGGCGGCGAGTTTGAGTTTTATTGGCACCAATACATTTGGCAAAAAACCTAATGGATGGGGCTAGCCTTTGAGCACTGGTATAAATTAGCCCTGTAATTATTGGAGTAATAATAAGGCATTGGGCAAGAATCATCCCTTGAATGGTGAAGAGTATCTCAAAATAACCAAGGGGCCCTCGGCGCATAATCAATAAATAAACAACAAGGCCAACCACCACGGGGGGCACACCCATAAGGGTTCTAATTATGCGTATAAGTATACGTTTGCCCCTAAACTCATTGCGCTCAAGCCACAAACCAAAGTGTATACCCACTATGGCAGAAATAGCCGTTGCACAAAAAGCTAAAGTAAGGCTTACCTGCACAGCATGCAAGGCACCTGAGGCAGAAAGTAAATGAAAATATTCTTTTATTGCTTCCACAGTAAGCTCATTTATTTAATGATGTTGCAAACACGTTTTCACGTATTATGCTACTTACCGCCAGCGTCATGGCAATCTAATTTGGAAGAGTGGTATTTCCTTTTTATATAGCTTTTAAAACATGGATTGCGGAGACTGCCCAGAGTAACCGCTGGAGCGGTGACGTGGGAGCACATCGCTATTAGTCATATTTTTAAGCGTAATTCCCGAAGCGATGCTTCTCGCAATGACCTTCGTTGTATCCTAGAGTCATCGCGAGGGAAAACGCTTCGTTAATTGGATTATGCTCCGAAATTACTAGCGTTTTCCCGCGGCGATCCATTTTCAGAATTTATACCAGAGGACATAGTCTTTCAAATTAGACTGTCGTACCGCCAGCGTGCTGGCTATGCGAGTAAAGAAGGCAAGATGCAAGCAAGGCAAAGTTCTTTACGAAGCTGGGTCATAATATAAGCGACCGAAGCAAAAAACAAATAGCCTAGCAGTGGCCTTCTTTAATCGTATTGCTAATTGTCAGTACCAGCGTTAGGCACGAATAGGGGTTGACCGTATTTGTCAACGCCAAATGTGCCAACAAGCTTTTGCACTTTGTCTGATACAATCCAATCAATAAAAGCATTGGCGGCTTTGATGTTGGTTTTTGGATACTTAGCTGGGTTTACAGCAATAACACCATATTGGTTGAATAGACTTTTGCTACCTTCGCAAACTACAACAAGTTCCATTTTTATGCTGGAGTCTGTGGAAACTTTTAACCATGTTCCACGGTCGGTGAGGGTATAGGCTTTCTTTTCATCAGCCATGCTAAGGGTAGCACCCATACCTTGACCTGATTGCTCATAATTGGGGTTTTTAGTGGGATCAAGCTTTAATTGCTTCCAAATGTTAAGTTCTTTTGTGTTAGTGCCTGAATTATCGCCACGGGATACAAAACGTAGTTTTTGATCCATAATATCTTTAAATGTTTTATCTACATTATCATTTTTGGCTATGGGAGCTTTTGGGCCCACAATTACAAAATCATTATACATAACAGGAAATCTTTTTACACCAAAGCCTTCTTTAACAAAGGCTTCTTCACGAGCTTTGGCGTGTACAAGTACTATGTCAACATCGCCATTTTTGCCCATGGAAATGGCTTCGCCAGTGCCTACGGAAACAAATTTAAGATCATAACCTGTATCTTTTTTAAATAGGGGGGTAAGATAATCCAAAAGGCCGGTATCAGCAGTGCTTGTGGTGGTAGCCATGCGTAATACTTTATCTTCAGCAGCATGAGCTGAGGTTGCAATAAAGAATGTGGTCATAAAACAAATGGTAAATAAGATTGATAATGTTTTCATGATAATCCCTTTTATTTTGTTGTAGAACAACAAGTATTAGTTTTTGATAATTTACTTACAACACATTTGAACTCGGTGTGATACTACTATTAACAGCTATCATACCTCCTTTGTAAATTTCTGCAAATTTGACCTCAGTTTGTAGTTTGCAAGTGCCAGATGGCACATCACAGCCTTGCTTCTTGGCAAAACATTTTTTGTTTTTTGCAGTAATTTTCAGTATAGCTTCACCTAGTCCAAAAGCTCGTCCACTTTGAAAATGGCTAATACTATGGGATAAACATATATTGTATTTAAATCTATTAAAACACAAGCCTTTTACATTAAGACCTTGCATCCAATCAAGCAAATTTTGGGATATAATGACAATGAGGCCGTCACCATTCTTGCCATGATAATCCCCCTCTAAACCGCCCCCTTGTACAAGTTTTGCTTCTTGCACATGGGTCATGGCTTCGCCCTTGGCGTGAGCATAGGCAATGCGTAATATTTTATGGTTATCATTCATAAAAACTAGTTTGCCTACATATCGCCGTAAGGGGGCTTGCTATTTTGCAAACCCCCTTGGGCTTGTTTAGTTATACATTACACTTGAGCGCGTTTTTCCCGCTTACCTAATTTTGCAAAAAGCCCACGTCTTGTCATGGGTGCTACTTCTGCAACTATAGCCTTTTCAAATATTTCTGAAGGCTTATAGGGGAAGAGGTATACAACGCGTACTGAATCAATATCGCCTAATTGGGCCTCTGGGTACTTTGGTAGTACTTCCTTAAGCCTTTTTTCAGCCATGAGTTTGATTTCTGCCTCATCGCCAAAGCTCATGGCCCCAGTGGGGCAGGTGAGCACACAAGCTGGTAATTTACCTTCTTGTACGCGATCAAGGCACATATCGCACTTTGTTGCAACTTTATCTGCCCTTTGACGTGGAATGTCATAGGGGCAGGATTCACGAATGTAGGCAAAGTCGGCGTCCTTTGTTTTTTCTGTAAAGACAACAGCACCTGTTGCCTCATCGTGAATAATTGCATCTTCAGCTGCGTAAAAGCAAGGCGGATCAATACAATGCCGGCATTGTTCGGGGAAGAATATCCAATCAACCTTATCCTTGCCCTTGGGCTGCAATTCCTTAAAGCGTACAAGCTTTAGGGTTGTTCCTGATAAGTCTTTAGGGTTTTGATGTGAACCCCAATTCTTAGTCTCTTCTGCTGGAAGGTCTTTCCATTGTTTACAGGCAACTTGGCAACCACGACAGGCAGTACATAATGTTAAGTCAACAAAAAATGCTTTCATATTACACCACCTTCTCGATATTTACCATGAATGCCTTGCTCTCTGGAATACCTACGTTGGGGTCACCAACGGCAGGGGTGAGCAAGTTGGCTGAATCTCCGCCATCCTGAGGGTTATGCCAACCAAAGTGCCATGGGAAACCAACCATATGTACGGGTTTACCCTTAATAATAAATGGTTGAATTCTCTCACTAACAATGGCAACAGCCACAACTTCACCACGGATGGAGGATATTTTTACCTTATCGCCATTGGCAATGCCCCTAAGCTTCGCTAAATCATTGCTAATTTCAGCAAATAGCTGCGGTTCGCACTCAAGCAGCCAAGGCATACGGCGGGTCATAAGACCTGTTTGCCAATGTTCGGTAACACGGTAGGTTGTACCAACAAAGGGGTATTTTTTCATATCTTTGGAAAGCTTTACACCCTCAGCAATAAAGGCCACAGGGCTATTAAATTGCTTGGAGAATGGGTGAGAGGTCACAGGGCTTTCCATAGGTTCGTAGTATTCTGGCATGGGGCCATCGGCAAGACCTTGCCCAAAGAGCGTACCATGCCCATTTTGACGCATGATGAACGGATGCTTGGCACCTGGGCCGCCGCCACCGTCAATAACGTCACCAACCCACTTGCCATCTTGCCACATAACAACGGCTTTTTCCTTGTTATATGGTTGGCCTTTGGCGTCAACGGATGCGCGGTTGTACACGATACGTCTGTTCACAGGCCAAGCAAACGACCAGTTGGGGTAGAGGTTGATTTTGGCTTGCATATCAGTTTGGGTGGCATCGCGGCGGGCCATCATATTTCCGGCCTCTGTCCATGAGCCTGCATGCAACCAGTTACCACTGGCGGTGGAGCCATCATTTTGTAGCACCACAAAGTTTGGCACTTGGGTGCCGGCTTTATAAACCTTATCGCCAATTTTAACGTCTTTTACAAAGTAACCATTCATAAGCTTAGCTACTTTTGAAGCTGAGAAGGCATGCCCATCGCCCCACATATCAACACCAAGATTGACTATGGGTTCAGGATACGCGCCACCTTCTGCCTTGTAGAGCTTTTGTAGCTCCATGGCTAGCCAGTACATGATTTCACCGTCTGGCTGTGTGCCTGCTTTGGGCTTTGGCCCAGCATAACGCCACTGCATCCAACGGCCTGAGTTTACAACGGAACCTTCTTTTTCATTAAAGGCGGCACAAGGTAGGAAGAATACCTCAGTCCCAATCTCTTTGGGATTCATTCCAGGGCCTTTCCAGAAGGAAGAAGTTTCATTTTCATAGAGGTTTACATTGACAAGCCAGTCAAGCTTGGCAAAACCGCTACGCGCAGTATTAACATCGGGGCCGCCGCAAGTGGGGTTCATACCCCAAGCAAAAAGGCCTTGAATGTTGCCCTTGGCTATTTCCGAAATAATGCTCATCCAGTAGTAATCAGTCATTTTTACACCGGCATCGGCTTTGGGGAAATAGGTAAAGGCTTTTTTCACATCATCGTTGGGGTACAAGCTTTTAAAGAAGCTTGCTGCATACTTGCCACGATGTTGCCACCAGTTAACACTCTTTGGATCGTTAGAAACCGGAGTTGTGGCTTTTACATAATCATCAAAGGTTTGATGGGTGGACTTTGCCACCGGTAAGTAACCAGGATAGATGTGTGAAAGTAGGGCTTGGTCAGTTGAGCCTTGTACGTTGGACTCACCACGCAGGGCGTTAACGCCGCCGCCAGCAATACCAACGTTACCAAGTAGTAGCTGCACCATGGCCATGGTACGGATATTTTGCACGCCATAAGTATGCTGAGTCCAACCCATGGCATACATGATGGTACCGGCTTTATTGGGCTTGCCGGTGGCAGCATAAAGGCCGTAGATTTCTTTTAAGTCCTTAGTTGAAACACCAGTCATACCGGATACGGTTTTTAAGTCGTAGCGTTCATAGTGTTTTTTCATGATGTTAAATACACATTGGGGATTTTTTAATGTGTCATCACGCAAAGGTACTTTTTTGTCATCCACTTGGAAGGCCCATTTGGATTTATCATAACTGCGTTTTTTGGGGTCATAACCAACAAACAAGCCATCTTTGAAGGAATAATCCTTGCTTACCAACATGGCTGCATTGGTATAATTGCGTACATATTCGTCAAAATAGAGTTTATTATCCAAAATGTACTTAATTAAGCCACCAAGAAAAGCAATATCAGAACCTGAGCGAATGTGAGCATGCTTGTCACATCGAGCTGAGGTACGAGTAAAGCGTGGGTCAACGTGGATGGCCTTGGCACCTTTTTGTTGTGCCTTTGTTACCCATTTGAAAGAAATGGGGTGATTTTCCGCAGCGTTAGAACCCATAATAAGAATACAGTCTGCATTTTCAATATCAGCCCAGTGGT
>CAYJIU010000025.1:0-20786 GCA_964370305.1 uncultured Desulfovibrionaceae bacterium
TTGCACACGCATAATCCTGATAAATGATATTGCACTTGTGGGAATTGAACTTGACTTTGTTCTTGCTGTGTCGCTGTTTCAAGCCCCCACTTGCATTACTTCACCCCTCGTCTAACAGCGTCCGAAAAAATATTTTTTCATCCTAAAAAAATGGGGGTATTTACGGGGGTATTGGCAAAAGTAAACCTAAATATCTTTTATTATATCAGCAAATTATAAATGCAATACTAATTACTCCCTCAAGTAATAAAAAATATATTTTTGAAAAAAATGACCAGCTGGAAAAATCTCTTATTTCAGCTGGTCATTTATTTTTAAGTATTTTTTGCTTTATTTACGGTAGGGTTTTTGTCCTTGTTCATAAAAGTCATTGCCTTGGCAATCTATAACCACAATGGCTGGAAAGTTTTCTACTTCCATGGCTGCTACGGCTTCTGGGCCTAGTTCTTCATAGGCAAGTACCGTATACTTTTTGATACTTTTGGCAATAAGTGCTCCAGCTCCACCCACAGCGGCCATATAGGGTACGCCATGTTTTTTCATGGCTTCAATAACTTCTGGCTTGCGATAACCTTTACCAATCATACCTTTTAGCCCTTCTTCAATGAGTCTAGGGGTATAGGCGTCCATGCGGCCAGATGTCGTGGGGCCAGCAGAGCCAATGGCTTGATTTGGTTTGGCTGGTGAGGGGCCCACGTAGTAAACCACAGCATTTTTCAAATCTATTGGTAATGGTTGGCCTGCGTCTAGGGTTTCAACAAGCTTTTTATGCGCTGCATCGCGTGCAGCAATGATTGTTCCACTTATGAAAACCCTATCACCTGCACGTAGGGAACGAGCAGTGGCATCGTCAAAAGGAGCAGTGATATATTTATTTGCGTCTGACATTTATGGCCTCCTAAAGAATGACTTGGGCATGGCGTGCCGCGTGACAGTTTATATTGATGGCCACTGGGAGGGAAGCAATATGGGTTGGATACCATTCAACATTTACTTTAATCGCGGTACATTCTCCTCCAAGACCTTGTGGGCCGATACCAGTTTTATTGGCTAGCTCTAGGAGCTCTGCTTCAAATTTCGCATACCTTGGATCGGGATTACTTGAGTCAATATCACGCGCAGCGGCACGTTTTGCACATATGGCTGCCATTTCCATGGTACCACCAATGCCAACCCCAATGACCATGGGAGGGCATGAGTTTGGCCCGGCTAAATTTACAGCTTCTAAAAAGACTTTGCGAACCCCCTCTATACCATCGGCCGGAACAAGCATTTTGAGAATACTTTTATTTTCGGATCCCGCCCCCTTGGGCGCAAGACAGATTTTTATTTTATCACCAGGGACAATACGAGTATGTAGTATGGCAGGGGAGTTGTCATTCGTATTTTTTCTGTCAAACAAAGGCTCAGCTACGCAAGAATTGCGCAAGTATCCGCCTACATACCCGCGGCGCACACCCTCGTTTATGGCTTGTTCAAAATCACCATTTATAACCCGCACATCTTGGCCAATATCAACAAAAACAACAGCAAGGCCTGTGTCTTGGCATATGGGCATAGTTTCATTTTTAGCTATGTCAGCATTGAGGATGAGCTGTTCTATAATGGCTTGGCCTACAGGGGATGGTTCATCTTCTTTTGCTTGCTTTAGGGCATCGTAAACATCCTTTGGTAGATCACAGCATGCCTTTATGGCTAATTCTGCTACAGCTTGCGTAATACTTTGTGCTTCAATTTCACGCATATCTTCTCCTTATTAACAATATAAATATATTGTTATAAATTAAGAAATGTTACAACATCAATAATTTAAGCAATTGTGTAACAAATTTTACATTAAATAATATGACAGTAAGTTTAACAACTTACTGCCAGACTGATGACAAACCCCCTTTCAGGCGTTTGTGCCGCCTAAGGCAGACAAGCTGCCTTGGCAGTAAGGCACGAAAATCAGTCACTTAACGGCGAAGCAAAGCTCCGCCTATTCCTGATTTATCGGTAGTGCTGACTTTGTCAGCAATATGACAGTAAGTTTAACAACTTACTGTCATATTGTAAATTAATTATAAATCTTTGTATTTAATGCACTTTTTAATATAAAAGTATTGGTACCAATGTAATGCAGTACACCATGGTAATGCCAAAGCAAATTATAAAAGGCACAATGTTGTACTTTAAGTACTCTATGGGCTCTTCAATATATGTTTTACCATTAACTTGCTGACCTAAGATGATAATACCAATGGGTGTTCCAACAGGAGTAAGATAACCCAAGGAGCATGCTAAGCAAAGGCTTACGCAAGTAATAAGTGGATCAACCCCAGCACTTACCGATGTTGCGTACGCAATGGGCAAGAAAATGGCAGCGATAGCAGTATTTGAGCTAAACTGTGTGAGTAGTCCACCAATTAAAACGAAGGCAAAAGGAATAAGTGCAGGTGGGAAGAGGGTAGCAACTTCCTGAGCCATCCATACAGCTGCACCTGAGCTTTGTATTGCCTTGGATAAGGCTAGACCTGTGGCAAAAAACATTAAAGTTTGCCATGAGATGGCGGTGGAGGCTTCTTTCCAAGTCATAGCACCAACGATAAATAAAAATGCTGCTGGGATAATGGCAGCAATACCATTTGTAAAGAATGTTGGGCCTATAACAGATGCAATTTGCACTCTAAATATTAGGATAGCAATAAACCAAATCAATGAAAATGCAGAAAGCTTTTCACCAAGGCTCATCTTACCAAGGGCTACATATTCATCGTCTATGTATTTACGCAATTTGGGGTCATCTGCAAAAGGCATTTTTAAGATACCCTTAGTCATAAATAACCAAGTTAGAAGCATTGAGCCCCAAGCAATGGGAGTTCCTACAATAAACCATTGGGTAAAGGTTACTGTAATGCCATTTTCTGCAAAAAGTTGCACAGCTAATGCGTTGGGCGGTGTACCAACAATAGTGGCCATGCCACCCAATACTGCGGCCATTAAAAGACCAAATAGAAATAGCTTGGCAACTACGTCACCTTCTTTAATATCCAATGCATTGAAAACACCTAGAACTACGGGCAATACGCAAAGTAGTGCCACAACGTTTGACATCCACATGGATAAGAATGTGCAAGAAACCATAATCCCTAAAAGCACTTTCGGGATACTAGCACCAATTGCCCTTGTAACACTAATGGCAATACGTTTATCAAGTTTGTATATAGACATGCTCCCCGCAATGATAAAGCCACCAATGCATAAGAAGTTAGTGTCATTTGCTAATTGGGCCATAACTTCCTTAGACGGGGCTAAATTCAGCACTGGAATTAATGCCATAATTAAAACAGCCGAAGCTCCAACTTGCAAAAATCCACCAATCCAAATAATAGCACAAAATGCCAATAAACCTAGAGCCCTAAGGCCCTTAACTGATAGACCTTCAGGCGCAGGAAGGTTTGCTATAAGCACGCCTACTGCTACTGCACCAGCTAGACCCAAGAGAGATCGTTTGTCAAAAAATTTTCTTCCAGATCCAGCTTGACTTTCAAGTGTAACACTACTCACAATAATAACTCCTCATGTAGTTTTCACTCCTACATAATAAATTAAAGGAAAAGCCCTCAAACACTTACCCTAGTAGTTTAGATAGTGAAATAATTATGTAATATGCAAAAAAAATTGTAAGCTTTGCATAATCGTTTTTAAAAATGCAAAAATTACTTATGCATGCATTAAATTATTTACTATCAAGGATTCCTTGCATAATTTCGTATGCTTTTTCTTTTAGGTTTTTATATTGCGAATTTCCTTGGCTATCCATTGTTACTACTAATGGACCAAATTTGTCGGTGTCTAATTGCCAAAGGGCTTCTGGCATACCCATTTCTAGCCAAGAAACCCCTTTAATTTCGCGGACTGTTTTACCAAGCTTGACAGCACATCCGGGAGGAGCTTGCAAATACACTTGTTTATACTGTGTATAGCACTTCTCGCTGTCTGCAGCCATGCCACCCTTACCTATGATGGCTTTTACTCCAAGCTCACCTACCATCTTGGCGTATGGTTCCATTCTGATGCTGGTGGTTGGCCCTATAACACTTAATTCCCACTGTTCACCATTCTTTATGGCAACAGGGCCTGCATGGAAAATGGCTGCACCTTTCATGTCTACTGGCAGATCCTTGCCATTTTCCACATGTTCTTTGATTTTTAAATGTCCCATATCCCTTGCAGTATAAACAAGTCCACTTAGATAGACCACATCTCCAAGCTTAAGTTTGCAGACGTCTTCATCTTTTAAAGGTAAATCAAAATAGTATGTTGCCATTAATTTGCCCCCCTTTCAAATAGATACTTCCTAGTTTTATCAGGATAGAGTTGTATTCCCATTCTTCTAGCTACCCAGCAGTGGAAGTTCACACTAACAGGGCAAATAGCGGTATGGGTTGCTGCCATACCTATCTTAATAGCCGTGCAATAGGTATCACCACCGATACCAGCAGCACCCAATTTAAGATTATTTATGTCTGCTAAAAGTTCTTTTTCAAGGGCATTTAATTGTGGATCTGGGTTTTCATCATTCCAAGCTCTTGTGCTTATGGCTTCTCTAGAAAGCTTAGTTGCTACGTCAACTTGTCCACCAATACCAATGCCTATGCCTACAGGGGGGCATGGTTTTCCGCCTGCTTCAATGGCAGCGGTTAAAATGAGTTCCTTAAGGCCTTTTAGGTTTTCGCCAAGCTGAGCTGTTGTCATAACTTTAATAATATTGCCAAGTTCTGCTCCACAGCCTTTAAAGCTAATAATAATTTCTAAATATTCTTGACCAGGGCAGTACTGAAGCTCAAAGTTTGGAACGCCATCACCTGAGTTATCACCTGCATTGGTTCTATTAAGTGAATGAACTATACTAGGCCTTAAGTACCCATCCTTTGTAGCTTGTACTAAGGCTTTAGGAATGTTGTCTTTCACACTGCTAATGTCTGCATTGTCTCCAAATCGTACATAAACTGTGGGGTACCCGGGGGATTGGCAAACTGGTTTTCCAAGTTCTTTTGCCATGGCCACATTTTCCATCATGCTTTTTAAGATATCCTTAGATGCCTCGTTGGTTTCCTTGGTGTAAGCAGTATTTAAAAGCTTAAAAGCGTCAGGAGAAATTGTAAGACAACTCTCTTTTATAATGTCATAAGCTTCTTGAAAATCCAAAGTTATTTTTTCCATCTGCGTCAAGGCCTCCTTTATATTACAATCTTAACGAAAATTATTTATTTTTAGATTTAAGTTCTAAAGTCATTAAAAGAACAGGCTTATAAATCAAAAAAAGTTGACATATCCTTTACAGATTCAACGTTTTTGCATTTTTCTAAAATGGTGTTCGCTTTATCCTTTCCTATTGATTTTTCAGATAAATCAAGGAATTTAGTTTTAAAATCTTCCTCAGTGAATGGGTTTTCAGCATCACCCTTTGGATAATCAACAGTGTATTCTAAAATCTCACCATCGTTCTTTTCAATAACCACATTTGACATCCATTTTTTAGGATATTCCTTGGTTAGCTCTTCACTGACATTAACCTTAAATTTCTTAGCAAAATCTAAGAGCTTTTCATTTTTGAGATACTCAACAGTGAAGTAGTCAACAGATACAGCACCATAACAAAGGGCAACAGTAGCACAATAAACTATGCTAAATTTTGCACTTCTTGCATCGGGAAATACTACATTATTCTTAGCAACCTCAGTTGCAACACGATAAACATTAACGTTAACTTCCTTAACATCGTCAGCAGTAAAACCGTGTTGTTTTTTAAGGTGTAAGACTGCATCAATGGTTGAATGAATGTGTCTACAAGTTGCATATGGCTTGAAACCATTTTCCATTATTTTGTATTTTACGCCCAAGTCTTCAAACTTGCTTTCGGGGTTTTGTTCTTTGCTGGTTGCAGCAACAAAGCCTTGTGGGCCTTCGATAATTCTTTTTGCACCAGTTACACCCTTTTTAGCCAAGGTTGCCGCTAAAAATCCATTACAAGCAGCTCTACCGCAGTGTAGATATTTGGACATGGCATTGTCGGATAAAAACTCCCACAAACCAGAAGCTTGAGTTCCAGCATTGCCTATAGCATCTACAAGTTGTTCTTCATTTAATTTTAGCAGCTTACCAACAGCAGCAGCAGATCCAAATCCACCGCAAGTTGCAGTGTTGTGCCAAATGGAATAATGGGACGGCATTACTGCCTCGCCAACTCTAAAAGCTACTTCATAGCCGGCAACAATGGCTTCAATGAGCTCTTCGCCAGTACTTTTTTGCTTTTCAGCTACGGCCAAGGCAGCAGCAATTATGGGTGCGGCACCATGAATAACGGAGCTTTTGTGGATATCATCACACTCTAATATGTGACAATTATATGCGTTGGCTAGGGCAGCATTATAAACTGAGTTTTTAGACCAGTTACCTATTATTGTTGCTTGTTGGGATTCTTTGTTTTCTTGCGCATATTCGGTAATCATTTCACCTTCTGGTGTGTAAAAACCTCCGATAGTACAAGCAACAAAGTCAATTAAGCAATCTTTGGCTCGCTGCTTAACATCATCAGGAAGTTTTGCATAACTGAGTTCTGAAACAAAGGTTGCGCATTTAGCAGAAATTGTTTTGTTCGACATATAGCATCTTTCCTTCTATATCATAAAAAACTCCATCATAATTTTATAGTGCCATATTTAAAATAATATATACATTATAGAATACTGGAACTTTGTATAATATTAGCTTAACAGCAGAACTATAAAAAGAGAATTCACAAGCTTTTTACTACATTAGTTAGAGATTTCAATTAACGTACATACGTAAAGTATTTGTTTTCCAATATAAAATGATTGTGTTCCAGTAAACGCTCGGATTTTTGCATATGTGTTTTTGCCTGTCAATATATTTTTTAAAAAATTTTAATCATATTGATAGATATTATTAATGCAACTTTCTGAGTTGAAATTATTATTCGTTATGTGAGTGATTATATTATAAATTTATATCATATTCCATTCGTTTAGCGGTTGCTTTAGCAACATCAATACTGGCTAGTTTTTTTAGTAAATGGAAAGACATATTAATACCCGCAGATATACCTCCGGAAGTGATGATACTTTCTTCATCCACAAACTTTACATCTCGCACTACACGGCAGGAAGGGAATTCTTTTTCGAGCCGGTCAAGGGAAGCCCAATGCGTAGTAATCTTTTTGCCATCTAAAATTCCTGCCTTGGCTAGCAAAAAAGCACCCGTGCATACGGAAGCTAAAATACGCACGTCTTTTGCCATCTGACTTATCCAATTAATGACTACAGGATTATTTATTTCTACTTCTCTAGCTCCATAACCACCAGGGATGATTAAAATATCTATGTTTGGTAAGTTTGCAAATGAATAGTCAGGTTGAACTTTTAAGCCATTACGAGCGGTAATCATTTCACCCCATTGACTGACAGTCACAACATCAAAAATCTTATGGTCTGTATTAGGATGCATGGCTAAGGAAAAAACCTCAAAAGGGCCTGCGAAGTCTAAAACTTCAATTTCATTAAATAAAAAAATACCAACTTTTATTTGTTCATTTTTTTGCATAACAGTAATTCCTTCTCTTAGGTTTAAAATTGAGTTTGCCCAGTTGTTAGTGTATATGATTTTTGCGCTAAAGACAAGAATACAAATGTAAAAATTTATACATATCAACTTGTTAGTGTCTTTTGAACTCGTGTTGATTAATCTATATCCCAACATTACGTGTTGTTTTCAGCTTGAAAACGTGTTTTTTTACATTTATGATACGACTTGCTGAGTTAAAAAAGTAATTCATTAAAAATTTTTGCAAAGGGTTGCGATTATGTAATATTTTGATTTCTTAGCTAGCTGTGACCCAAAATATTATCTACTTTAAGTTAGAAAGTCGTATGATATGATTTTAAAAAACTTCAATACAATTGTACTGTTGGTATTGGCAGGTATTTTAGGTGCGTTATCACGCTACCTTATCTTATTGCTTGTATCTGTTTTTGCAGATGATGCTACCGCGTGGGGGGTGTTTTTTATAAATATTGTAGGTTGTTTTGGCTTTGGCTTATTGTGGCCCCTGCAGCCAGTTAGAAAGATATTGCTTACCGGGTTTATGGGTTCATTTACTACATTTTCATCGTATATATATGATGCTTATGTTTTTATACAGTTTCAGAGTTGGTGGCTTTTGCTGGGCAATAGTTTTTTGCAAATAATCCTTGGAGTTGTGGCTTTGCGTTTGGGTTTTTATGCGCATAGATTACGCTACACAACGTAAAATAAGCCGGAATTGCTTTGCGTGCAATTCCGGCTTATTTTACGTTGTGTAAAAAATTTTTTATGAAAAATTTTGTTTGCCGTCCCTTAAAAACTACTTTTTGATTTTATCAAAAATATTTTTGGCATGCTCCCTATGGGCCACATCACTCACTTCTGCCGGAACAATAGTCATGCCAATGGGAGATATGGTAAGGGCTGCAAGCTTTAAATGTTGCCACGCAAAAGGGATGCCAATAATGGTAATGGCGCAAGCTATAGCTGAAAGAATATGCCCAATGGCAATCCAAATGCCAGCCAGCAAAAACCAGACAACATTTCCCGCCATACCAAGGCAGCCTGTGCCTATATCTTGCTTGCCTGTGAGCACATCTCTGCTTATGGCCACCTTACCAAAAGGAAAGAAAGCAAATTGGCCAATAACAAAGCAAGCCCTACCCCAAGGTATACCAATAATAGAGATAAAAGCTAGTGTTCCAAAGAACCACCAAAGTAGACCGGTAAATATTCCTCCCAATAAAAACCATATTATATTGCCAAGTAAGCTCATATTATACTCCTTTTTCCTCGTTGGTCCAAGTTGAGAACGGTTTTTTTGCTAATGATGCATGCCTGTAGCGAGCATTAAATGTAACTTCAGGGCCAAGCCATGCTGGTTTTTCAAAATATTCATGCTCTTTATCTAATTCTATTTCTGCTAGTATAAGGCCAGTATTTTCATCACAAAATTCATCAATTTCCCATAGGTGCTGACCCACATAAAGAGTATGGCGGATTTTGTGGATGAGCGGCTTATGAGCTAGGTTTTGCAAAAGCTCCGTGGCCTCAGTAGCGGGGATAGCATATTCAAATTCAGGGCGTGCAATACCATTTTTAGGGCCTTTAATGGTGAGAAAGGCGTTACTTGCCTCCATGCGCACCCTTACTAAGCATTGGGTATCGGAGTAAATATAACCTTGCCAAAACTCTGTGGCTTGGGATTTTTGACGCCATGTTTCATCTTTTACTAAGAATTTTCTTTCTATTTCCGTATGCATATTTTGCCTTTTTTGTATAGTGTAAGGTTAGCACAGGTTTTAGGATAATTCAATCCATCATCTAAGCAAAGCGTCGCATGCCGTTTCAAAAAACAAAAAAATATTGAAAAATATATTAATATATACTATTATAAACACCGTTGGGGGGTGAAGTTTGAAAATTTTACCTAAAATACTTTTGCCTGTTTTAATTTCAACATCCATTGGTTTGTTTATATCAACAGTTTATACTTATCAAACCAGTATGGATGCTTTGAGGCAAGAAAGCACTGTGTCACAAAAAATGGCCATTTCTAATGCTCTGGTTGAGCTTAAAGCTGGCCTTGATTTTAATATTTTAAACGCCATATCTCTAGCTCAGACAGGAATACTACAACCTTACCTTTCTGGTGACCCTAAAGCCTTTGCTGATTATTCAGAAGATGCCATGAGCCGCATTGTCAATATGCGTAATACATATTACTATGTAATGCTTGGTATTATTGATACCGATGGTAGAGTATTAACTCATACCGAAAAGAAATTTATTGGTCAAAATTTTAATGACAGACCATTTTTCAAAAAAGCATTGCAAGGTACGGTGGCCATTGGATCACCATATCGTTATAATGGGGATGTGGTTTATACCGTGGCTTCCCCTGTATATGATATAAAAACCAACTCTATTATAGGGGTGGTTTTTAATGTATCAAGGCTTACTGATACTATGAGTGAGCGTATGTTACTTGGTGAGTATGGTTATATATATGTAGCAGATAGAAATGGAACAATTTTTATTCATAAAGATAGCTCAAGGATATTTACAACAGAGCTATCTCAATTTGACTGGTGGCATAAACTTCTTGAAGCGGACAGCGGAAGTATTACCTATGAAATTGGGGGAAGGGAAAAAATAGCCTATTTTGACACTTTACCCGAGGCTAATTGGATAGCTGTTGCTGTGAAAGATGTAAAGGAACTTTCTGCTCCGGGTGAGGCGATACGAGGTAGCTCAACTCTTATTGCAGTTGTTATTCTTATTTTTGTAACTGCAATTATTTCTTCATATATCAGCTATATATTGCGTGCGTTGCTGCAAGCCGTTAGGTATGCGGAGCAAGTGGCCAAGGGTACCTTGGATAAAGATTTAGACCTTGGGCCTTCTGGTGATAGCATGGTTGATAAAATAATCAATAAACTTAAAACCAAGTTTTCCCCTTGTAAGGATGAAGAAGTTAATAATATTAACCCCCAATCTATGAATGCTTTTAGTAAATTGAAGCGCAGTGATGAAATTGGCGACTTGTATGAAGCCTTGCAAACCATGGTACATTCCATGCGCGCTATGGTGCAAAAAGCCGATGAATCCAATAGGATGAAGAGTGAATTTTTAGCCAATATGAGCCATGAAATAAGAACGCCACTCAATGCTGTTATTGGGCTTGCTCATTTATGTCTAAATAGTGATGAGGATGAAAGAAAGAAACAAGACTACATTAAAAAAATTGAAGTGGCTGGCAAGAGCTTACTTGGGATTATAAATAATGTATTGGATACTTCTAAGATTGAAGCTGGTATGCTTGAGCTTGAGTATCTGCATTTTGATTTAAGTGATATATGCGGCCAAGCAATAACCATCTATCAAGATGTTGCGGAAAGTAAGCACCTAAGCCTTGAATTGCATGTTGAACCTGATATGCATAGATTTTATGTGGGTGATCCCGTGCGCATTGGGCAGGTTTTGAATAATTTTGTGGGTAATGCCATAAAATTTACTGAAAGTGGTAAAGTAAGTATACGTTGCTATTCCGGTATAGAATTTGCGGAAAATATGGCAATACCTGCCGGCACAGAACCCATATGTATAGAAATTAGTGATACCGGCATTGGCATTTCTAAAGAGCAAGAAGAAACGCTATTTCAGGCTTTTGTGCAAGCAGATACGTCTATTACGCGCCGCTTTGGTGGCACGGGGCTTGGGCTTGTTATTAGTAAGCATCTTGTGGAGCTTATGCATGGTAGGTTGTTTGTGGAAAGTGAGCTAGGTAAGGGTACAACCTTTACCATACTTTTATTCCTTCCACCTACGGAAGGCACCAGCCTAGAGGTAGAAGTTGATGATAGCAAAAGTTTAGATTTAAGCGGCAAGCGCGTGTTGGTGGTTGAGGATAATATGATAAACCAACTGATTATGGAAGAATTGCTGCAAAAAACTAATGCCAAGGTCAGTATGGCAGACAATGGCCAAATTGCTGTAGATATGGTTGATAAACAAGAGTTTGATATTGTGCTTATGGATATGCAAATGCCAGTGATGGATGGAATACAAGCTACTGGTATTATTCGCCAAAAATATAGTATGGAAAGGTTGCCCATCATTGCGGTTACAGCCAATGCCATGAAGGAAGATAAGGAAAAAGGCATAAAAATGGGCTTAAATGACTATTTAACCAAACCCATTGACCCGCCAAATTTAATGATGGTCTTACAGTATTGGTTGCAAGGGCGGGGCATAAAGTAGAAATTTAAAACTTTCGAGGGTTAACTTTATGTTTTTTCCTGTTGCTGGCGTGGATGTTAATCCATTTATACCTCCTATAGTTGCTTTTTTTATATCTTTTCTGGGTTCCATGGGGGGCATATCCGGTGCCTTTTTGCTCTTGCCTTTTCAAATGTCCTTTCTTGGTTATGTTCATCCGTCAGTTAGTGCCACCAATCAATTTTTTAATATAGTTGCCATCCCCAGTGGTGTGTATAGATATTGGCGCGAAGGGCGTTTGGTATGGCCCTTGGTTTGGCTGGTGGTGCTTGGGACATTGCCTGGGGTGTTTATTGGGGCCATGGTACGGGTTACATATTTGCCAAACTCCGATAATTTTAAGCTTTTTGCAGCAGCTGTGTTATTTTATATTAGTATTAAAATGCTCATGGATATGCGCAAAAAATCAACCACCGCCCACGATGAAGAAAAACTTTTAGAAGACAAATTGCGTAGCGCAAAGAGTGATGAACACGGGCAAAAGGCGCGAATTAATAGCTTAAATTTACGTGAATTACGTTTTAATTTTTATGATGAGGAGTATGCAGTACCCTTGCTTGGAGTATGTGCCCTAAGTTTTATTGTGGGTATTGTAGGCGGTATTTATGGTATTGGCGGTGGTGCCATCATTGCTCCATTTTTTGTCACATTTTTTAGATTGCCTGTGTATATTGTGGCAGGCGCAACTCTTATGGGAACCTTTGTTACATCTATTGCAGGGGTTGCTTTTTATCAAGTGATTGCACCATATTATCCTGAATTTTCCGTAGCTCCAGATTGGCTTTTGGGCTTGTTGTTTGGCCTTGGTGGAGCTTTTGGCATGTACTTTGGTGCTCGTTTGCAAAAGTATATGCCCACCAAGATTATTAAATATATTTTGGCAGGTTCTATGCTCTTTACCGCTTGTCATTATGTCTTTTAGGTGCGTAAATGTATGTTATTTTAAGAGCATTTGACGTGTATGGATTGCGCAAGAGTGGCAAACTATTTGAGTAATAAGTTTACATTCATACTTGCTAATGTTAGCATGCGTAAGCGAATAAAAATTTGGAGGAATAACGAAAATGAAAAAAGTGACTCGCTCAATGCTAAAAGTATTAAGTGTATTTTTAATGGTATTTGCGTTTAGTGGCTTTGTTGCCGCCGATGCCAAGGCCGAAAAAGTTTATCGTGTTGTTGCCGATAACTCCTTTGCTCCCTTTGACTTCTTGGATGCAAAAACCAATAAATATGTAGGCGTGGACATGGATTTACTTGCCGCCATTGCCGCAGATCAAGGTTTTAAATATAAAGTTGATAACGTTGGCTGGAATGCAGCCCTTGGCAACTTAAATGCCGGACAAGCCGATGGCATGATTGCTGGTATGACAATTACCGCTGAACGTCAAAAATCATATGACTTTTCTGACCCTTATTTTGAAGATGGTCAAACATTATTTGTAGCAAAAAATAGCAAGCTTGCCAGCCTTGATGACTTAAAGGGCAAGGTTGTTGCCGTTAAAACTGGCACCCAAGGGGCAAAATATGTAGAAAGTATCAAGGATAAGTATGGTTTTACCATTCAGAGCTTTGAAGGTTCTGATGCCGTATATGCAGCCGTGCAAATGGGCAATGTTGATGCAGGTGCAGAAGATTATAGCGTTATTAGCTATAGAATTTCCACTGCCAATCTTCCGCTCAAGCTCTTTGGCGAAAAAGTAAATGTAGGCCCATACGGTTTTGCAGTGCTTAAGGGTAAAAATCCTGAACTTATTAAGATGTTTAATGAAGGTCTTAAAAACATTAAAGCCAATGGTACTTATAAAAAAGTGCTTGAAAAATATGGAATGTAATATTTTTTCTAACATGGTTGTTTTTAGAACATAGCTTTATGCCTGCCTCCAACCACGGGGGCAGGTTTATTTTTCATAGTGTTTTTTGTTGAATTGAACCCTGCATAATTCATTGTGCAGAGGGCTTGAATTAGGAAAATTTATGTTTGAACAATTGTTTGCGACGTTTTTTGATA
This sequence comes from uncultured Desulfovibrionaceae bacterium, assembly GCA_964370305.1. Lineage (GTDB taxonomy): Bacteria > Desulfobacterota > Desulfovibrionia > Desulfovibrionales > Desulfovibrionaceae > CAYJAD01. The sequence continues at coordinate 13,877 of CAYJIU010000025.1, forward strand.
TTTATCCCTTTATGGTCAAGGGGATGAGTATTACGATACAAGTATCTTTAATTTCAATTATTGTTGGTATGGGCTTGGGGCTTGTATCGTGTTTACTCACTCTAGCTAAGGTGCCGGTGCTTAGCTTTTTAGCACACGCTTATGTTTGGGTTATACGCGGAACCCCCATGATTGTTCAGGCATTATTTATTTATTTTGGAACACCACAAATAATACGACTTTTTATTGATGATTTTAGAATTACGCCTATCATGGCGGGTATTATTACCCTAAGCTTAAACGCTGGTGCTTATTTGTCAGAAATTTATCGTAGTGGTATTCAGGCCGTGAGCAAGGGGCAAGTGGAAGCTGCGCGAAGCCTTGGTTTGTCTGCTAGTAAAACCATGGCTAAGGTTGTACTGCCGCAGGCTTTAAAAATTGTTTCTCCGGCCTTGGTTAATCAATTTATCATTACCGTTAAGGATAGTTCTATTTTGACTGTAATTGGTCTTAGCGAAACGGTGAATCAGGCTAATCAGTATGTTTCTGCCAATTGGAACTACTTTGCCACATATTTTTGGGTGGGTGTCGTGTATCTTATTGTGATTTCATCGTTAATGTTATTTTCAAAATATGTAGAAAAGAAGATTAGTTATGATAAATAAATTGAAAGTTACCAATTTACACAAATCCTTTAAAGACTCAGAAGTGCTTTGCGGCATTGATTTAGAAGTTGCTGAAGGCGAGGTTGTGTGCATTATTGGTGCATCTGGTTCTGGTAAATCTACACTCTTGCGCTGCCTAAATAGGCTTGAAGAGCCAACGCAAGGCGAAATTATTATTGATGATATGCCTGTTGTGGGAAAGAATGTAAATATTAATAAAGTGCGTGAAAATGTAGGCATGGTGTTTCAACAATTCAATCTTTTTGCGCATATGTCGGTGAAAAAGAATATTATGTTTGCACCGGTGGAGCTTAAAAAACTTACCAAGGCTCAAGCCGAGGCAAAAGCCATGCAACTTTTAGAGCGAGTGGGGCTACTTGATAAAGCTGACCAATACCCGCATCAGCTCTCAGGTGGGCAAAAACAGCGTGTGGCCATTGCGCGCTCACTGGCCATGAATCCAGATATTATGCTCTTTGATGAGCCCACGTCGGCCTTAGATCCTGAGATGGTAGGAGAGGTGTTGCAAGTTATGAAGGAACTTGCCGCTGAAGGCATGACCATGGTGGTGGTTACGCATGAAATGGGCTTTGCCGGAGAAGTGGCCGATAGGGTTATTTTTCTTGCAGATGGGGTTATTGAGGAACAAGGCACACCAGAACAAATATTTAAAAATGCTCAAAATGAAAGAACAAAATCCTTCCTAAGCTGTATTTTGTAAGGTGTATTAAAACATTTAATATGATAGCCAAATGAAAAGTGCATGAAAATGATTTTTTCAGCATTTGTATATTCAAATTGAGAGTGCAAGGGGCATTTAAAAAATCCCCCCTGCACGTAAAAATATTACAATTATTTAACCCATTGTATAACTTGTTCTTGGGTGCGGCGTGTTTTGGGGCGTTCTGGGTCTTTTTCTCTTTTGCCAAATGCCACCATGCAGGCCACGCCAAAGGTTTCACTATCTAGCAAATTTTGTTTGCTAAGCAGTTCTTCCACTTCTTCTTTTCTAAAGCCTTCAATGGGGCAAGAGTCAAAACCAAGTAAGGCTGCTGTGGTCATCATATTGCCAAGGGCAATGTAGCATTGGCGGGATGCCCATTCAAATTTTGCGCGATCATTTCCTGCGTAGCCAAAGTCATTATCAATAAAATTAGCAAAGAAATTTGAACGTAATTCAATCACATCTTCGGGTAGTTCTTGAGTTTCACGCATGATGGTTTGCATAATATATTCACCGTGCGGATCCATGGTTTTTGCCTTACGAGCTAATAATATTAAGAAATGGCTACAAGTGGGTAGTTGCCCTTGAGCACCCCAACATAGTGGCTTTAGGGCTTCGCGCAAGTTGGGGTTTTGTACCACCATAAATTGCCAAGGCTCAAGCCCAAAGGATGAAGGTGAAAGACGTCCAGACTCTAATATGGTGTTAAAATCATCGTCAGAAATTTTTGCTGATGCATCAAATGACTTGCATGCATGACGAAAGTTCCAAGCTTTGAATAAAGTTTCAGTAATGTTTGACATATGCCCTCCTGTTTTTATCGGGTTAGCTTGCGGAATTTAATTCTCGTTGGTGTATCTGCATCCTTGCCCAAACGTTTTTTGCGATCTTCTTCATATTCCGAATAATTACCATCAAAAAAAGTAATGCTTGAGTCACCTTCAAAGGCCAGAATATGTGTGGCAATGCGGTCTAAGAACCAACGGTCGTGGCTAATAACCAGCACACATCCGGCAAAGTTATCAAGGGCATCTTCAAGAGCGCGCATGGTGTTTACGTCAATATCGTTGGTGGGTTCGTCAAGCAAGATGACGTTGGCACCGGATTTAAGCATACGCGCAAGGTGCAAGCGATTACGCTCACCACCTGAGAGTACATCTACCTTTTTTTGTTGGTCTTGGCCTTGAAAATTAAAACGTGAACAATAAGCACGGGCATTGATTTCACGACTACCAAGTTTAATGGTTTCCATACCATCGCTTATAAGCTCATATACACTTTTACCAGCGGTTAGAGAATCACGCCCCTGATCTACATAGGCAAATTGTACAGTATCACCAATTTGCAATTCGCCGGCGTCTGGTTGCTCTTGCCCCACTAACATATTGAAAAATGTAGTTTTACCAGCACCGTTGGGCCCGATGATACCTACAATGGCACCAGCTGGGATGATGCAATTTAAGTTTTCCACCAAGAGTTTGTCGCCAAGTGTTTTATTTAAGCCTTTGGCTTCTATGACGCTTTTGCCAAGGCGTGGCCCGGGTGGGATGTAAATTTCAAGATCTGGGGCTAGCTTTTCACTTTCGTGTGAGAGCATGGCTTCATAAGCATTGATGCGGGCTTTACCCTTGGCATGACGTCCCTTGGGCGACATTTTTATCCACTCAAGCTCACGCTGTAGGGTTTTTTGTCGTTGGGCTTCGGATCTTTCTTCATTGGCAAGGCGTTTTTGTTTTTGGTCAAGCCATGAGGAATAATTGCCCTTCCACGGTATGCCGCGTCCACGGTCAAGCTCTAAAATCCAACCAGCCACATTATCAAGAAAATAGCGGTCGTGAGTTACGGCAATAACTGTGCCCGGAAAGGTTGAAAGAAAACGCTCAAGCCAAGCTACGGATTCAGCATCCAAGTGGTTAGTTGGCTCGTCAAGCAGTAATATGTCAGGATTTTGTAAAAGCAAACGGCATAAAGCCACGCGGCGACGCTCACCACCTGAAATTACAGAAACAGGCGTATCAGCAGGGGGGCAGCGCAGGGCATCCATAGCCATTTCTAGACGTGAGTCTAAATCCCATATGCCTTTATCGTCCATAAGCTCTTGTAATTTACCCTGTTTTTCGATGAGGGCGTCCATTTCTTCTGGCTCCATGGGTTCGGCAAATTTTTCATTAACGGCTTCGTATTCCTTGGCAATATTTACCAATTCTTGCACACCTTCTTCCACAACTTCACGCACTGTGCGCTCTTCGTTCATAAGTGGTTCTTGCTCTAAATAGCCAATGGTGTGGCCTGGCGCAAGCACGGTTTTGCCGTCAAAGGCTTCATCCACGCCAGCCAAAATGCGTAAAAGTGAAGACTTACCAGCACCATTGAGCCCCAGTACGCCAATTTTTGCACCATAAAAATAGGATAGGGAAATGTCTTTTAATACTTCTTTTTGTCCATGCTTTTTGGACACCCTAATCATGGAATAGATGATTTTATCCGGTTCGTTACTCATATGTTCTCCATATATTTATTTTAATTCTTCTAAATGTGTTTTGGCAAAGCTAAGGCTAGGGTCAAGCTCTAGAGCATGGCTTAGATAATACACGGCTTTTTCACTATTACCCATAAATTTATGACAAAGCCCAAGGTTTGCAATGTCCATGCTTGAGCCTTTATCAATTTGTAGTACTGCCTCAAAATTTTGCGCAGCCTTAGTATAATCTTTTAGCTTAAAATATGCCACCCCGCGTAAGTTCCAATATTCCTTCATATCAGGGCAAAGCTCTGTGGCCTGATCTAAAAAATCTATACATTCTTGCCAATTTTGCATAAGGCTAAGGCTGTAAGCTGCATAAAAAGCACAAAGCCCTCGTGCATCATTTTCGGGTTGTACAGCTATGGCATTAGCAAAGAAAGTGTGTGCTTTGGCATATTCATCTTGGCGCAAGGCCAACATGCCCTTAAAAAATTGTATAAAATGCGCATTGGGGTAATGCTTTTCCAATATCTCTAATCCATATTCTGCCTGCTCGGCAGCACATTCTTCAGCTAAAATGCGCCCCACAAAAAGACCAAGGCTTTGATTTTTATCTCTTTCTCTAAAATCAAGTCCGGGCACAAAGCTATAATGCGTAGCTATGCTCAATTTTGGATGCATGGTGGAGATGGCATAACTTGTATAGCCTAAGCTGGATAAACTTTGTATAAGTGATTGTAATTCTAACAAAATATCATTTGCAGCAAGGCTTGGTAAATCAGCAAGCTTGCAGTAGTCGCCTTCAAGTAACCATTGAATATCATCAATATTTTCAAATTTCGATAGCCCTGAGGCTTCATAGCAAGCAGAGGTGCAGAAATCTCCACCCAGTTGGGCAACTTCGGTCACAGCTCTAATGGCGGCTTTTGCGGCTGTGCTGGCGGTGCCAGCGGTGAAAACAATTTCTGAAGTGTGCGGATGAGTCTTGCGATCAAAAGCCACAGCACCCACCGTGGGCACAGGCATATTTAGGGAAAAATCTTTGAGGATAATCTCTATGCCTTCACGCTTAAAGGCTTGTAATAATTCCTGTAACACAGAATCATCAATATATTCTTGGTCAATGGTTGGGCAAACACGTTGCTCTCTATCTATAAGGCAGCAAACATGCCTTTCCACTAGCTCGCATAGGCCTTGGAGGATGGATTCTTCCTCTGTATTGCCAGCTGACGTGCCGTTGAATTCTCCTAGTTTTTTAAACCAATTAAGCGGAGCCCATACTTCACGCATATTTACTAAATCTGTACAGGGAAAAAATTGCCACTCCAGTAAATCCATAATTTTTTCTGCATCTTGTGAGGGTAGGGTGTCATGTACCGACTGTAAAATATGCTCAATGGGGATTAGGGCATCACCAAAGCGGGCTTTGGCAGCAGACCAAGTGGCATTGACGCAAGATGGGGTGCTTTCCCAAAAACTAAAAAAGGAAAAACGCTCCATAAGCTCCATCAAGGCAGAGGCTTCGGCCTGTATAGCGGTTGCGCCCTTACCCATTTGTTTGCGTGTAGGCATGATGTTGCGCGCATTTTCTCCGCATTGGCTTAAGTATACCGGGATGTTAAGCCTACCTATATCAATACGTTTGGTTTGCGCTAATATGTCTAAATCAATATTTTTGAGCTTTGCGCGCACTTGCTCCACAGTTTCTTGCGGGCTTATGGCTTTATCAAGCTCGTGATTGTGTACTTTGGGGCAGGGGTTTAGAGTAATCATTATTTATGTTCCAAAATATGTAATGCATAGACGTGGCGTTCTTCTGTGCCTTGTTCATTGTTACTGCGCACGCCTATGAGTTGTTCTGTAATATTGAATACTTTGGCTGCTTGCTTAAAAAATCTTGGACGGCGACGGGCCATATCAGTGCAGATTATGGCCTGACCATTTTTGGCAAGATGCCTTTGCATGCATTTTATAAGAGGGCGGTGTAAGTCCTCAAGGTATAGGATTTCTGACGCAGCAATGATGTCAAAACGGGCTTCGTTAAGACTTTGACGACTATCCTTTATATCCACGCGGCGTACATTGATAATGTGTTCAAGAGAGTTTTTCAAAACATTGGCTTTGGCAAAGAGTAGGGCATCGTCAACAATATCTGTAGTTTGCACATTGGAAAAACCATATCTACTTGCTATAATACTGGTGATGCCACAACCTGCGCCTAATTCAAGTAAGCTTTTGCCTTCTGGTTCAAGTTTACGCAAAAAACGCCCTAAAATGAACGATGCTGGCCATATTTTTGACCAAAGGGGTAAGTCTTTTAAGGGGTCGTGGATGGATTTTTTTGCAATTAACCCATCTAAATGCTTTTGCATATTGTTTATGGACAATACATATATGGGCTCTTGGTCAATATCTAAAGACTCAAAGCTCACGTTAAATTTTTGTCCAATAATGTTCAATATGCTTTCAAGGTTTTGGCTCATGCATACTCTCACTTGTGATGTTTGACATGGGATATTGGCTTTTTTACTTTTGTTTCGCAAGTGTTTTTTATGTATCGATGAGTGGGGACCACGGCGATCTAATTTGCCAGAGGGGATTTCCTCTTAATGACGCTTTAAAGGCTTGGATTGCCACGTCATGTCGCTATTAGACCGATTTTTAAACATAATTTCCGAAGCGACATTCCTCGCAATTGACCTTCGCTGTATCGGGAGCCACTGCTAGAGAAAACGCTTCGGGAGTTACTCAAAAAATGAAAAAGCTAGTGTTTTCACGTAGCAGTCCATGCATTTAAAGTTTGATAAGTCCTATAAACCTTTACAAATTAGATTGCCGTGGGTGGGGTGGGGAATGTGGTCATGGTTTATAAAGTAGTCGACACTGAAAAACTATACAACCCTTTATGATTACAAGAGTAACTTGTGTAAAATAGTAGAACAAAATTGCCATAAACAAAGCATGGAATGCGACTTTCTGGCAATTTTGTGAAGCAAGTGGATGTTTTTTCAAGTGTCGGCTACCGAAATTTTTCTGTAAGGAAAATTTCGCGTGCCGTAAAATAAGCCAGAATTCACT